>JALWKP010000001.1 GCA_027081355.1 Campylobacteraceae bacterium
AAGTAAAAAACCATTAATAAATGTTGAAAGCATAAATATATCTGTATTATTTATATACATCATTGGGCGTTTTTCTAAAGAGATAATAAGATTTTTTAATTCCATATTGTATCCTTTTTATATTTTTTAACAAGCACTAAAAATTAATATATATTATCTGTCAAAGTCCAATTTGGCAAGTTTGACCCAGGCTTTACATTAGATTTAGTAAAAATTTATTTAAAAAACAACACAAACATTAGCCATTTTATCTCTAAACTCATTTAAGTCAATTATACCGTTGCTATTTGCATCTATTCTTTTAAATAGAGTATGAATTTTTATTAACTCCAAATCGTTTTGACCTATATAGGCTATTTTTATTATAATCATATTTTTCAAAAATTTTAATTGGCAATTTGCACTCTTTTGCCTCTTTTTTACTAAGCTTATTATCTGCATTATAATCAACAAATCGGGGTCAGGGCTTAACTTTTAACTTCTACTTCCTTAAATTTATTTAAAGAAAGACTTTAGGGCACCTCTAACAATAGGTAATACCCACAATGGGCTTTGCAGATGCAAGATTGTGCAAGAGATTTATGAATCCTAGCCGTAGCTAAGACGATTAAATATCTTGTGCAAGATTGCGTCTGCAAAGCCCACCCGAAGGGCATCTTCAGCTTCCGCCTATGCTGCGTTGCATCTTTTCGACTTAGCTACGGCTATGACTTCAAAGATGCGCCTTGCCTAGACGAAAGCTGAAGATGTTGTGGGTATCACCTATTATTAGAGGTGCCCTTTAAAACATCAATAAGTATAAACATTAAATAAAATACTTCAGTAACAACCTAGCCAGCAGCCATATTGCCACCAAACAGCAATACAAAAGTATACAAGTTACCCTTAAGCACTCAAGCAATCCTGTCTATAATTTTTTCAAATCATTTATCATTCAATTTGTAGCCGTTAATAAGTCATCTAAATAGTTATTGCATATTACAAAAATTGTTTCTGCATCAATATCGAAATAGTGATGAGATAAAACATCTCTAACCCCTTTAACGCCCTTCCAGTTTACATTTGGATAGTTTGGAAGCAACTTTTTATCTGTTAATTTATCGATATGTTTAAAACCCTCTCCAATAGCCACTAATCGTATAGAAATACTGTCTAATTTATCTAAACCCTCTTCATCAGCTATGAAATCATCGGCACTGTTAATACTTTTAAATCTTTTTGAAATAAGTTCTATATAGAATATTTAATATCCTCAAGAAGAGAAAGCAGAATTAATTCTTTATCAGACATACGATATATTCTTTTGTATCATTTTTAAAAGAAGCGGCTTAATATGTTTGTGTTTTCTTACAATATCGACTTTTTTTTGCAAATCATCTTCTATTTGCTGTTTTAATTCTGATATTTTAAATAAATCCGCTTTCATATGCACGAAAATATCAATATCGCTGTTAGAAGTCGCCTCATCACGAGCATAAGAACCAAAAAGACCTATTTTATCGACTTCAAATTCTTTTTGAAATTTTTCTTTATTGGATGACAAATAGTTTAATATATCTTTTTTAGTCATTTAAACTCCAAATACTAAATATTATTTATTTTTGATTATATCAAATTTATTTAAAAATTCAAAAAAATTATAAACAATACAATGATTGCAAAGAATATAAGTTTGTGATTAATCAATTATAAAAGTAATTAAAATAATAAACAAAAGAAAAAATAATGGGAAAATAAAGAAGAATAAAACCCGTCTCAAGATGGCATCGACCTACGTTCCCACCGGCGTAGCCGGCAGTATTATCGGCGATGGGAGGCTTAACTTCCGGGTTCGGGATGGAGCCGGGTGTGACCCTCCCTCTAGCGACACCACCAAGA
>JALWKP010000002.1 GCA_027081355.1 Campylobacteraceae bacterium
CTCCGCTTGTGCCCTTGTCAAGCCTGTGAACTATCCCGTTGCGCTCCTCGCCGCTAATTGTAGAGAGCCTGATATTTTGTTTTCTTAGCCAATCTACAAGAGTTGCCTCTTTAACCGACGGCGCAGGGTGCACAACCAAACCCGAAGGTTTATTAATAATTAAAATATCATCATCTTCATAGAGCTTTTCTATCTCTATATCTATATCGCTAAAATCGGCTTTTTGCGCTTCCCTGAAGCGATACTCTATGCAATCTTTTAAAGAAACCTTAAAAGAAGTTTTACAAACAGTTTTCCCGTTTACCTCAACCAACCCCTCTTTTATCAGTTTCTCTACCTGATTACGGCTCTTGTTTAACTTGTGTGAAAGCACTTTATCCAATCTGCCCTCTATTTCGCAAAAAATTTTTCCGCCATCCACAAGCTAACACCTCCAATTAGATACTTAAGAATAACATAAAATTCATTAATCGTATATTAAATAATATAGCAAATTTAAAATTATTTAATATATTCACACAAAATGTAATGAAAGAATGGCTTATTTAAGAGAGTGAGGATTTAGGATGTAGGTAAGGGTAATAAGCCCCAATGCTATTAAATTTATCCTTTTTTTTGGCAAAAGCTTAAAGCCCAAAGCTAAAAGCTAACCATCTCACCAATCTAAGAAAGCAAGAGTTTATAAATATGTTCAGAAAATTTGTCTTAATCGTCATTCTGAGCGAAGCGAAGAATCTCAGTAGAACGGAAGTAAAGAGATTCTTCGCAACGCTTGGAATGACGGGAAGTGAAGAAATTATTGACCTTGGATTTAAATTCGGGAATATAGGGCTCCTCCATTACCATAAAGTTAAGAGTAAAATATCCATTTATTGGCTTAAAGCTTAAAGCTAAAAGTAAAAAGCTGTCACTGCGTCATTCCCGCGAAAGCGGGAATCCACAGACTTTGTAACCAAAAAATTTGGATTCCTTACTTTTTTGGTTATTTAAACTGTGGATTCCTGGTCAAGCCAGGAATGACGAGATGCTTTTCTCTATCAGCTTTTAGCTTTGAGCTTTAAGCTTTGTGCATTTTATGGATATAAAATCCTTAACTTAATGGCATTGTAGGGCTCCTCTAATAATTTTGTGCTTAATTTAACAACAATGGATATTCCCTTAAATTTATCGTAATATAGGTTACTGTAATATACATTACTATAAAATGCTATGTTAGTAAACTTGCAGGCTTTGAAAAAAATATAATTATTATTTAAAAATGCCATAAAATCTTACAAACCAATAACCAATATACAAATAACAAATCAACAAATTACCCATTCCTAAAAAACTCTTCTATAACTTCTCTTGCCTCTTTTGGGTCGCTTATTCTGTTTATTGTATCTCTAAAGCCTGTGGCGTTTTTGTAACCGTGTTTAGAGTATGTATGCAGATGTTTTCTAAATAATATCACACCATATTCGCCGTAAAAGTTCAACATTTGGTCAAAATGCTCAAGCACAACTTGGGTAATTAACTCTTTTGGCGCTTCTTCTAATCCTTCTTTTATCTCTTTGAAAATCCAAGGTTTGCCTACCGCCCCTCTGCCTATCATAATACCGTCGCAACCAGTGTGTTCCAGCACCCATTTTGCTTTGGACGGAGTATCTATATCGCCGTTTGCAATTACCGGTATTTTAACTGCCGCTTTTACTTCGGCAATTGCATCATAATCTACCTTCTCTTTAAATTTGCCGCGTCTTGTCCTGCCGTGAACGGCTATAAAATCGGCTCCGTTATCTTCACAAACTTTAGCAATTTCTAAATGGTTTTTTTCTAAAAAACCAAGCCTTATTTTAACAGAAGTGTATTTTTTATTAGAGTGCTCTTTTACTGTTTTTATTGCTCTGCCCATCTTTTTTAAATCGGTCAGAAGCGCAGCGCCTTGAAGGTTGTTTACAACTTTTGGCACCGGACATCCGCAATTTAAATCTACAATATCAACTCCGTCTCGCTCATTTATAATATCTAAAGCTCTTTTTATAATTTCGGGGTCGCTGCCTGCAATTTGCACAGAATACGGAATTTCCAGAGGGGATTTTTCTAACATTTTCAGCGTTTTTTTACTGCCGTAAGCCAAAGCGTTAGAGCTTATCATTTCGCTAACGGTTACATCTACGCCGAATTTCTTAACAACACTGCGAAAAGGCAAATCTGTCAGCCCCGCAAGAGGGGCTAAAAAGTAAAGAGGTTTAGAAAAGTCTAAAATCATTTACATACATTATCTAATGTCAAAATATCATCTGTAGTATAATTGTATTTGCTTTTTTTCAAAGTATATAAAGCTCTAAATGCTTTATACTCATTTTCTGCATGCTCTTCTAAAATATCATTTACTTTGTCTAACATTTCATATCTAAAAAGCATAAACAGATATGCAGGAACCGCTTCTTCAGTCTCTTTGCTAAAAGTTTTATAAAGTTCTAAGTTTTCATCCGGAGTAAATTTATCAAGCGTAACAAGCGCCATTTTGTAATAATCTCTGCAATCAAGCTTGCAATCTTTTATAAAATTCTTAAGCATATCTACACTTAAACCAATATCTTCTTCTTTTGCTCTTTCTAAAAGTTTAAAAAATCTATCTTTGCCAAGAAGCGTAGCATACTTTTTAAGCGTAAAGAAATCTTGAGTTTCAGTAACCTTATCTAAAGCTTTTTGAAGCATATCAATAGAATATTTATCTTTAAAATCTAATACTTTAAGTGCAAATTTCGGGTCAGCTTCTATATGATTAAAATCATTTTTTATAATAAGAGGATTATTCTGGCTTAAATGTTTAGCAAATTTTTGTGTCTTTAAATCTACATACTCGCCATTTTCAATTTTTTTAACCATTTTAGCCGTCTCTTTAATTTTAAAAGAAATATCACTAGAATCTAACTCCAAAGGTTCTATATAAGATTCTGATAAAATAGCAGCAGCACTTTTTATCTCTTCATTTGAATAATTAACAGCAGTCGGCTCTTTAATTAAAGACCAATAAATAGAATCTTCCAATTTTTTTGCATCACTTTTCCATTTTCTATTTGCAAAAAAGCTTTTTGTGCCATAAAACGACATATGCAAAACAGAAAAAACCGCCAATAGCGCAACAGGTAAAGCCACCCAAACTGCTACCGGAATTTTTGGCATATGAATTTGGAAAACATCAAAAGCAAAAGTAGCCGGATTTATAAAATATGTTCCAACTGCAACCGCAATAATAAATAGTAAAGCAAATACTATGTATAACCCAATTCTCATAATTTACCCCTTTTTATTTTAATTACACACTAAAATCCAATAGATAATCAGATAAAAAGTGCCAAATACACAATTTTAAACGCAATTATACTAGAATTTTTTTAATTTAAATAGCTTTAGACCCCTTCCTTGTGTATTAATTTTGGCACAATATTATTTCTAATTTTATAACACTAAATATATTTACCCTCTTTTTCATTAATTTCTCTGCAAGAAATACAAAATTTTGCAAACGGTTTAACTTTTAACCTCTCAATTCCTATCTCCTCTTCGCACATTTCACAAATACCGTAAGTTCCGTCATCTATCTTATCTAAAGCAATTTCTATCTCTTTTAATTTTTTTATCTGCTTTCCTATTAAAGTATCTTCAATCGAAGTATCATTCATAAGTAAAGAAAAATCACCTTCGTCTGTCGGGCTTTGATTCCTCATAAGCTCAATATCTGTTCTTGACTTATTGATATTAAATTTAATTTTATTTGCCAACTCAACAAGTTCACTCTTTAACTGTTCTAAATCTTCTTTTTTATACATTGCACAATCCTTTCCTTCCTACTTATGATAGGGATGATTATTAATTATTGTTAATCCGCGATAAATTTGTTCCATAAGTAAAACTTTTACAATTTTATGTGACATTGTAATTCTACCAAAAGAAACTGATATATCGCACTTTTTTTTGAAATTATACCCAAATCCATAAGCACCCCCTATAAAAAATGTAATATTGCCATTTTTTCGTAGTAAATTAGAAAATTCAAAACTATCTACCTCCACTCCTTCCGGGTCTAATACTACGGTATAACCTTTAAGATACGGCAAAAAAGCCTTTTCATAAGCCTCCTGTGCTGCTTTTGGTGATAAATCTTGCGCCTTTGCAATAGAGTTGTTAAAAATATCAACCGTCTCCAGTTTTGCAAAAGGCTTTGCTATTTTTTTATAATGCTCTAAAAGCGGTTCATACAACTCTTTTTTACCTTTCTTGTCGATTGAGCAAACCTTAATTTTCATTTTTTAACCCTTTGTAAAACTCATCAACAATTTCATTTTTTGCAATTACCCTATTTAAATAACTGTTAAAATCGTATCTGTCATACTCTATTTTTAAAAGTTTCGGCTCAACTGCTCTTGAAATTGCAACATACAGCTGGCTTGGCGCAAAAAGATTATTTAAATTGCAAACCAAACTCTCCAGACTCATCCCCTGCGATTTATGTATAGTAATTGCATAAGCCAATTTTATGGGGTATTGCGAAACGGTGGCAACACTCTCTGCTTCTAAAGTTTCGCTATTTAATACCAGCATATCAAAATCTGCCTGTGTCACAGTAATATTGCGCCCTTTGCTTCGCACAGTAATATAATCTTCCCCAAGCTCAACTACAACACCGCGCTGACCGTTTACAAATTTGCCCCACTGATTAACCGTAAAAATAACCGGCGCACCTACTTTAATATGCAAAGCATTTAAAATAGGCAGAGAGTTAAACCAGCTTTCCAATCTTTTTTCATGCACCCTTTTATGCTTAATAGTATCGGCAAAATAGATAGCTTCCTGCCCGTTTAATTTAGATAATTTCTCTCTATTCATATCGTTAGCTTCGGCATTTCTGCCAAAAAGATAAGTGGGCTCAATTTCGGGCGGAAGTTTTTTATGCATTAAAGAGTTCAAATACTCTTTTACCTCCAAATCGCACACCCCTACTCTGATTTTAGATAAAATATTAATAAATTCCAAATCGCTTGTGCGCTTTACCTCTTGTAAAATTACGCTTGTAAATCCAAACTTTTCCCAAGCAGAGCTTTCAAAAGCATAAACCTCTTCTTTAAAAAGAGAGTTTTCGCTATTTTGTTTTATAACAGGCGGCAATTGATAAAAATCGCCTACAACCATTAACTTGCCGCCATATCCCAAAGAGAAAAGCCTGTAATATATCATATCCATCAGTTTTGCCGAAACCATGCTGATTTCATCTATAATAATTAAATCAGCAGCTTGCAAAACTTTTTTTAATTCATTTATGCGGCTTCTGTTTTTACTATCTTGCGTTTTTAACTCTTGCAAATTTTTTGCCAAACCAAAAATAAAAAAGCTGTGCAGAGTGTATCCGCCGATATTTACGGCACTTATGCCCGTGCTTCCTAAAGGAATAACATTTTTATCTTTAGCTTGGATTTTTTTTATAACTTCTAAAGTCAGGTAGCTCTTGCCTACGCCGGCTCCGCCGCTTAAAAAAAGGTTGCTATTTTCTAAAATAGTTAAAAGATTATCTGAAGTCATAGTAGTTTAAGTTGCGGCAAAAGCCGCATATAAAGCTAGATTAAGCCATTTGCTTAGCAACTTCGGCCGCAAAATCCTCTTCTACTTTTTCGATACCTTCTCCAAGCTCAAATCTAACATAATCGCTCAATTTAGCATCTGCATTAGCCTGTTTTAAAGCTTGTGCAACCGTAATTTTGTCATCCATAACATATTTTTGGTTTTCTAAAGTATTATCTTGCATAAATCTTTTAATTTTACCCGGCAAGATTTTTTCTAAGATTGCTTCCGGTTTACCTTCTTTAATTAACTGCTCTCTTGCAATCTCTTTCTCTTTTTCAATTACCTCAGCAGGAACGGCTTCTTCATTTAAATATTTAGGATTCATTGCAGCTGCGTGCATTGCAATATTTTTAAGAGCGTCCTCTACGCCTGCTGTTTCGCTTGCTACAATAACACCGACTTTTCCGTTAGAGTGAACATAGCTTCCTAAAGAACCGCTGCTCACAACTTTTGCATATCTTCTAACAACAAGATTTTCACCGATTGTAGCAATTTGAAGCGCCAAATAATCTGCAAACGGCTGACCGTTAATTTCGCTTGCATTAATCTCTTCTGCACTCTCAAAATCATTAGCAGCTACATGGTCTAAAACTTCCTTTACAAAACTTTGGAATTTTTCATTTTTAGCAACAAAATCTGTTTGAGAATTAACCTCTAACATATGCGCTTTATTGCCATCGACTCTAATTGCAATAGTTCCCTCGGCAGCAACTTTGCTCGCTTTTTTAGCAGCGGCGCCAAGACCTTTTTTTCTTAGCCACTCTATCGCTTTTTCCTGATCTCCGTCTGTTGCAGCTAAAGCCTGTTTACAATCTAGCATACCTGCGCCGGTTGTTTCTCTTAATTTTTTAATATCTTTTGGTCCGAAATTTGCCATCAATCTCTCCTTATTTAGCAGCTGCAAGCTCTTTTGCGTGAGCAACAGACTCTTTAAAGTCACCTCTAAAGCTGTGTTTTTCTTCCATCATAGCAATTTGCTCTTCTGTCATATTAGCAATGTCTTCAAAAGTAAAGAAACCTTCACTGTTTAATTTTGCCTGATACGCTTTACCGATACCTTTAATTTTTGTTAAATCATCGCCTTTTTTCTCTTCTTGCGCTTCTTCTTTAGCTTCTAGCTTTTCTTCTTCTTTTGTCTCTTTTGCGCTTCTTGCTGCCTCTTCAGACAACTCTTCTTTTACTTCTGCAATTTCCTCTTTGCTTACATTTGCAGCTTCTGCAGCAGCTTCAGAAATTCCCTCTGTTGTTCCTTCTGCTTCTTCACCGCTCTCTTCTGCTGCTAAAGCTTTGCCTTCAATAATTGCATCTGCAATTTCACGGCAGAAAAGATTGATTGAACGAATTGCATCATCATTGCCCGGAATTGGATAATCAATTAAATCAGGGTCGCAGTTTGTATCTAAAGGCGCGATAATTTTCATACCCATTCTTCTAGCTTCTTTAATTGCAATATGCTCTTTAACTGCATCTATTACAAATAACATATCAGGGGTTTTCTTAACATCTCTGTAACCCTCCAAATATTTTAAAAGCTTCTCTTTTTTTCTTCTAAGCATTAGGGCTTCTTTTTTAGTCAAAAGGTTAATTTGACCGTTCTCTTCCATCTGCTCGATAACTTCAAGCTTTCTGATAGATTTTCTGATTGTCGGATAGTTTGTAAGCATACCGCCTAGCCATCTTGTAGCAACAAACGGCATACCGCATCTTTGTGCATGCTCTTTAATAGCATTTCTTGCTTGTTTTTTTGTTCCTACAAAAAGAACTGTTTTACCTTCTGCCGCAGCATCTCTTACAACATTGTAAGTGTATTTAAAGTAGCGAAGCGTTTTTTGCAAATCGATAATATAAATGTTTTTTCTCTCACCGAAAATAAATTTTTTCATTTTCGGATTCCAGCGTCTTGTTTGGTGACCAAAGTGCACACCGCACTCAAGTAAATCTTTCATTGTAACCATAGGTTAGCTCCTTGTAAAAATAGTAATAATAGGTTTATACCTCTGCAGCCCTTAACGCAAATGCGCAACCTTATCAAGGAATAACTGCATGTGTCTTTTCTGTTCCCAGAATACAGACCGCGCGAATTATATCTAAAAAAGCTTAATTGAAGGTTAGGATGCGGGATGTAGGATTTGGGATTTGAGATATAAAAGGGCGGGCACATATGTCCGCTCCTGCAAATCATCTATACTAGAAACCAAAAAACTAAAACCTCATCTCCGTCTTGAATTTGAACTTCTGTTTCTGCTTCGGTTTCTGCCGCTATTGCCGTAATTTCTTCGGCGGTTTCGGCTTCTGCCTTTTCGCTTATCCTCTTTAGAGTTTTTACTCTCTTTTAAAAGGGTTTCGATTTCGCTTGCGCTTTTGCCTATTTTGTCACGCCCTTTTATTTCGTGTTTGCCTATAATTATAGAAGCTAATTTATAAGCGATTGTATTTATATCCATTCCGTCTTTTAAATATTCTACAAGCTCTACTCCGTCTTCCAGCACTTTTTGCGACAGAATTTCTTCTACGATTTCAAGTGTTTTTTTACTCTCTATTTCGCTGATTCTTGGAATTACTTTACTCTCTATTTGGCTGCCTACGCTTTTTTGGATTTTCTGCAAAGCTCTAAACTCGCCCGGAGTCACAATCGAAATTGCCATCCCCTCTTTTCCCGCACGCCCGGTTCTGCCGATTCTATGCACATAGCTTTGCGAATCAAAAGGTATATGGTAATTAAAAACATGGCTTACATCATTAACATCAAGCCCGCGCGCGGCAACATCTGTTGCTATTAAAATATCTAAAGAGCCTTTTTTAAACTCTTTTATCGTAATTTCTCGCTCTTTTTGGCTCATATCTCCATGCAGCCCCTT
>JALWKP010000003.1 GCA_027081355.1 Campylobacteraceae bacterium
ATTACAAAAATTCCGCTTACATTATTAAAGACGGCAATTGGAGTGTTGCAAATAAAGTTGTTTTAGTCCCGTTTGGCGAGGCTAATCCTCTGCCAAAATGGATGGGTAAAATCGTAAACAAAATCTTTTTCGACGGCTCGGTAGATTACGGCGCAGATAAAAACTTTACTTATATAAACGCTCTTGGCAAGCGCTATAAAATAGCAATTTGCTACGAAGGAACAAATAAAAAAACATACCAAGATTACCCGAAATTTTTAATTTTAATAAGCAATAACGGCTGGTTTAAACCATCAATAGAACCGACCCTGCAAGAAATTCTTATTAAATATTACTCCAAACTTTACAAAACAACCGTTTACCACTCAATAAACGGCTCCAAAGCGTATGTAATCGTGCCGCATCCGGAGGAGGATTGAAATTTTTTATTTTGCATCTTCTGCCGTGCATAAGCTGTTTATTGTAATAGACTAGTTGTCACCTTGATTCTCCAAATTCAACAATAAAACAATCCTCTTTTGTGAAAATATGTAACAAAAGATTAGAAAAATTAAAAAATTTTTAATTCCATTATACCGATTATCATTTTACCCCCCGCATTTTATGGAATATTATTATTTTTGCTTATTTAGTTTGATTATATACCATTAATATTATAATTTTTACTAAAATTTATAAAAGGGCATTTATGAGAAAAATAATAATTTATATGGCAGTTTTACTAGCATCGTTTATAATAAGCTCTTGTGCTGATGCAGGGGCTGACCAGACGGCTTTTTCCAGGCATAAAGTTATTTTAGACGGCTCAGGTTCTACCCCTGAAAGCGGCTGGAAAATAGTTAAATACAGATGGAGGCAGATTAGAGGCAAAAAAGTTGATTTGCAAGATAAAAACAGAGCAAAAGCCTGGTTTATAGCCCCTGATGTTGAAGGCAAAAAGAGATTTACTTTTTTACTTACCATAACAGAGAAGAAAGGTTTTTTAACTAAAAAATCAACAGATAGCGTAACAGTTACAATTCAAAAAGATACCGAAGCTCCTGTTATTACAATTACCGGAGATAATCCATATTCACTAGAAGCTGGCAACAGCTTTAACGACCCGGGTGCAAAAGCTGTTGATAATGCCGATGGTGAATTAAATGTAAGCAAAAGCGGAGAGGTAAACAGTAAAAGAGTCGGTGAGTATAAAATTAAATACAGCGCAGTTGATATTTCGGGCAACGAAGCAAATGCAACAAGGATAGTAAATGTAACCGACACAACCCCGCCGACAATAAAAATTTTAGGCGATAACCCGCTGATTTTAGAGTATGACAGCAGCTTTAGCGACCCGGGAGTTAAAACTAGCGATAATGCCGAAGGCAATATTACAGTAACTAAAAAAGGAAGCGTAGATACTCATACGCTTGGTGATTATAATATTACCTATATTGCAACAGATGTAAGCGGAAACGAAGCAAAAGCTATTAGAGTTGTAAAAGTTGCAGATACCACTCCGCCGGTAATTACGCTAAATGGAAAGAGCAATATCTCTTTGTTTGTTGGAGATAGTTACACCGAAGAGGGTGCAACTGCAGTTGATAATGTAGATGGAGAGCTAAATGTAACAATTAGCGGAAGTGTTAATACAAATAAAGAGGGAAATTACACAATAACTTATGCAGCAATTGACAGCTCCGGTAATAGGGCAGAAGCAAAAAGATACATAGAGGTTAAGAAAAATCCTGTAACTGTGCACTCTATTACAATTTCTCCGCAAAATATAGAGCTTAGAGTAAAAGGAGAGGCTGCATTTAAAGTTTTAGCCAATTTAAGCAATGGGAAGCAGCAAGAGATAGACACTGCAAAATTAAGCTTGACAGACA
>JALWKP010000004.1 GCA_027081355.1 Campylobacteraceae bacterium
AGTTAGTTCCAAAGTATGGTGCTAGAAAGTATCAGAAATTAAATAAAATTACTCGAAAGCCTAGCCAAAGCTAAGCAGAGAGGAATTTTTTTGATTTATGATATTTTATAGTGCCGTAATTTGGGCTTACTATTGTGCAGTGGTCTCATTATATTGCTCAAGATAAAATAAGTGCAAGTGAAAAGTTTTTATATGAGTTGGATAAGCTGATTGACAGTCTGCCGTATTTCCCATTTAAATATAGAAAATCCGTTTATTTTGATGATGAATATATTAGAGATATGATTTATAAAGGATATACAATAGTTTACAGAGTCAATTTAAAAAAAGATAGAATTGATATTTTAAACATTTTCAATAAAAACAAACCGCCTATGCATTAAAAATAGTGTTAGCAAAAAACAAAGTTATTATTACTTGTCCAAAGCTCCAGATATTGTGAAATAAGTTAAAATTGCTGTAAAACTACCCATTTTAGTCATTCTGAGCGAAGCGAAGAATCTTGATAGAACGGCTGTAAAGAGATTCTTCGCAACGCTTGGAATGACGGCGATGGCAAATTTTTTAGAGTTTTTTCACAATTTCCCAGCTTTGGGTTACATATTAAAGTGCTAGAAAAAACAAAGGTTTTTTAACTTCTAATGTAAGTTTATTTTAATATATTTTGCATTACAATACAAAATATATAGCCTATTTTTTGTAAAGGAATACTATGATAGAGCCGTTATTGCAATTGTCTAATCAGATAATTGCGCAAAAAGTTCCAAAATATAAGAGGTTTTTATTTGAATATATAGATGAAACAGAGAGACTTATTGGAATACTTGGTTCAAGAGGTGTAGGTAAAACAACTATTCTTTTGCAGTATTTAAAAAAGGTATCTTCTAAAACAAAAAGTTTATATGTAATTGCCGACCACCCTTTGGTGACTCAGTTAGGTATTTTTACAATAGCAAACGAATTTCAAAAAATAGGCGGTAAATTACTTGTAATTGATGAAATACATAAATTAAAAAATTTCGAAACCGATTTAAAACTGATACACGACAGTTTTTTTGATTTTCAAGTAATTTTTACGGGTTCTAGTGCAGTTGCAATTGATAATGCCAAAGCCGATTTAAGCAGAAGAGCTATAATTTACAAATTGCCGGTGCTTTCTTTTCGTGAGTATTTAGAGCTAGAAACAGACTTAAATTTTTCTATTTACACTCTTAAAGAAATTTTAAATAACCATATAAATATATCAATGGATATACTTCAAAAAGTTAAACCGTTTGAATATTTCGAAAGTTATTTAAACAGCGGCGCTTATCCGTTTTATAAAAACAGCAAAAAAAGTTATACACAAAAACTCTTACAGTCATCTATGCAGGTATTAGAAACCGATTTGCCGATTATTTATGCGATAGATTACGATAAAATCAACTCTTTAAAAAAGATGATGATTATGCTTTGCCAAAGCGAACCTTACGATATAAATATCTCTAAATTGTGCGGTGCAGTCGGCTTAAACCAAAGAACTCTGTATAAATATTTAGGAATATTGCAAGCTGCAGGACTAATTAGAATACTTGGCGCAAAATCAAGCGGGATAAGCATAATTTCTAAACCTGAAAAACTCTATTTGGATAATACCAATCTATTTTCCATATTCTGCACAAATCCAAAAATAGGAACCATAAGAGAAACATTTTTTGCCTCTGCTGTATCTTATAATCATCAGCTAGACTATCCTAAAAGCGGAGATTTTATTTTAGATGAAACATATACTTTTGAAATCGGGGGAAAAGATAAAAACTTTAAACAGTTAAAAGATGTAAACAATAGTTTTGTAGTTTCTGATAATATAGAAAT
>JALWKP010000005.1 GCA_027081355.1 Campylobacteraceae bacterium
AACCGCGAAGCTCGGGAGCAAGCGTTAAGAAAACGCAAATTTCTTTGCGTTTTTCTCAAAGAGAGTGTCAGCGAAGCTGCCACAAGAGCTTGCGAAAGCGAAGCCCTGACGAACGAAGTGAACCGCGAAGCTCGGGAGCAAGCGTTTTGAGAAACTGAGAGCTAAGAGCCAAGAGCTTAGAGTTAATAAGGTGGCTTTGCCTTTTTTTAAGCAGTAAAGCCTCCACAAGAGCTTGCAAAAGTTAAGATAGTATGAAAAAGTCAGAAAATCCTGGAAGTGAGACTTTAGTCTCACCAATAAAATACTTTAAAACGGTATTAAACATATGGGGCTGAAGTCCCATTTCCAATAAATTTGGACTTTTTTATATTTTCAAAGCCCTAACAAATGAAGCAAAACTGCAAAAGTTTGGGTTAATTATTAAAAAAATTAGAGACAAGTGCCTTTTGAAAGCCAAAAACACAATACAATTTTTCTAAATTACCCAAAAAACCATTTATAAACATTTAATACTATTATACTATAATAAACACAAAAAATATAAAATCAAGGATAAAGCTTATGTCTCAAAGAATCCTGCTTTTAGAAGACGACAGGCTTTTTAGCGAAACTTTAAAAGATTTCTTAGAAGATGAAGGTTTTGCTGTGGATTTGGCGTTAGATCCTTATACGGCTTACGATTTAGCTTATGAGAACAGTTATGATTTGTATCTTTTTGATATAAACCTGCCTTTTGAGAGCGGCATAGAGGCGTTGAAATCTTTAAAAAACAGCGGGGATGAGACGCCGGTGATTTTTATAACATCCAGGGATGATAAAAACTCTTTAATAGAGGGGTTTAATGCCGGAGCGGATGATTATATTAAAAAGCCTGTCGATTTAGATGAGCTTTTACTTCGCATAAATGCAGTTTTAAAGCGGACAAAAAAGAGTGATAAAATTGAGCTTGGCAATTATGTTTTAGACAGGGAGCAAAAAGAGATTTTTTATAAAAACGAGCCGCTGAAGCTTGGATTTAGGATTTATTTGCTTTTAGAGCTTTTGGTTGATAATGCGAACAGAGCGGTAAGTTATGAAGAGATTTATGAAAAACTGTGGGGTGATAGCGAACCAAATAAAGCTACAATTCGTGTATATATGGTTAAATTAAAAAACCTTTTTCCTGAAGCGATAGAGTCTGTTCGCGGTTTTGGATATATTTTCCACAGTGATAAGATATGAAAAAACAGCTTATTGCACTATTTATAATAATTGTTTTTTTACTTTTTGGTTTGCATTATTTGCTTTTTGTCAGGCTGGATTTTGTAAAAAACAATTATATTTTATCGTTTATACTTTTGATTCCTGCAATATTTTTTAGCGCTTATGCTTTTACTATTATAGCATTTGAACCAAAAGAAATGCAAGATAGAATGCTGGAGCATTTAGTTAAAGAGTCATTGCATGAAATAAATTTGCCAATTTCGACAATAGAAGCAAATATTAAAATGCTGGAAAAAAAAACGAGTGAAGAAAAAGATTTAAAAAGAATCAATCGAATAAAAGAGGCATTGGACAGATTAGAAAGACTTTATAAAATGCTTGCTTATAATATAAAGAAAGAGATTTATGATATTGAAAAAGAAGAATTTAGAGTTGATGAGCTGGTTAAAAACAGGGTGGAATTTTTTAAAGAATTAAATAGAAATAATTTTATTTTGAATTTAAAACAGCTAAGGGTAAAAGCGGATAAGATAGGATTAGAACAGGTAATTGACAATATTATAGAAAATGCTATGAAATATTCTAAAAAAGGCAGTTCTATTGAAATTGGCATAGAGGACAGTCTGCTTTATATTAAAGATAACGGAATAGGGATAGAGCAAGAAAAATTACCTTTTATTTTTCAACGATATTATCAAGAAGACAATACGAATGAGGGCGAGGGGATTGGCTTGAGCATAGTAAAAAAATATTGCGATATACAAGGGGTCAGGTTAAATATAGAGTCCAAAAAAGGGATTGGAACCAAAGTAAGTTTTGATTTTAAAAAGATAAAAGTGTAACAAAAATTTTACTTTAAAGATATTTTAAAGTAAATAGTGGCTATTTTTAACCAATTTTGGTTATACTTATGCCATATTTTATAAGGAGTTATGAATGGCAATTTTAGATGATGTAAAAGAAGTTGTGGCTGAGCAATTAGGTGTAAATGCAGATGAAATCAAAGAAGATTCTAAATTTGTTGAAGATTTAGGTGCAGACAGCCTTGACGTTGTTGAATTAGTAATGGCATTAGAGGAAAAATTTGATATTGAAATTCCTGATGAGAGTGCAGAGAGCATTGCTACAGTAAACGATGCCGTTAAATTTATAGAAGAAGCTAAAGCTTAATTTTCCCCTCTTTAGGAGGGTAGATAAGAAAACTTTTAGGAGTTTTGTTATCTATTAATTTTATAGGAGCTATCGTGAGAAGAGTAGTAGTAACCGGTTTAGGTATGATAAACAGTGTCGGACACGATAAAAACAGCGCTTTTGATGCTATAACTGCAGGCGAGTGCGGAATTGACACAATCAGCCTGTTTAATCCGGAAAAACTTTCTGTCCAAATTGCCGGAGAGGTAAAAGATTTTGACCCTACCGCAGTGATGGCGGCAAAAGAGGTTAAAAAGGCAGACAGATTTATTCAGTTGGGATTAGTTGCCGCAAAAGAGGCTATGGAAGATGCTAAAATAGACGACAGTATCGACAGAGAGCGTTTTGGAGTCAGCAGTGCATCGGGAATCGGCGGTTTGCCTGCTATTGAAAAAAACTCTGTTATATGCGAAACAAGAGGTCCTAGAAGAATATCGCCGTTTTTTATTCCGTCTGCTTTGGTTAATATGCTTGGCGGTTTTGTTTCTATTTATCATAATCTTAAAGGACCTAATTTAAGCTCTGTAACAGCTTGTGCGGCGGGAACTCATGCAATTAATGAGGCGGCAAAAACCATTATAACCGGCGGAGCAGACAGAATGCTTGTTATCGGTGCGGAATCGGCAATATGCGCTGTCGGAATAGGAGGTTTTGCTTCTATGAAAGCACTTTCAACCAGAAATGATGACCCAAAACACGCTTCCCGTCCGTTTGATGCTGAGCGCGACGGATTTATTATGGGGGAAGGCGCAGGCGCTTTAGTTTTAGAAGAATTAGAATCTGCGCTTGCCAGAGGGGCAAGAATTTATGCCGAGCTAATAGGATTTGGCGAAAGCGCAGATGCAAATCATATTACTACACCTACAATGGACGGTCCTTTAAGAGCTATGAGAGCTGCTTATAAAATGGCAGGTGAACCTAAGCTGGATTATATTAATGCTCACGGAACATCTACTCCTATAAATGATAA
Organism: Campylobacteraceae bacterium; assembly: GCA_027081355.1. Classification (GTDB taxonomy): domain Bacteria; phylum Campylobacterota; class Campylobacteria; order Campylobacterales; family Sulfurovaceae; genus JAADEQ01. Next base: position 3,365 of record JALWKP010000005.1, read on the forward strand.
AAATGAAACTGCAGCTATTAAAGAGTTGCTAGGAGGCAAAGATAATTGTCCGCCGGTAAGCTCTACAAAAGGGCAGATTGGGCACTGCTTGGGCGCGGCAGGTGCAATAGAGGCGGTAATTTCAGTTATGGCTATGGATAAGGGGGTTATTCCTCCTACAATTAATTATGAAACTCCTGATGAAAACTGCGATTTAGATTATGTAACAGAGGGTGCAAGAAAAGCGGATTTAAATATTGTTATGAGCAACTCTTTCGGTTTTGGCGGAACAAACGGGGTGGTTATTTTTAAAAAGTATCAAGGTTAATAAGATGGCGACATATTTAGACTTTGAAAAGTCTATTGAAGATCTTCAGCTTTCTTTAGAGTCTGCAAAAGCGCGCGGAGATGAAGCGGCGGTAGATATATTGCAAAAAGATTTAGGTAGAGAGGTTAAAAAGGTATTTGGCAATTTGAGCGATTATCAAAAACTGCAGCTTGCAAGACATCCCGACCGCCCTTACGCTTTGGATTATATGCGTTTAATTATGGAAGATGCACAAGAGATTCACGGTGACAGAATTTTTAGAGACGACCCGGCAATTGTCTGTTTCTTAGGCTGGATTGGCGGGCAAAAGAGTATGCTTATAGGTGAGCAGAAAGGGCGCGGAACAAAAAATAAATTGAAAAGAAATTTCGGTATGCCTCATCCTGAGGGGTATAGAAAAGCTCTTCGGGCTGTTAAACTTGCTGAAAAATTTGATATTCCGGTATTGATGCTTATTGACACTCCGGGCGCATATCCTGGAATTGGAGCAGAAGAGCGGGGGCAGAGTGAAGCAATTGCTAGAAATTTAATGGAATTTTCGGGTGTCAGAGTGCCTTTGGTTTCAGTAGTTATAGGCGAGGGCGGAAGCGGCGGAGCGCTTGCTATCGGTGTTGCAGATAAATTGGCGATGATGAGGTATTCTGTATTTAGTGTTATTTCTCCAGAAGGATGCAGTGCAATTTTATGGAATGACCCAAGCAAAGTTGAGCAGGCTACAAAAGCTTTAAAAATCACTCCTGATAGTTTAAAAGAACATAAATTAATAGATGATATTATTGATGAGCCTTTAATTGGAGCCCACAGAGATAAAGCGGCAGCTGCAAATGCTGTTAAAGAATATTATTTAAATGCTGTTAAAGAGCTGAGTATATTAACCAAAGATGAGCTTGTGGATAAACGATATCAAAAATTAACTTCGATAGGCTCATTTAACGAGTAATGCTTTTAGCTGATATAGGGAACCGATTTGCCCATTTATACGACGGCAAATCGGTTGTGAATTTTACTTTAGATAAGTTAATAGAAAAATATTACAATCAAAAACTTTATTATATTAATGTTAATCCAAATAATATTAAAAAATTGCATAAAGTGAGTGCTTGGATTGATATTTCTCCTTATATCGAGCTCGAAGGTGCATATAAAGGTATGGGAATTGATAGGAAAGCTTTTCTTTTAAGCAGAGGAGACGGTGTTTATATAGATGCCGGCAGTGCGATTACGATAGACAAAAAACTAAACGGTAAATTTGCAGGCGGGGTTATAATACCCGGAATTTGGCACTTAAAAAAGAGTTATGAAGAGATTTCGTCTGTTTTAAAAATTGATTCTTTAGAAAAAATAGACTTAAATATATTGCCAAAAAGTAGCACCAAACTTACAATAAGTTACGGTATAATTGCACCGATTATTTTAACTATTAAGCATATAAACAGAGAAAAGCTGCCGGTTTACTGTTGCGGAGGCGACGGAGAGTTGGTTGCAAATTATATAGACGGGGCAATTTACTCTAAAGTGCTGATATTTGAAGGTATGCAAAAAGTAATTAAGGAGAGCGGATGCTGACAATTGCGCTGCCAAAGGGCAGGATTGCTCAAGAAACAATGGAACTGATGGCAGAAATTTTTAATGCCGAATTTAAATTTGAGAGCCGTAAACTGATTTTAGAAACCCCTAAATTTACATTTTTAAATGTTAGAAATCAAGATGTGCCCACTTATGTTGAGTATGGTGCAGCAGACTTAGGGGTAGTGGGGCTTGATGTAATTACTGAAAAAGAGCTTAATGTTTTAGATTTATTGGATTTGCAAATTGGCAAATGTAAAGTTGCAATAGGTATTAAAAAGGGCGATAAGTTAGATTGGAGCCGCCCGGATATTAAAATTGCTACAAAAATGGTAAATATTACTAAAAATTATTTTGCCAAAAAAGCTGTTGGTGTTGAAATTATAAAACTTTACGGTTCTATTGAACTTGCTCCTCTGGTAGGATTGGCAGATGCAATAGTAGATATTGTAGAAACTGGCACAACAATGAGAGAAAACGGGCTTATAGTTGCAGAAGAGATAATGAAATCGAGTGCTCATTTAATTGCAAACAAAAATAGTTTTTTTGAAAAAAAGAGTGAAATTTTAGATTTGTATTCTAAATTAAAAGAAGCGGTGGAAAAGCGTGCCTGAGGGAAACAGTATTGATGCTCTTGATTTATATGCAAAAATAGAAGATTTAATAGGCGTGCAGGAAGTTGCGCCTAAACTTTATGAGTATTACTACAAAGAACTTTCTAAAATAAATTTTAACTCTTTGCTGGATATAGGCTGTGGTAAAGGAATTTTTCTTTCTTCTTTAAAAAAAAGGTATGAAAACAGAGTATTTTTAGGGATAGACAGAAGCCCTTTAATGGTTAAAGAGGCAAAAAAAACAGGAGTAAATGCTAAAGTATCAGAGTTGAATGAAATTAAAGAGCAGTTTGATATTGCAACTGCAACATTTGATATGATAAATTATTTAGCCCCGCAGGAATTTATTGATTTTTTTGAAGATTTGAAAAAAGTTGTTAAAAGCGGCGGTTATTTTATTTTTGATGTAAATAGCGAATTTGGCTTAAGCGAAGTGGCTGTGGGTAATTTTATCAGTGACAGCGAAGACAGATTTTTGGCAATAGAGAGTTTTTATGAGGGCGGAGTATATGATTCTTATTTTACGCTTTTTGAAAAAAATAAACAATATTATATAAAAGAGACTCAATCTATAAAACAATTTTATTATTCTGAAGATTTCTTTATGATGCTGGGTGGCTGGGAGTTGATAAAAAAACTCCCTATTAAACTATACGGCTTTAGCGGTGATGATAAAATAATATATGTATTAAAAAAAATATGTTAAGAGATTTTTAATTTTCTCTTAACATTAAGGTTTAAATATTATACCTGCATTTACACTGCTAATATCATCCATAGTTGTAGCTTGAGAAATCTTTTTTCCTCCGCCGTAAAGTTTTGTGTAATCAACAAATGCTGATAAATCATCATTAACATTATAGCTTGCACCTGCACCGTATTGGAAACTGCTGTCGGTTGTGCTTTCTCCCATAAAATCAAATTTTGATACACCATAACCTAATAATGCATAAACAGAACCTAACTCAAATTTATATTGAGGTTTAAGGTAAATTGCTGCATTTGTGTAACTAATAGGTTTATGGTCTTTAATTTCATAATCTGAAACCGCTTTTGTAATACGGGCTTCTACTGCTAAAAAATCATTTAATTCGACCCCTGCTAAAGCCATAGCCGAAGTAGAATCTCCGCTGCCACCCCATCTTAAAATTTTATCTGGAGCTTTACTTGAAGTTTGGTTTAATTTATCATATTGACAACCTCCGCAAACTTTTGCTTCGCTATTTACTGTTGCTGAAGAAGAACCTAAGCCTCCGCCGAAATATGGCTGAATATCATCACTGGCAGGAGCAGTGTTTGGTATTTCTGCAACTGCTGGTTCTACCGGTTCTACATCTGGCTGAGTAGGTTCAGGAATAAAAGCACCACCTGCAAATAAAGCCGAGCTTGCAATTACTGCAATGCTTAAAAATTTTGATATAGTTTTCATTTTTACCACCTTGTAAAGTATTGAAAGTTTAAGCTCATTAGAGCAACTAACATTCCCATAGGACAATTATACTTTACATTAACTAATATAAAACTTAAATTATTTAATATGAAGAAAAAAAATGATATTTTTTAGTAGAAATCTAAAAAAGCTGTAATATTATTGCATATTTTTTTTAAAAGCCTGCTTAAAATGGGGCTTTTTAAATTAATATTTTTTTTACGATTTGTGTAAAGATAGAAAAAACAGATTAAAATCTATTATTTTCTCTTAAAAATTAGATTTTTTTCTTAAGGGCACCTATTATTTGAGGTGCCCTTAATTTTTTAAGCTTTAAAACTTCCTAATATATAGATAGATAATTTATTATGCATAATTCTGCTTTAAAGCTAACACTGTATAATAATACAAAATAATTTTAGGAGAATATATGATAGAGCAAATTGCTAATGTGGATGATTTTAAAGCTTTAGTAAGCAGCATAGAAGCGCAAGAGGGGTATAAAAAACCAATTGCTTTTGGTATTGCAAGAGTTGACAGAGGGCAAAAGAATGCGGATAAAATATTGCAAGCTAACTTTGCAGTGGTTAATTGGAATGAAAACTTCGGTTCTGCTGCGGTTTTTGTGAAGGCGTTGCAGGAAGCCGGTGTAAATGTTGATTTTAGCGGCAGTGAATTTGTAGCTACAATAGATGATAAGTTTGTTAAAAATGCGTTAAATGCCTTTGCGCCTTTTATTGCAGAAGCAGTAGGCGAAGCGCATAAAAATGTGCAAGTAATTAAAGTATTAAAAGAAATCGGCGATATAGCAAGGGATTATACTATTGCTTTTCTTTTTGAGGATGAAGCTCCTAAGAGCGTAGAGGCGGTTTATCTTAAGCTTTATGCACTTTCGCTTGGCAAAGCTAAGCTTAGAGGGGTTAATTTAAATGGTGCGTTTGGAATTTTAAGCAATGTTGCGTGGGTCGGCAATAAACCGTATGAGCTTGATTACTTAAGAGAAAACGAAATAGAGATGAAGTTAAAAGGGACATTCCCAAATATCGACAGTGTAGATA
>JALWKP010000006.1 GCA_027081355.1 Campylobacteraceae bacterium
CCTATATTTGATTGGAATGGCAATATACATATCTTGATATGTTCTAAAACAGGTAATACAATTTATAGTGATATGGAGTTTGGTATTAAAAAAGTAATATTTAATTCATATATTGATTTTTTAGAATATGTCAAAAATATTATTTTAGAAAAAGACTGTTTTATTTATGATGATTTAATGATGTTAGAAAAAGCTTAAAAGAGGATAGGGGATAATAATACCAATTATAAAAAAGTTATTGTTATCACCGACCCAATTCCCTTGTACAGAAATAGAGAAATAGGGGTCTGAAAAACGGCAACACCCTAAGTATAGTCTATAACAATTTTCCACCCCAAAAGTCAAGACAACTTTTCAATTTTTTTAATTCCATTGCTACTATGCAACTTTTTGTAACATATTCTCATTGGCACTATTACAATAAGCGTGTATTGCTTGCTTGAACCTCTCTTTATCATACACCTCCATTGGTTTTTTATATCCTAGTGTCTGATGAAATCTATGATAGTTATAAAAAAAGAAATAGTTTTTTAAATCTTCTTTTAAATCTTGCATATTCTGATACTCTTGTAAGTAGATTCTCTCATACTTCACACTTCGCCATAATCTTTCAATAGCGATATTATCAGTCGCTCTGCCTTTACCATCCATTGATACGGTAATACCGTTATCTTTAAGGGTTTGTGTATGGATATAGCTTGTATATTGACTCCCTTGATCCGTAGAAAATTTCAGGCTTTGGATTGTTTTTGAGTGCATCATTTAATACATCCATCACAAAATTTGTATCCATTGTGTTTGAGATACTCCAGCTAAGCACTGCTTTGGAATACCAATCTATTACTGCTGCAAGATAGACGGTGCCGCCGTTAATCTTGATATAGGTAATATCTGTTGACCAAACTTTATTTGGTTTATCGATATTAACACCATTAAGAAGGTATGGATATTTAGGATGTTTATCATCAGATACGGTTGTGCTAACGGGTTTAACAGCAGTGATTGCTTTAATACCAAGCTCTTTACGGTATTTTGATACTGTATTAAGGCTGACACTATATCCTTCTGCTTGCAATTGACGGTAAACCTTCTCTTCACCATATATACACATAAAGTCATCTTCAGCTATCTCCACAAGGCATTTTTTGATAGCTTCTTTGACTGGATTGACCGATGGAGTATAGTAGTTGTAACTCCTGCTAATACCCAACAGTTCATGCTGTCTTGATGGCGATGGCAGCATATAGGTGTTATTATTTGCAGCTTGGACGGCTACCATCGCTCTTTTCTCACAGAGAGTCATCACTTCGTGACCGCTTCGCTTGACAAGAGTCGATAAGTCCAAGCTCTTTTGTCCTCGTTCCTGCGGGATTCTGCTACGCTACATGTTTTCCCATTGCCCGTCCAAGCGAAGCGACAACCCCGCAGGGCAAAGCCCGAGGACAATCTCTCTCTACTGTGAGTTTACCTACGGTTTTAGCGTATTTATCTACTTTCTTCTCAAGCTCTTTAATCTGCTCTTTATACTCTTTAACCGCTTTAGATGGCTCCATTGCTATTTCCGCATTTTCCAAAAACTGCAATTTCCAATTAATAAGATTCTTTGGCAACACATTATGCTCTTTGGCTATTTGGTTTAACGGCTTTTCATTCTTTATCTTTAATACTTCTAATACGAGTTTAACTTTAAACTCACTGCTAAATTGTCTTCGTTTATTGCTCATTTTTACCCCTTTTTGTTTATATTATGTATTTTACCATTTTTTTATTTGTCTTATTTCTTAGGGTATTATAACTTTTCACTAAAATTCACTGAACATTAAGTATCTTATTAGCCGTTTTAAATACATCAGTAATATGTTCTTTTATCCATTTCTTTTTCATCCATTCTAAAGGCAAAACTTCGATTCCTTGCACTAAAACGCCAAAATGTAAATGGTCTCCCAATGCCAAGCCGGTTGTGCCTGTTTTAGCTATCACTTCACCTGCTGTTACTTTTTGCCCCTTACTGACTAAAACACTGGAGCAGTGACCGTAAAGAGTAAACAGACCAAATCCGTGGTCTATTAGAGGCATATTTCCGTAAATTCCGTTTAATTTTGTAGAAACAACTGTTCCGCTATTGCTGGCATAAATATTATCATGTTTAACACTTGCTAAATCATATCCGACATGGTAAGATGTAGAAATTATATTATTCGCATCGCCGTAATAGTAAAATCTTTTGACTCCAAAATCCGAAACTCTTTTAGCACCCTTTAACGGTTTAAAAGGTTTTATATCCCAACTGCCGTTAATCGGAGTTACAGTTTTAGAAAGAGAATGAATATAATCTTCATTTGTTTTTCTCATTAATTCATTAATTGCTCTAAATTTTTTAATTTTATCGGTTATAGAAGCATATTTAGGAACTGTTCTTGCCAAATCACTTATTTTGCCGTTAATAAATTTATCGGTTGCCCTAATTTTTGAAACACGGTATTTTTTATGAACTTTATCAATATTTACCGGGTATTTAGTAATATTATTTGCACTGTCTATGGCTACAATTGTTAAATTAAAATTCTCCTGCTTAAACGGCCACGCAAAAAGTGTTGCAAAAACACCATTTTTTTTATACTTAATGGGTTTAAATTTTGCACTGCCTACATCAACATATACAGTTTTTAAATTATTATCTTTGGCTTCAAAAATAACCAATCCGCTGCCGCCTTGCAAAACATAACTGCTAGATGCTATCAAATTAACTTGCGGAGGTGTATTGTCTATCAGCAATTCTCCCCTGTAAACCGCTTTATTGCCGACGATATTCCAAAAACTGCTGTCTTTTGCAATAATGGTGATATTCCACTTGTCTATATTAGAATTTAAAATTTCGGGGGGAAGTTTAACCTCTATCGACTGCTTATTGCTAGGCAGTAAAAAATTTTGAGAATAGATAGGCACCTCTTTGCCTCCGCTGCTTAAAACAACTTTTACACTTTTAATATTTTTATTATCCGTAACAGTAAATTTAAAAGGTGTAACAGCATTGGCAGCCATCATTTTAGGTGCTTGTATCTGCGGAGGTATCCTTTCAAATTTTGGAGACATATAAACAAAAACGCCCCCTCCTATTAATAATAAAAGAAACAGCATAAATAAAACTTTGCCGGAACCGCCTCTTCTTCTGCCTCTTCTAACACGTCTAGCCATTATTTTTTATCCTTTTAATTATTTCATTTTTTACTTCTGAAATTTTACCCTCTTTAACTTCAAATCCGGCTGCATTTTTATGCCCGCCTCCTCCAAAACTGCTTGCAATTTGTGATACATCAACATTTTTTGAACGTAAAGATATCTTATAAAAATTTTGCAACTCTACGATTAAAACCCCTATTTCAACTGTCGCCAGCGCTGCTGCAAAATCTACAATACCGTCAATATCGCTGACTCTTGCCCCGGTTGCTTTTAAATCTTCTGCCGTAACTGTCATAACTGCAACCGTTCCGTCAATATGCAGTGTCATAGAATCAATTGCTTTTGCAATAAGCCTTGTGTGCGCTAGGCTTTCGCGTTTATTAACCATTTGCGAAACATAGCTTGGCTCAACGCCGTAACTTATCATATCGCTTGCAAGTTTGAAAGTGTGCTCGTTTACCAAAGAGGTTGTAAAGTTTATGCTGTCTGTAATTAGCCCCGTATAGAGCGCCTGCGCCACATTTTCATCTATCGCAAACCCCTCTTGCAGCAGTTTAAAAAGCACCGCCGTGGTCGAAACCTCAACCTCTACAATATTTAAATCGCCGTAGTAAGTGTTGCTTTTATGGTGGTCAATATTTACAATTTTCCTGCCGTCCAAATCCAGCCCGCAGCGCCCCAAATCTCCGCAATCTACTGTTACAACCAAAGAGTCGCTGTAACTGATTTTTTGCTTATATTTGCCAAACCCATTTAAAAAATCAAACTTTCGCGGCAAATCGTGACTGTCTATACAAACAAGCTCCGCCTGCTTGCCCATCAGCTTTAAACTGCTATAAAGCGCCGTTGCACTCCCAATTGTATCGCCGTCGGGTCTTTTATGCGAAATTATGCTGACTCTGTTATGTTCATCCAGCAGCTTTAAAAACTGCTCTGCTAACTCTTTGTAATTCATTTTAACTTCTCTAATATTTTTATGCTATCAATACTCATTTTGGAAAATGCGAACCACTTTTTTCCCAAATCTTTCAAACTGGCTCCTAGATGATAAACTTCTTTATCATCTATAATTAAAAATCTATCATGAGACTTTTTGAACTCTTTAACTGTTATAGGCTTATATTGAGCATTGTATTTTTTTAAATCAAGAGTTAATTTTTTAGAAATTTTTGTATAAATTGTAACATCTATCTTTTGATTTTGCGTAAATAGAGTTAGCACTGTTTCATCTATATAATTATCTATAAGTTTTATGGATTTTTTTGCACTTTTAATTAAATTATTTACAAAAACATAAGCGTCAAACATTTCTCCGTCAAAGAAAATTCCCTGCCTAGGTTTATTAGAATCGCTCTCCAAAAGTTGAAATATTTTATTGATTTTTTTATCTGTTTTATATTCATAAATTGTTTGTCTTTTTTCAATTTGTTCAATTTTTTGCAATAGTGAACTGTTCTCTTTTAAAAAATTTTTCATTTTTGTAAATGTTCTCATTATTGCCAATGTCACATCTACTGCGGTTTTACTTTTTAATACCGTTGCAAGCATATATACACCTTGCTCGGTAAAAACTTTCGGGTTATATCGTCTTCCTCCCCAACTTGAGGTAACAATTTGTGACCTCAAGTTTTCAAACTCTTCATCGCTTAAAACAAACATTAAATCTTCCGGAAACCGCTCTATATTTCTTTTAACAGCTTGGTTAAGAGCCTTTGTTTCAATTCCGTATAAAGAGGCTAAATCTTTGTCTAACATCACTTTTAAGCCTCTTATATTATATATTTTTCTCTCTATAACTTCATTGTTGACAATCTCTTTCATTATTCCTCTAACTTCATCGACAAATCAATCCAGCACGCTTGGTGAATTGTGCTGCCGGTGCTTATAGCGTCTATTCCTGTTTGGGCTATGACTTCTATATTTTCAAGGTGGACATTTCCGCTGGCTTCAAGCAAAATATGCGGGTAATTGGTATCTCTATACTCTACAGCCTCTTTTATCTGCTCAGGCGCCATATTATCGCACATTACGATGTCTGCACCGGCTTTCATTGCCTCTTTTACCCCTTGCAAATCTTCGCACTCTATCTCTACTTTAGAGGTAAATGGGATTTTGGCGCGCACCTCTTGCATAAACTGTTCTAAATTATCTATTGTTTTAAGGTGGGTGTCTTTAAGCATAAGGCAGTCATCAAGCCCCATTCTGTGATTTACCCCGCCACCGCATCTAACTGCATATTTTTCAAATTCGCGAAGCAGCGGGCGGGTTTTTCTGGTATCTAACAGTTTAACGCCGTATTTGCTTATCTTTTGCACAAAACGGTTTGTCAAAGTGGCAATTGAACTAGCGTGATGCAAAATATTTAAAATTGTGCGCTCAAGGCTTAAAAGGCTTTTGGAATTGCCTTTAATCAGCACCAATTTGTCGCCCGCTTTAAAACTGTCGCCGTCTTTTACATTATAGGTAAACTCTACATCAAACATCTCTTCCATAGCGCGCAGATAAACTTCGCCCGCAAAGACTCCGTCACTTTTTGCAAGCACATACCCGCTAACCTCTTTAGGCTCAGTAACACGAACAAACAAATCACCCCTGCCAATATCCTCTTTTAAAGCCCGCTTAATAAACTCTTGCTCATTAATATACATACAAATCACCCTCACCAATCACTATTCTCACTTAACCTCAAGCATCCTATCCAGCGCCAACTTAGCATACTTTGCAACATCTTCTTCTACAAAAATCTCATTTATTGGCTGATTATCCTCTATCGATTTTAAAACTTTATACAAATCTTCTACTGTTGTTTCATTCATTGTCGGGCACTCAGGCTTTGTAGCAGAGAGCACATAAGTGTTTTTTTCGCGCATTCTGTTAACAAGATTATACTCTGTTCCAACAACCACTTTTTGATTCTCATCGAGGCTGTTCACATATTTTATAATTTGCGAAGTAGAGCCTGCAAAATCCGCTTCTTTAACTACGCTTGGGTCGCATTCTGGATGAACCGCCACTAAAATATTAGGGTATCTTTGGCGGTAAAATTTAATATCATCAACCGTAAATAGCTGATGCACTGCGCAAAAACCGTTAAAGCAGATAATATCGGCTTCTTTTGGGTCGCACTCCCCTTCGCCTATTACACAGCTTTTTAAGCCCATTGTATTGGCAAAGTTTTGTCCAAGGCATCTATCGGGCACAAAAAGAATTTTTTTGCCGCTCTCAAGCCCCTTTTCGATAATTTTATAAGCGTTTGAGCTTGTGCAGACAATCCCGCCCATTTCACCGACTTTTGCTTTAATTAACGCATCTGAATTAATATAGGTAATTGGCAGAATATCCTCTTTTTTAATGCCGTGTTTTACCATATATTCGACACTTTCGTCAAAGTAACTCGCATCTATCATTCTTGCCATAGAACACTCTGCAAGTTTTGGCATTAAAACCCTCTTTTCGGGCGCAATAATCTTAACACTCTGCCCCATAAAACCGACACCGCAAAATACAACCCACGGATTATTATCAGCTTGACACTTCCTTGCAAGTTCCAGACTGTCGCCCGTAATATCTGCCAATTCAAATACATCATCTCTTTGGTAAAAGTGCCCTGCTACGGTAACGGGAAGCTTCTCTTTTAGTCTGATAATTTCAGCTCTATAATCCATTAAACGCTCCAAAAAAATTTAATACCATTATACTTTGAAAAGCTTAGAGCTAAGAGCATAAAGCACAGAGCCAATGAAACCGCTCAATTGGCTCTAAGCCCTCTGCTCTTAGCTCTTAGCTTTAATATAGTAAAATAACGCAACTATTTTAGGAGTATTTTATGTTAATTCACACCATATTATCAGGATTTAAAGATTTTGCCACAAGTTTCAACGGAGCTTTTTATATTGCAGCTTATTTAATAGGCGGTATCCCTTTTGGTTATCTTTTGGCAAAATATATCGGTAAAGTCAATATAAAAGAGCACGGCAGCGGAAATATAGGCGCTACAAATGTTTTAAGGGTTTTAAAAGAAAAAGACCCTAGACTTGCCAAAAAGCTAGGGGCTGTAACTCTGCTTTTAGACGCATTAAAAGGAGCTATTGTTATTTTAATTGCTAAATTTATGGGTGCGAATGCAGATACGCTGTATTCTATAGGCGTTTTAGCCGTTATTGGGCACTGCTATACGCCGTTTTTAGGTTTTGAAGGCGGAAAAGGGGTAGCAACAGGTTTTGGAGTGTTTTTAACTTTAATTCCAATTCCTGCTCTTATTGCGTTAGCTGTTTGGTTTGCAGCAGTTAAAGGCTTGAAGATATCATCTTTATCATCTTTAATAGCGCTCATTTCTATTTTAATTTCTGCTAAAATTCTTTATCCAGACGGTTTGCCGGGAATTCACACTTTTACACCTCTTTATTTAATTGCATTTATAATTTTTTATAAACATATTCCAAATATAATCAGACTGTTTAAAAAAGAAGAAGGTGCGGTAGTTTGAGAATAGAGATAAAAGATTTAACCTTTAAATGCATTATAGGCTTGCTCGATTTTGAAAGAAAAAAAAAGCAAAAAGTTATTGTAAATATTGAAATAGATTACAATTACTCAGATGGCAATTATATAGATTATGCAAAAGTTTGCAAAACTGTAAAAAAAACATTAAAAAAAGGCAAATTTAAATTACTAGAAGATGCCTTGCTGAATTTAAAAGAAAAAATCTTTAAAAAGCATAAACAAATAAACACCCTCTGCATAAAAATAGCAAAACCAGATATTTTAAAAGATTGCATAGTGTCTCTAGGGGAAAAGTGGGATTTTAAGGTTGAGAGCTGAGGTAAACTCAGCGGTCACTAATTATCAACCCATTCACTAATCACTATTTACCAATAATCTCTTTATAACACTCTTTAACGTTTTTGCCTGTAAGTTTTGCCATAATCTTTGCTTTGCTCTTTGGCGGCATTTCTATTTCTAAAAGTTCATTTAAACCGATTCTAAAATCTTTTGCTTTTTCCCCTTTAACAACCAAAGCCCACTCTCCTTTTGCCGAATCTGTTTTTAATTTTTCGAGCATCTCTTTAGCTTTTAATCTGTAAAATTTTTGATGTTTTTTTGTAAGCTCTTTTGCAACAAAAAGCTCTCTGCTTTCATCTATTTGACAAATCTGCTCTATAAGTTTTACTATTCTATGAGGTGCTTCGTAAATTACCGTATCTAAACCGCTGCTTAAAATTTTTGTCAGCTCACTGCTTCTCTCTTTGCCTTTTGGCGGCAAAAATCCGTAAAAGTAAAATTTTCCCTCTTCAAAACCGCTTGCGGCATAAACAAGAGGCGCTGCGCTTGCACCCGGCAAAAAATCGTAATCTATACCGTTTTCTTGGCAATATTTTGCCAAAACTGCACCCGGGTCGGAAATTCCGGGCATACCTGCGTCGCTCATATATACGCAATTTTGTTCTTTTAATTTATGCCCGAATTCTTCTAAGCGTTTATACTGATTATGTTCATGAAACGAAATAAATTCAAAGCTGCTAAATTTTACGCCAAAACGCTCCTGCAGCAAATTTAAAAGCCGCTTTGTCACACGGGTATCTTCGCAAAATATAATTTGAGTATCTTTTAAAACTTCTAAAGTTCTAAATGTAATATCAAGCAGATTTCCTATTGGAGAGGGAATAAAGGTAAGCATATCAAAAGCTCTAAGCTTTAAGCACTAAGCTCAAAAAAGGCAAAGCCTTTTTTGTTAAGAGAGTTTATATTTTCTCTTAAATTTATCTACACGACCAGCAGTATCAACAATTTTTTCAGAACCAGTAAAAAACGGGTGGCACTCGTTACAAATATCGATTGTCATTTCCGGTTTTGTAGATTTAATAACAAAATTGTTGCCGCAAGCGCAAGTTACTTTGCACTCTACATACTCTGGATGAATATCTTTTTTCATAATTTTTCCTCTGTAAAAAATTGTTCACTGCAACGCCCGATGCGAGACAGCAAACAGCTCTTTTGGTGCGCAATTATATAAAAAAAAGTTTAATTTTTGGTTAAATTTAAGTGCTTTTTGCTACAATATCTCAAAAGCTTAAAGCTCAAAGCAAAAAGCTTAAAGTAAAATAAGGATAGAGCAATGTATTACACTATTTCATCGGTAAAAACATTTTTTTATAAAGCTTCGTCTATCCTCCTGCTCTCTGCATAAACTCTTTACAACTATAAAACGGCTATTCTAAAATAAAATATTTAACAAAATAAAGGTATAACAAAATGAAAAAAGAACAGATTATAATTTTTGACACCACTTTAAGAGACGGCGAGCAGAGCCCGGGCGCTTCTATGAATACTAAAGAGAAAATCCAAATTGCAACACAATTGGAGCGTTTGGGCGTTGATGTAATCGAGGCAGGCTTTGCAGCAGCAAGCCCGGGGGATTTTGATGCTATTAATAAAATCGCGCAAGTTGTTAAAAACAGCACAGTTTGCTCTTTGGCTCGCGCTTTAGAAAACGATATTATCCAAGCGGCAAAAGCGATAGAACCCGCACCCAAAAAGCGTATTCACACATTTATTGCAACAAGCCCGATTCATATGGAGTATAAGTTAAAAATGACTCCAAAGCAAGTTATTAAAAAGGCGGTCGAAGCGGTTACTTTGGCAAAAAGTTTTGTTGAAGATGTGGAGTTTAGCTGCGAAGATGCGGGGCGAAGCGATATAGGCTTTTTAAAAGAGATAAGCGATGCGGTTATCGAAGCGGGTGCGGGAACTATCAATTTGCCCGACACCGTAGGTATCAGAATGCCTAGCGAAATTAAAGATATGATTAACCAAATGCACGCACATATTGGCAATAGAGCCATTATTTCGGTACATAATCATAACGATTTGGGTTTAGCCGTTGCAAACTCTTTAGCAGCAATCGAAGGGGGCGCTAGACAGGTAGAGTGCACAATCAACGGCTTGGGCGAGCGCGCAGGAAACGCGGCATTAGAAGAGATTGTAATGGCTTTAAAGGTTCGAAGCGATTATTACAGTAATGTTGAGACAAAAATCAATACCAAAGAGATTTACCCCGCAAGCCGCCTTATTGCAAGCATCACAGGCATAGAGCCGCAGCCAAATAAAGCAATCGTGGGGCGCAACGCATTTGCACACGAGAGCGGAATTCACCAAGACGGCGTTTTGAAAAACAAGCAGACATACGAAATTTTCTCGCCCGAAGAGATAGGCTTAAACAAAGACGATACTTTGGTTTTAGGCAAGCACTCGGGACGCGCGGCATTTAAAGATAAGTTAGAGAAACTTGGCTTTCAATTGAGCGACGAAGAGTTAAATTCCGCATTTATCAAATTTAAAGAGTTGGCAGATAAGAAAAAAGATATTTACGACGACGATTTGCGCGCATTAATTACAAGTAATATCACTTCTGTTAAAAAAGCTTACGAAATTGTTGCACTGCAATTGATGGATTCAACAGGCGGAGTGCCAAGTGCAGCGGTTACTATTAAAACGCCCGACGGACAAGAAATTACCGATGCAGGAATCGGCGATGGAACAATAGATGCCGTATTTAAAACAATCGACAGAATTACCGGCCATCACGGCGAATTGAAAGATTATAAAGTAAAATCAGTCTCGCAAGGCAAAGATGCGCTTGCAAGCGTAACGGTTCAAGTTGCTTTTAACGAAGATGAGCCGGCAGTTATCGGGCACGGCTTAAGCATAGATACAATGCTTGCAAGTGCTAGAGCTTATTTGGGGGCGCTAAACAGCTATCTTTCTATGAAGGGGATGCTAAAAAAAATCAATAGCAAAGTAATAATCTGAGTTAAGTTGAATACTATAGGTGCCCTATATTTTCAAAAATCTAAAAAGGGGAAAGATTTTCAAAATACAATTTGCAGCATTAGACAAAGATAATTTTGAAAAGATTACCCTTTGCTATTACAAAGTGTTTTTGTTAAAAATATTTTAAAAACTTTCAATGTTCTTTTTGATATTTGCAAATTTGGCAATTTCTTTTAATATTTTTTTTTCATCTTTATCTTTGACATTTATTATCAAATCAGCAACTTTTTTATACTCTTTTTTACGTTCTTTATATAAGGCTTTTGCTTTTTTTAAATCTTGAAAAAGAGGGCGTTTTGCCAATTTTGCTTCGGCATTTTTTGCACTTTTTAATCTATTGTAAATCCATTCAAACGGAGCATCTAAAAAAACAATTTTTCCTATTTTGTTAATATTGCTAACTTTATAAAATCCCCCTCCGCAGCTTATTAAAGTTCCGCTAACTGATTTCTCCAGCCAATTTGCAGTTTCTTGCTCTAAATTTCTAAAATACTCTTCGCCGAATTTTTCAAAAATTTTAGGAATTTTCTTATTTTCTTTAGATTCAATCAAATCATCTGTATCTATATTATAAACTTTATACTCTTTAGCAAAAGCCCTGGCAAGCGTTCCTTTACCTACCCCCATAAAACCTATTAATAATACATTGTCTTTCATTCTTGTATCTCCTTTTTAAAAGACAGATTAAAGAATTATCTTAGATTTTGTATAAGAAATTGCTTAAAAGTATCCATACCGCTTAAAAGCAGAAATAATTTTAATATGCTTTTGATTTTACAAAAAAATAAAAAGTTTCATTAGCAGTATAAGAGCGACTTGCAATGCTAAGTTAAGCACGAAAGTTTCTATTTTTTGGCAAAAAGCAGAAAGCTGCTATTTTAGAGAAGAGAGATTAGAAAAATTTGTTTTTTGTAATTTATATTCTGTAATACGAATGTCAAAATGCCTTTCTCTGTCGGCTTTTAGCTTTTAACTTTAAGCTTTGTGCATTTTATGGATATAAAATCCTTAACTCAATAGCACCGAAGAGCACAGTAAAGATACAATAATCTAAACCTGTGCCCCTAAAAAAGATATAAAAATAGCATAGCAAGCTAGTGTAAGAATCATTAACCTCTGTTTTAATAAAGAGTATTAAGCGTAAATCGATTCTTTTCCCGCTTCGATAGCTAAAAGACCGTAAAATAACGCTCTGTATTTTTTTCTGTTAGATGTGCCAAGTTTAACGCATACTCTTTGAATCATTTCATCTAAAACAGGGTTTTCATCTGTTAATCCCAATTTCTTTTTCAGGTAATTATTTCTAATTCTGTCAAGCTCACTTTTATCGCCGCAAGCTACAATTTCAGTATCGGCTCTGTAAATTGCAGGTCCTAACGACTTAGAAATATTTGCAATATACTCATCGCTCAAATTTAGGTTTAACTTTTTCGCCTCTTCAATATAAAGTGCGATTTTATCGTCCAATTTGCTCATTTTTAATACTCCTGTTATTTTATAGTCAAACCATTATAGCATTAATTTAAAACAAAAATCAAATTAAATGTCAAAATTTCATAATTTTTTTAAAAATAAACCTTTTGTTCTATAAAATACACATATTTTGCTAATAATATTATTATAAAAAATAATTTAATAATTATTATTTATATTGAAAAAATGGACTCATATAAAAATAAAGATTCATTAAATGAGTTAAAAAAAAGTAATAAAAAAATTAAATATTTTTAATAAGTGGAAGAAAAACATTAAAGATATACAGTAAAATGGACAATCTCTTTACATTTTACTGCTATCAATTGTAATTACGGTATGCACATTTCCTCTTGGATTAAAATCTGCAACCAGCTTCATCCATTTTGGTTTAAGTTTATTATATAAAGTATCAAAAATCTCATTTGCACTGTTTTCGTGGCTTATGTATCTGTTAGCAAATGAATTTATATAAAGTTTTAAAGCTTTTAACTCTATAACTTTATCGCTAGGAGTATAAGAAAGCTTTATTACCGCAAAATCGGGATACCCGCTGCGCGGACATTTGCAGGTAAACTCCGGCAACTCTATATCTATAACATAATCTTTTTTATGCTCATTTGGCCAGTAGTGTTCGTCTAAATTTATATCAAATTCTAAAATCTCTTTTTCACCGTATTTCATTTTTTACCTTTTGGAAAAGAAGCTCAGAGCTTAGAGCATAGAGCGAAGAGCTGATTGTGCGGCTGCGCCGCGTTTAATATTTGCAGCTTCGCCGCTAAAAAAAGCGAAGCTGCTTTGTATTAGCTCTAAATTCTCGGCTCTGAGCTCTAAGCTCCTATTTGCGCTTAGCGCAAATAGGCTAAACATCAAGATGCTTAACATCCTTAGCGTGTGTCTCTATATATTTTCTTCTTGGTTCTACCTCATCTCCCATAAACAGGGTAAATGCGTCGCTTGCGCTTTCGAAATCTTCTACTCTAACGCGAAGCAGTCTTCGGTTTGTAGGGTCCATGGTTGTTTCCCAAAGCTGCTCGGGGTTCATTTCGCCCAGACCTTTGTAACGCTGAATATAAGCTCCTTTTTTTGCCGATTCTTCTATTTTTACCAAATCGTCAAGCAAATCTCTTTGCTCAAGCTCTTCATTCATATAATCTTTAATTTTTTGGTAAATGTAAATAGCTTCGTTATAGTGCGGGCTTGTAAAGAGATTATCGTCAATAATCAGCTCTTCGAGCCCTTCGTTTGTCTGCACATAGTAGTGAAGCTTCTCTTCGTCGATAAATTTATTTAAAATATTGTAACCCAAATCGTTAATAAATTTCTCTAAATCTTTAGCCAGCTCTTCATTTGGTTTACCCGCAACATCGGGGTTTTCTATCATATATCTTAACACTTCCGCCATTGCAAAGCGTTTATCCAGCTCATTTAGAGTCAATTGGTAATACGCCACCAGTTTATAAAGCGCAATTTTATCGGCATCGCCTAAAGTTTCAAGCTCTATTGCGCCGATTCCGCGCTCTATCATAAAGTCTTTCAGCGCTTTATCGTCTTTTAAATAAGTTTCGTTTTTACCTTTTTTATAACGGTAAAGCGGCGGCTGCGCGATATACAGATACCCTTTTTCTACTATCGGGCGCAGGAATCTAAAGAAAAATGTCATAAGAAGCGTTTGAATGTGGCTTCCATCAACATCGGCATCGGTCATAATAATAATTTTATGGTATCTTAACTTCTCTTCATCCAGCTCATCGCCGATTCCGCAACCTAGTGCGGTAATCATATTTTTAATTTCATCTGAGCGCAAAATTTTATCTAATCTTGCTTTTTCGACATTCAAAATTTTACCCTTAAGCGGCAAAATCGCTTGGAATACTCTGTCGCGCCCCTGCTTAGCAGAACCTCCCGCACTGTCCCCTTCCACAAGATAGAGTTCGCTAATACTTGGGTCTTTGCTTTGACAATCTGCCAATTTACCCGGAAGCGTGCCCACACTCATAGAGTCTTTGCGTTTAACCAAATCTTTTGCTCTTTTAGCCGCCTCGCGCCCTTTTGCAGCAAGAAGCACTTGGTTCATAATAGCTTTTGCTTCTATCGGATTCTCTTCTAAATATTTATTAACCCGCTCATAAGTGTATTTTTGCACCAAAGGACGGACATAAGAAGAACCTAACTTCCCTTTTGTCTGCCCCTCAAACTGAGGTTCGGGAACACGCACGCTTACAATTGCTACAAGCCCCTCTTTTGTATCATCGCCGCTGATTTTTGTGTTTCTCTCTTTCGCATTTGCATTTTTGGCAATATATCGTGAAATCGCTCTTGTCAGCCCCGCTCTAAAGCCCGCTTCGTGCGTTCCGCCATCTATTGTTTTAATATTGTTTACAAAACTAAAAACCGTATCTCTTTCGCTTTTTTGATACATAAAAGAGATATCCATCTCAATATCGTCCGCTTTGCCCTCGAAAAGCTGAGCATTAGAGAGCGGCTCTTTTTTTGCCAAATCTTCTACAAACTGCTTAATGCCGCCTTCAAAATGGAGCTTCTCTTTAGTGCCGTCGCGCTCGTCTTTAAATTCGATTGTAATTTTAGGGTTTAAGTATGCTAATTCTCTAAATCTCTTAAGCAAAATATCTTTGCTAAAAGTTACGGTTTCGGTAAAAATTGTCTCATCGGGCCAAAATTCGATTTTGGTTCCGGTTTTTCTAGGCGACTTGCCCGTAATTTCCAAATCGGTAGTAGGAATTCCTTTTTCAAACCACTGCTCGTAAATATTGCCCTCTCTGTAAATTGTAAGATGCAGTTTCTTAGAAAGCGCATTAACAACAGAAACACCAACCCCGTGCAGACCGCCTGAAACTTTATATGTATCTTTATCGAACTTTCCGCCTGCGTGTAAAACGGTTAAAACAACAGTTGCCGCCGAAATCTTTTCCGTCGGATGCTCGGCAACGGGAATACCCCGCCCGTTATCTTCGATAATAGCCGAACCATCGCCTGTAAGTTCAACTTTAATAGTGTTGCAGTAACCTGCCATCGCTTCATCGATAGAGTTATCAACAACTTCGTAAATTAAATGATGAAGCCCTTTAATAGAGGTATCGCCGATATACATCCCCGGGCGCTTGCGAACCGCCTCTAAACCTTTTAAAACCTTAATATTACTAGCACCGTAATTAGCCATATACTACTCCGTGTTACAAGTTGTAATATTATATCTAAAAGGTGCTTAATAGTGAATGGTGATTAGTGATTAGCTGATGGTGGATGGCGGATTGTTGATGGTTGGGATTTGTTTATGATTTGCAGGGGGGCATCCCTTGCGATTAATTATTTAAAACAATCTCTACTTTCAAATCACTATTCACTCGTAAACCCTTTTCAAATACTCCATTTTAGCCCCCATATTAAGCAGTGCCATATCTGCTAAGACAAGAGCCAGCATAGCTTCGCACACTACGGCGCCGCGGATGGCTACGCAGGGGTCGTGGCGGCCTTGGAGTTTGTAGGTTATCTCTTCTCCTTCGGTATTTAGGGTTGTTTGCTCTTTAAAAATTGATGGGGTGGGTTTAAACCAGACTGTGGCGCGGATTGTGTCGCCGTTGCTTATTCCGCCCAAAATTCCGCCGCTGTGGTTGCTTGCGAAGCCATCTTTTGTGATATTGTCGTTATTTTGGCTCCCTTTAAGGCGGCACGCTTCTATGCCGTCGCCTATTTCAACCGCTTTTGCGGCATTTATACTCATCATCGCATCGGCTATTTTGGCATCGAGTTTATAATATAGCGGTTCGCCAAAGCCTGCTGGCACGCCTTTTGCCTCTACTAAGACAGCCCCGCCTACCGAATCGTGAGCATCTTTTGCATCTTCTACGGCTTTAATTTGTGCAGCTTCGGCATTTGGGTCTAGCGTTTTAACAATGCTTGTTTTGGCAAATTCAAAATCTCTTGCTTGCGATTTTATGCCGTCTATCTCTAAAATTCCTGCCTGCACGGTTATGCCCAGCTCTTTTAGCATCAGTTTTGCAATTGCGCCTGCAGCCACTCTTGCAGCGGTTTCGCGCGCGCTGCTTCGCCCGCCGCCTCTGTAATCGCGCAAGCCGTATTTGTGCCAGTAGGTAAAATCGGCATGACCGGGACGGAAGAGGTTTTTAATATTGTCGTAATGGCGGCTCTTTTGGTCTTTATTGAAAATTACCATAGCTATTGGCGTGCCGGTGCTTTTGCCCTCGAAAACACCCGATAAAATCTCTACAGTGTCACTCTCTTTTCTGGCAGTAGTTAAATTGCTCTGCCCCGGTTTTCTGCGGTCAAGCTCGCTTTGGATAAAAGCTTCGTCTATCTCTAAACCTGCGGGCACGCCGTCAATAATGCACCCAATCGCCCTGCCGTGCGATTCGCCAAAGGTTGAAAAGCGAAACTTTACCCCGAAACTATTCATTTTCGCCCTTTAATTTTTCTATGGCTATTTTTGCCGCCTCTTGCTGTGCTGCTTTTTTGCTTTTGCCTTTGGCGGTTGCCAAAATTTTGCCGTCAAGCAAAATTGCAACTTCAAAAACTTTATTATGGTCAGGTCCGGTTGCGCTTACCAATTCATAACTAGGCGTTACGCCGTGGGTTGCTTGCGTAAGCTCTTGCAGGGTGGTTTTATAATCTTTAGAAAGCGTTGCCAAATCTATTTTTGGGTAAGTGTCTTCTAAAAGTTTAACGGTTATCTCTTTTGCTTTTTCCAAGCCCGCTTCTAAATATAGCGCGCCTATGATTGCCTCGAAAGCGTTAGAGAGCAAAGAGGGTTTATTTCTTCCGTTATTATTCTCTTCGGCAGAAGAAAGATATAAATAATCGCCCAAATGCAGCACCTGCGCAAGCTTTGCAAAACCGCCCTCGTTTACCAAAGAGGCGCGTATTTTCGAAAGCACCCCTTCGGCTTTGTTTGGGAATTTTTTATACAGATACTCCCCGACAATCAAATCTAAAACCGCATCGCCCAAAAATTCAAGCCGCTCATTATTATAAGGCTTTTTATAACTTTTATGAGTTAAAGCCTCAATAATCAACTGCCTGTTTTCAAAAGTGTAATTTAACTCTTTTTCGAGTTTTGAAATATTTTGCATTAATTCTCCTTATTTGATTAAAGCTAAAAGCAAAAAGCTTAAAGCTAAAAGCTGATTGTGCGGCTGCGCCGCGTTTAATATTTGCGGCTTCGCCGCTTAAAAAAGGTGAAGCCTCCTTATTAGCTCTAAGCTTTACCGGGTTTGCTGCGCTCAGAATAACTCCTTCCCTCTCAATCCTCAAAGCTCAACCCTCAAATCTTAAACTTCTTCGCCTCCTTGGTTGCCAAAAAGTCGCATCTTTCATTTTGTTCGTGTCCGTTATGCCCTTTAACCCAAGTGGCTTTAATATCATGATTTTTGCTAACTTGCAGATACTCTCGCCACAAATCTTCGTTTTTTACTTTTTTAAAATCTTTTTTTACCCAATTGTCAAGCCACTGGTTTATTGCGTTTGCAACATAAGAGCTGTCTGTTACAACTTCGACTCTGCAAGGTTCTTTTAAGCGCTTTAGCCCCTCTATAACCGCAGTCAGCTCCATTCGGTTATTGGTTGTGAGCTCCTCGCCGCCGCTAAACTCTTTAGCAACGCCTTTATACTCCAAAATAGTCCCCCAGCCGCCGGGTCCGGGGTTTCCCAGACTGGAGCCGTCACTGTAGAGAGTAATCGCTTTTTTCTCTTTTTTGCTCAATCTCAACCCCTATGTTAAAACTGTAAACCCTGTGGCAGTTTGGGCATCTTGAAAACGGCAGAGGGTAACTGTTTTTGCACTTTTTGCAAGTGTAAATAAATTTCAACTCTCCGCTTTGCACACCGCAGCTTTTTGCCGCGCTTAAAATATCCAGCGCCCAGATGCCGCTTGTATTTTCACAAGTTTCTATAAAACCCTTTATAAAAAACAGCTGTTTTAAAGAGACTTGCTTTGCAATTATATCTAAATCTATTGAGTCTTTATCTAATTTGTCCAAAATGTCTATTAATTTTTCAAAATACTCTTCTTCATAATAACGCCACGCTTTTTTTGGCTCTAAGATAAACAGTTTTCTAACAATATCTGCCCTGTATCTGCCGCTGTTTTCAAGCAACTTTTCTAACTTTTCAAATTTCTCTTCTTTGCTTAAAAAACTTTTGTTTATCTCTTGATATTTCAAGTGAAGTTTTAGCGCGCTAACCTCTTCGTCCTGCGCTTCTAAAACATTTAAAGCATCTAATGCATTTTCGTAATCATTCAGCTTTTCATAAATAAATTCCAACATATAAAGCGCTTCTTTATTGCGCGGTTTTTTAGAAATGATTTCCAAATAGACATCGCGAGCCCTTTGCAAAAAACCGGCTTTAAAATAGGCAAAAGCAAGGCTGCTTAAAATAGAGCTGTCTTTTGTATGCTTTAACAGATAAAGATATAAACTTATAGCTTTTGAGTATTCACCGCTTTTTTTATAAGATAGAGCAAGCAAAAAGAGCGGTTTTTTCATACTCTCTTCAAATTGGAGGTTTTGGGTATCTAACAGGCATTCGTTTGAATCAAAATTTTTAATAAACCCCATTAACTCTTTAGCGCTTTGCTCCTGCTTCCAGATAGAGTAGGCATACGAAAGCAGCGCCACTACAAAAATTATGCCAAGCAACAGCAAAATACTAACAATAGGGTCATCGTAACGCGGTAAAAAACTGTCCATGATTATACTTTAATAAGAGCTAAGGGCTTAGAGCCAAGAGCTAATAAGGCGGCTTCATACTGAAAACAGAAAGCTGAAAACAGAAAACGGATGAATTCTGTTGTCTGTTTTCGGTATGCGAAGCCGCCTTGTTAGCTCTAAGCTCTTAGCTAATAACAGTGTGCCCTGGCAAAGAGGGCAGCACAATCAGACTTTTGTCAGCTTTTGAAGAATTTGCTAGCCATATCCATAACGCCGTCGATTCCGCCGACTTTATCTAATAAATCGCTAACTAGATTGCTGTCTGCGCTTGTTGCTTTATCTACAACTTCAGGCAATGTATCGCTTAATGCTTTTTTGGCGCTCTCTTCGCTTACACCAAGCTCTTGGGCAAATTGAGAAATTTTGTCTTCGCCCACCAAATCGCTTACTTTATCCGGGTCAATCGGTGCATTTTCACCGTCGCCAATCCAAGATTTAACCACATCGCCAAGCTCTCCGTCGCTAATTTTTGAAACAATAGAGCCTAAATCCAAACCGCCGCCTTCGCCGTTTCCAAAAATTGAGCCTAAAGCGTTTGTAATTTTATCCGTATCTATACCTGTTGTTGAATCATCATCATTATTTTGAATCAAACTGGCACCCATTTTAAGTAAATCCATCATATCCATTTTTTTACTCCTAATATTAATATGTCGCTTATTATATCATATTTGGCTATAATATTGTTTATGATTGAGCAATCTTCCATAGAAAGATTAAAAACATCCATCGATATTGTTGATGTTATAAGCAATTACCTGGAGTTAAAAAAAAGCGGGGCAAATTATAAAGCAAACTGCCCGTTTCACGGCGAAAAAACTCCAAGTTTTGTAGTAAGCCCCCAAAAGCAGATATTTCACTGTTTCGGCTGCGGAATAGGAGGCGATGCCATTAAATTCGTAATGGAAATCGAAAAGTTAAATTACCCAGATGCCATAGAGAAGCTCGCTTCGCAATATAATATTCCTCTGCTTTACACAAAAGGAAAAAGCGGTTACAACGACGAAAAGAGAGTGCTTGAGCTTTTAGAGCAGTGGTATAAAAAAAATTTAACCCAAAACCAAAGCGCAATGAATTATCTCTTAAATAGAAAAATCGAGCAAAAATCGATTGAGCGCTTTGAAATCGGGTATGTCGGAAGCGGTTCTAGCGTAATAGCATTTTTAAAGCAAAGCCAGATACCTCTGCCAAAAGCCGTGGATGCGGGCATTATTGCACTTGGCGAAAGGGGCGATTATTACGCAAGGCTGACTGAGCGGATAATTTTTCCGATATACAATGCAAACGGCTCTATTGTCGGTTTTGGGGGCAGAACTTTGGGCAATCACCCTGCAAAATATATCAATTCGCCGCAGACAAAACTGTTTAACAAATCGCGCCTGCTTTACGGCTACAACCTGGCAAAACGGGATATTTACGATAAAAAAAGAGTGATTGTAACCGAAGGGTATTTAGATGTTATAATGCTCCATCAAGCAGGCTTCACAACGGCGGTAGCGACACTTGGAACCGCGCTTACAAGCGAGCATTTGCCTATTTTAAAAAAGGGCGAGCCTAAAGTTATTTTAGCTTATGACGGCGACAAAGCGGGGGTTGCAGCAGCGCTTAAAGCTGCAAAACTTTTAAGCGCCAACGGATTTGAAGGCAACGTTGTGCTTTTTCCCGAGGGCAAAGACCCCGCAGATATGGTTGCAAACGGCGATTTAGAACAGTTAAAAAAGCTCCTAGAGAGCGGCAAGGATTTAGCGCCGTTTGTCATAGAGCAAATTAAAACATCTTACGATATAAACAACCCGTATCAAAAACAGAAAGCGATAGCCGAAACAAACAGTTATTTAAACAGTTTAAAACCGATTGTGCGCGAAGCTTACGCAGCCGAAGCGGCTAGGATTTTCGGCACCGCAGCAGCCTATTTTAAAGCCAAAAGAACGCCGCAAGAGCAAAACAGCGCCGCTCCGAAAATGCAAAAAGACCCGGCATGGGAGGCTGTTTTAAAAACGCTTATAAACAGCGAAGGGTTAATTGACGATATTTTAAATGTTATAGATTTCTCTTTTGCAAAATCTTACGAAGACGCCTTTAGAAATTTGGCTGCCGGCAATTTGGAGCATCCGGTTTTACGGGGCTTGCAAGTAGATGAAAGCGTGCCGGTTTTAAGCGAAGAGGAGTTAAAAAAACAGATAATCCAAGAGCTCGAAATCTATTATAAAAAAAGGCTAAAAGAGTTGATGGCAGATAAAAATTTAACTTACTCCAAAAAAAGCTATCTTATTAGAAAGATAAAAACCGATATACTTCCAAGATTGAAAAAAGGGGAGATGGTTGGGGTTTTTGAGTTTGAAGTTTGAAGTTTTGATATAATATTAAAAAGCCTATTCAAATAAGGGGTCTAAAGTGACGAAAAAAGAGATAATTTCATTTTTAAAAGATAATAAAGAAAAACTCCAAAACAGCTTTAATGTTAAAAAAATAGGACTCTTTGGCTCTTATGCAAAAGATAATGCAACCCAAAATAGCGATATTGATATTATTGTAGATATGCCCCCATCTTTTGACGGTTATTACGATTTAAAAGAGTATTTAGAAAACGCTTTGGGCAAAAAAGTCGATTTGGGTCTGGAAAAAAACATAAGAGCTTTCATAAAAGAAAAAATAAAAAACGAGATAATATATGTCTAGGGATACAGCTTTATACATAGTAGATATTTTTATTGCGATAAATAAGATAAAAAGATACTCAAAACCGTTTTTAAATGCGCAGGAACTGCTTTATAGCGAAATGGCTTGGGATGCTTGTATCAGGGAGTTAGAACTTATCGGCGAGGCGACAAAATATTTGCTAAATGCCAATTTGCTGGATAGCTCATACAGAAGAGTTGTGGATTTTAGAAATCAAATTACGCATGGATATTTTGGCATAAATGAAGATATTGTCTGGGATGTTATAAAAAATAAGATTCCCCAATACGAAAAAGATTTACTAAAAACGGTTAAAGAGAAAAAAATCGATTTAAAAGAGTCGATAAGCCTATTTTACAGCGATAGTATAAGCAAAGATACTATCAACTATTTAAAATCTTTAGAAAAACAGCTTAAGGAATAAAATGAGAGCAATATCTCTATTTAGCGGCGGGTTGGACAGTATGCTGGCGGTAAAGCTTATTAAAGAGCAAGGCATAGATGTTACGGCGCTGCATATTTTTACAGGATTTGGCGGCACTAAAGATGTGCGCGATGAGTTGAAAAAGCGGGCTCAAATGGCGGGGGCGGATTTTTTAAGCGTAGATGTGCGCGAAGAGTATATTCAAGATATACTTTTTGACCCGGTTTACGGTTACGGCAAAAATTTTAACCCCTGCATCGACTGCCACGGTTATATGTTTAAAATTGCCAAAAAGTTAATGGGTGATTTGGGCGCAAGTTTTCTGGTTACGGGCGAAGTTGTGGGGCAAAGACCTATGAGCCAGCGCAAAGATGCCCTAAAACAGGTGCAAAAACTGGCAGAAGATAAAGATAATTTAATAGTGCGCCCGCTTTGCGCAAAACTGCTAGAGCCAACAACCCCTGAAATTAAAGGGTGGATAGATAGGGAAAAACTGCTTGATATTAGCGGCAGAAGCCGAGAACGCCAGCTTGCAATGGCAAAAGAGTTCGGCTGGGACGATTACGAATCGCCTGCGGGCGGATGTTTGCTTACGGAACCTGTTTACAGCCAAAAAATCCGCGAATTTATAGAGCACGAAGAGTTTAGCGTAGAAGCTATAGATTTATTAAAATACGGCCGACATCTGCGCCTGCTAGATGGCGCAAAACTGATTGTAGGGCGCCATAAAGAGGATAACGAAGCGCTGCAAAAAGTTAATCACCCGGCTTATATATCCTTTAAAGTTCCAATGCCCGGTCCTTACAGTTTAATAAACAAAAACGCAAGCGAAAACGATAAAAAACTTGCAGCAAAAATAGCAGTTACTTACGCTAAGCATCAAAAAGGGCAAAGCTACAGCATTGAGATAGAGGGCAAAAACTATGATGTTAAACCGTTTGAAAGCAAAGAAGAGGCTAGGAAATATTTTATTGTTTAGAACAATGCCCCTCATTGCTATTAAGTTAAGAACCGATATATCCATTTCTTGGCAAAAGGCTTAAAGCAAAAAAATATCTGCTTTTTGTCATCCATTTGAAATACGGAATGTAGATTACAAATATTCTAATCTCTCTTCGTAATATATGCATATCTATGTGAATTGAATGTTATTTTAAAAAGAGAAAGTTTTAAAAATACTAACCAATTGTTATAATGAAGAATATATTGGTGTAATTGCTGATATAACAATTCTATATATATTATGTAGCATCGAAGCAAGCAGTAAATGTAAAAGAATTTTTAGATATAGTTACAGATAGTTTTGATATTTTAGGTTCAGATAATAAAATTATAACCTTAGCATTAGAGTTGAAAAATAAAGATTTGGAAGATAATGTTCAGTATATTTTGGCTAAAAAGTCTGGATGTGATTTGATTGTTAGTAATGATAGAAACTTTTATTGCGGAGATATAAAGGTTCTAAGTGCAAAAGAGTTTATAAAGGATAAAAATGGATAAAATTAAAATTGGTGTAGTAACTACAAGCGACAGGGCAAGTGCGGGAATTTACGAAGATATTTCGGGCAAGGCTATTATGGATACATTTAATGATTATCTTTTGAATGAAGTTGAGTATATTTACAGATGCATTCCTGATGAGCAGGCTGTTATAGAAGAGACGCTTTTGGAATTGGCAAAAGAAGAGAGGTGCGATATAATTGTAACAACGGGCGGAACGGGTCCTGCGCCGCGAGATGTAACTACCGAGGCAACCGAAGCAGTTTGTTCAAAACTTTTGCCTGGATTTGGGGAGCAGATGAGGGCTGTAAGTTTGCAATATGTGCCGACAGCCATACTTTCGCGCCAAACTGCAGGAATTTGCGAAGAGAGTTTAATAGTTAATTTACCGGGTAAGCCAAAGTCGATTCGCGAATGTCTTGATGCGGTTTTTCCTGCAATTCCTTACTGCATAGATTTAATCGGCGGGCATTATATGGTGGCAAATGAAGAGGTTATAACTGTTTTTCGTCCGAAAGGGAAATAAGCTAAAAGCTAAGAGCGCAGAGCCAAGAGCTAACAAGGTGGCTTCGCCTTTTTTTTAAGCGGCGAAGCCACAAATATTAAAACGCGGCGTTAGCCGCCCATTGTTGGCTCTAAGCTCTCGGCTCTTCGCTCTAAGCTTTTTTAGCCAAAGGCTAAAAAACAAAAGGAATAACATGGATATAGATTTTATAGAAAAGAAATTCAACGAAATATATGAAGAGTTGGAAAAAGAGGTTATGGAGATTTTGAGCGACCAAAGTTTGGATAAAAAGCAGACAAATTTGCGGATGAAGCCGCTTTCTTCTACTAAAATTATTTTGCGTAATGCGCTTGATAGTATTAAGATGGCAAAGAAACTTGGGGATGAGGCTATTGAAAATGGTTGATATTTAAGGGTGAAGGTTGAAGTGAATTGAGGGGGTATAAGTCGGATATTTTATCCTGATATAGTATTTGTTTGAAAAATAGATAAAAACAAAATATTTTAAAGGAAAATTATGAAAAAACTATTTTTGATTTTGGTTTTAATTTTGAGTGTTAATGCAAAAGAGCTTTTGATTTTTGCGGGGAGTGCGAGCAAGCCGGCGACAGAAGAGATAGCAAAGCTTTTTGAGCAGAAAAACGGGGTTAAGGTTAATATTGTTTTTGGCGGTTCGGGGTATGTGCTTTCTCAAATGCAGCTTACAAAAAGGGGCGATTTGTATTTTCCGGGTTCTTCCGATTTTATGGAGCTTGCCAAAAAGAAAAAACTGGTTTTGCCAGATAGTGAAAAAAGGGTGGTTTATCTGGTTTCGGCAATAAATGTGCAAAAGGGGAATCCAAAACATATAAAATCCCTGCACGATTTGGCAAAGCCCGGGATAAAGGTTGCAATTGCCAATCCGCAGGGGGTTTGCGTGGGAGCTTATGCGGTTGAGATTATAGAGCATTCGCTATCACCCAAAGAGAAAGAACAACTGAGAAAAAATATAGTAAATTACACAAGCTCATGTGCAAAAACCGCAAATGCGGTTGCTTTAAAACAGGTTGATGCAGTTATCGGCTGGCGTGTATTTCATTACTGGAACAGCGATTTAATTGAAACAATTCCTTTAAAAAAAGATGAAGTTGTGAGAATTGGCTACATTCCTATTGCCATAAGCGTTTACAGCAAACAAAAAGAGCTGGCGCAAAAGTTTATTGATTTTATTACCTCTAAAGAGGCGCAAAAAATCTTTGCAAAATACCATTACTTAGCAAGCCCAGAAGAGGCAGAAGAGTATATTGGAGAAAAGAAAAAAATAGGCGGGGAGTATAAAGTGCCCAAAGAGTGGGTTAAGTGAGGATTGAGGATTGAGCGCTGAGGGTTGAGGATTTAGATATATGAATTAGTTTAAACCTCTTTGTTTTAATAAAATCTGAAGCCAACTATTTTTTGCTTCTCGCAAAAGTTTATCTTTGAAAAAAGTCGGAATTTTTAATTTAAATTTTCATCAGAAGGTGCAATCAAATCTGTTGGTGCTTTGCAGTATTTAGGTATCATAAGTTTAAGCAGATTTGGTGCAGTAATAAATTTCTCAACCCTCAACTCTAAAACCTTATTTCTAATCTTCAAATTGGTATAATCAAAATAAAAAAGGCTAATATTTGAAAAAAAGCTTTATAGTTGCGGCGTTTTTTGTTTTGTTGCTTTATGGTGGGCTGATTGTTTCGGTTTTTTATTTTTTTGATACCGGCTCTTTTAAGGAGGCAATAGCTTCTAGCAGGGTGATGTTTTCGGTTAAGCTCTCTTTAACGACTGCTACTATTGCTGCGGCTTTGGCTCTGTTTTTTGCGCTGCCTGCGGGGTATGCGCTTTCGCGGTATAATTTTAAGCTTAAAGAGCTTATCAATACCCTTTTGGAATTTCCTATGGTTGTTTCGCCCGCGGCTTTGGGGGCTATAATTTTGATTTTTTTTAATAATCCGCTAGGGGAGTGGATTAGCAGTAATGTTTACGGGTTTATTTTTAGTTTCGGCGGGATTGTTTTGGCGCAATTTGTTACGGTTTTTGGGGTTAGTGTTCGCTTTGTCAAGGCTGCTTTTGACGATGTGGACAGCTCTTTTGAAACTATTGCAAAAACACTTGGGGCTTCGCCTTGGCAGAGTTTTTGCAAGGTTTCTCTTCCGCTTGCTAAAAACGGAATTGTGGGGGCTGTTGTTTTAACCTGGGCAAAGGCTCTGGGGGAGTTTGGGGCAACGTTGATGATTGCTGGAACTATGGCTTTTAAAACCGAAACTTTGCCTATTGCTATTTTTATGCATCTGCAGATGGCGGATATTAAAACTACGGTCTCTTTAATTTTGATTTTAATCGCTTTTGGGCTTGGGGCGCTTTTTGTTGCAAGGCAGCTTTTACAAAGGGGATTGAATGGTTAAGCTGGAAAATTTAAATTTGAAACTTGGCAAATTCTCTTTGCAAAATATAAATTTAACTATAAAAGAGGGGGAGCTTCATGCTATTTTGGGTCCTAGCGGCGCGGGCAAGAGTTCGCTTATAAATGCCGTTTTAGGTATTTCGGATATTAACAGCGGAAAAATTTTGATTGAAGGCAAAGATTATACAAAAATGGCGGCTCAGAAAAGAGGCTTTGGTTATGTGCCCCAAAATTTGGCGCTTTTTCCGCATTTGAGTGTAAAAGAGAATATACTGTTTGGTTTAAAGGTTAAAGGTAAAAAGCCGGATGCATTTTTTGAAAAATTGGCAGAAAAAGCGGGGATAAAAGAGCTTTTAGACAGAAAGCCGCAGAGTTTAAGCGGCGGGCAGAAGCAGAGAGTCGCGCTTATTAGGGCGCTGGTTGTAAAACCTAAACTTTTGCTTTTAGACGAGCCTTTTAGCGCGCTTGATATTACATTAAAAAGGCAGATGTGGGAACTTTTGCTCGATTTGCAAAAAGAGTTTAATATTACAGCGCTTTTTATTACGCACGATTTGGATGAAGCGAGGTTTCTCTCTAACAGGGCATCGGTATTAATAGAGGGTAAAATTGAGCAAAGCAGCAAAACAAAAGAGCTTTTTGAAAAACCCAAAAATGTAAAAGTTGCAAGATATTTGGGATATAAAAATATCTTTAAAGGAAAAGCTGTTTCTAAAAATAGTATATATATAGATGAAATGCAAGCAAATTTAGAAACAAAAGAGAGTTTGGATATGGGAAAAAGTTATACGGTTTTAATTAAACAGAGTGCAATTAAGTTTGAAAAAGAAGAAAAAGAAGGTTCTTTTAAGGTTGAGCCTAAGATTTTTGAGTTAAACAGTTACAATTTGATAATTTTTAAAATCGGCAGTGCAACTTTTGAAACTGCGGCTGACAAGCAAAGAGAGCTTACAAAATTTGTAAGCTTTAAAAAAGACGAGATACTTTTTTTGAATTAAATGTTACTAAAAGTAACTAATCCTCTTCGCAATGTTTTATGTTTAATCTGTGAAGAAGAGCTTCTATAAAATCGCCCGGAATTCTTGAGTGAGTGTAAACATCTTTTGAAAACTCTACCGTATATGAACCGCCGCTATTTTCTTGCGAGCGTTTGTGAATAACTTCGGGGTGGACATCGAACTCTTCTTCTAATTTAGCAATTTTATCACAAATAATGGTTCTATCTTCTTTGTTTGTATAGTCTATGGTTACTGACATATACTCTTCTTCCATTCTGACTTCGGCGCTTCTTCCCTCTTTGGTCATGGTTTATCCTTGCATAAAAATAATATTTGTGATTGTATTAAAAAAAGATATTACAGGGGCTTAAAAATGACAAAAACGAAGATTATTAAAATAAGGGCAGTTACTTTTTGAAAAGGCAAAACGGCAGTAAAAAGTTTTTATAATCGTGTAGTTTCTTAACATACACAGTTTTTATTTATTTTATGAGTAAAAATTATACATTTTAACAGTAAAAAGGACTTATAATAATGCTACTTTAAAATTAAGGAGAGCCAAAGTGAATATTCATGAGTATCAAGCAAAGCAGATTTTTGCTGACTATGGCGTGCCTACACCTAGAGGTTTGGTAGCTAATACGGTAGAAGAAGCGGTAGAAAATGCCAAAAAACTTGGAGGAAACCTATGGGTTGTCAAGGCGCAAATCCATGCCGGCGGAAGAGGATTAGGAGGCGGTGTTAAGCTTGCTAAAAGTATTGAAGAGGTAGAAAAATTAGCGGGCGAAATTTTAGGAATGACGCTTGTAACGCATCAAACAGGTCCTGAGGGTAAACTTGTTCAAAAAGTTTATATCGAAGAGGGTGCGGATATTAAAGATGAGCTTTATCTTGGCGTTGTTTTAGACAGAGCTAAAGAGATGCCTGTAATTATGGCTTCGACTGAGGGCGGTATGGAGATTGAAAAGGTTGCAGAAGAAACCCCTGAAAAAATTGTAAAAGTTGCAATCGACCCAACTATCGGTTTCCAGGGTTTCCACGGCAGAGAGCTGGTATTTGGTCTTGGAATTACCGATAAAGCAGAGCAGAGAAAATTTATCGACTTTGCAAGCAAACTGTTTAAAATTTATATGGATAAAGATGTGGAGTTAATCGAAATTAACCCGTTAATTAAAACAGGAAGCGGCGATTTCTTGGCGCTTGACGGTAAAATGGGCTTTGATGACTCTGCACTGTTTAGACACCCTGATATTGAGGCTATGCGCGATATTAGCGAAGA
>JALWKP010000007.1 GCA_027081355.1 Campylobacteraceae bacterium
AACAGCAAAGAGGACTGTTTTAAATTAGAAAAGTTAGCAACCACCCTGACACCTTTTAGGTGGCAGGCAAAGTATCCCCTTCAAGGGGTTTTCAATACCTGCCCCTTTGGGGTAGGATTTTTATTTTGTCTCAAAGCTCAAGCTTTGGGACAAGATAATCTCTCTAATCTCTCTTCTGCTTTTGGCTTTGGGCTTTAAGCTTTATGCATTTTATGGACATAAAATCCTTAACTTAATGGCAATGCACCCCCCTCAATGTTATTACGTTAAGAACTGATATGTCCATTTCTTGGCAAAAAGCTTAAAGCTAAAAGCAGAAAGCAAAAAGGTTATCTGCTTTCCATCATCTGAAAATTGAAAACGGCAATATTCTTTTTCATTTTTCTGTTTTTTGTTGTCCGTTTTCTGCACGGAATGACAAAGTGGTTAGCTTTTAGCTTTGGGCTTTAAGCTTTATGCATTTTAAACAGGCAGGGCGACACACAGGTCGCTCCCTACATTATTAATCTAACAAATAACCAACAAACTCCACACTATTTCCGTTAAAAATAGCATATTTCTCTTCACAGACAAAAGACGGAAGTGAAATGTAATTGTTTATTTTCTTCCCTTGGTGGTAATGACCTTCTATAATTAAATCGGCATTGTGGTTTTTGGCGATTTTTTGGGCTAAGAGTTCAAAACCTTTTAACTCTTTGCATATTTTTTTATTTTTCATCTGCTTTAATTTGTATTTAGCGATAATATCGGGCAGGATTTTTAAAATAAGAGGGTTTCTTATGAATTTTGTATAAATTTTGTAAGTTAAATTGGTTTGGTATTTATCGCCGTGAGCCAAACTTGCGGTTTTGTTTTGAAAGTTTAAAATTAAAGGCTGTTTTTGAATCGGGATAACTTTTACATTTTTAAAAAGAGGCTTTAAATTAAAGTCGTGGTTGCCTTCTAGGTAGATAACTTCTGTATTTTTTGCAATCTCTTCTATTAATTCAATCTCTTTATTAAATTTATCTTTTAAGTAGCTTGAATTGCCCACAAGCAAATCGAATATGTCGCCCATTAAGATTAACTGAGGGGTTTTTAATCTGCCCTCTTTAATATCTTTTAAAAAGTTTATAAAACTACTGTTGTGGTTGGGGTAGTGGGCGTCTGCAATAAGCAGAGCCCCTTTTTTAAGGGACATAGGCAATTTTTGGCACTCCTAAGCTTTCTTCTAAGCCCATTGCTATATTTGCGGCAACAAGCGCTTGAGAGCTGGCACCTCTTAATAGGTTGTCTATTGCAGAGCTTACAAATAGGCTGTTGCCGTTTTTTGCCGCGAAAATATCGCAAAAGTGGGTTCCGCTAGCACTTTTTATATCTACAGGTGTTTTACGGATTCTTATAAATGGTTCGTTTTTATATGCGTTTTGCAGCACCTCTAAAGGGTCAATATCTTCTTTTAATACTGCATAAACGCTCACTAATTCACCGCGCGTTGCAGGAATTAAGTGCGGCACAAAATTAACTTGAAACTCTTTGCCGTGGATTTTTTTAATTTTTTCTGCAATTTCGGGGGCATGGCGGTGTTTTAGCGGGTTATATGCAAAGATATTTTCATTTATCGTAACAAAACTGTTAGTGTGGGTCAGTTTTTTACCCGCACCGCTTACTCCGCTTTTTGCATCTACAAAAATAGGCGTTCCTTCTTGAATATACGGAATAAACGGCAGTATTCCAAGAAGCGTAGCCGTAGGATAGCATCCGGGACCTGCAACAATTTTTGCTTTTTTTATCTCTTCTCTGTAATATTCTATTAATCCGTATGCGCTGTTTGGCAGGTTTTCTTTGTCGGTATGTTCGCAGTAGTTTGCTTCGTAAGTTTCAAGTTCTAAGCGGTAATCTGCCGATAAATCGATAACTTTTACCCCTCTTGCAATCAGCTCTTTTGCAACTTCCATAGAGTGTTTATGAGGAAGCGCCAAAAAAGCCAATTGGCAAGCAGAAGCTATTTTTTCAAAATCAACTTTTTCGACAGAGTGCTCAAATACCTTCTTTAGAGCAGGGTGCAAAGCCGTAATTTCTGTATTGCCTTCACTTGTTGCAAGGTATGCAATTTCAAAAACAGGGTGGTTTAAAATCAGTTTAACCAGCTCCAACCCCGTATATCCGCTAGCTCCGATTATTGCTATGTTTATTTTCACTATTTACTCCTAATTTTAAAGCTAAATGCTAAAAGCCAAAAGCTGAAAGCTCTGTAAAGTCACTTGTTTCAGTCATTCTGAGCGTAGCGAAGAATCTCTTAATGAATCTAAGAGCTAAGGGCTTAGAGCTTAGAGCCAATTGTGCGGCTGCGCCGCGTCTAATATTTGCGGCTTTGCCGCTTAAAAAAGGCGAAGCTACCTTATTAGCTCTTTGCTCTAAGCTCTTAAACGAGATTCTTCGCAATGCTTGGAATGACAAAAGCAAATAATATTTTCGGCATATTAAGCCGTGGATTCCCGCTTTAGCGGGAATGACAGAACTCTCTGCTTTACGCTTTCAGCATGTAAAAGCTTAATGCTAAAAGCCAAAAGCAGAAAGCTTTGAATCGATAAATTTTTTTAAGAGGCGAAGCCATACCTTCGGCTTTTATGCTTTAAGCTTTACGCTTTCAGCTTTAATAAAAGCGGCGAAGCCGCACCATAGCTCTAGGCACTAAGCTCTTAGCTTTTTTAAGACGCGGCGAAGCCGCACCAATAGCTTTTGGCTTACTGCTTTAAGCTTTATGCTTACTCAGCACTCTATCGGTTCGTATTTAACCTCTTCTATATCGAAACTCTTTTTTCCGCTTGGCAGGTTTATTTCTACTTCGTCGCCTTCTTCTTTGCCAAGCAGGGCTCTTGCCATTGGGGATTCTATTGAAATTAAACCTTTAGACGGATTGGACTCTTGAGTGCCTACAATTGTATAGCACACTTCTTCATCTGTTTCTTGGTCGGTTAAAATAACAGTAGAGCCGAAGCTCACTCTCTCGTGTGCCAATTTAGAAGGGTCGATAACTTGTGCTCTTGCAATAAGGTCGGTAAGTTCTGCAATTCTAGCTTCCATAAGACCCTGACGCTCTTTTGCAGCGTGGTATTCGGCATTTTCTTTTAAATCGCCAAGCTCTCTTGCTTCATCGATAATTTTTGCAATTCTTGCTCTCTCTTCATTTTTAAGCTGTTCTAACTCTTGAGATAATTTTCTAAATGTTTTTTCTAACATAGGAACTTTTTGCACAAGCTGTCCTTTTTATTTTTTGTAGTATTATATCAAAAAAAATTAAGGTTAAATAGCTAAATGAAAAAAACTATTTTAATTACTAACGACGACGGTTTTGAATCTAAAGGTTTGCACGCTTTAAAAGAGGCTTTAGAGCCGCTTGCAAATGTTATAGTTGTAGCGCCGACTATTGAAAAATCGGCTTGCGGACACTCTTTAACGCTTACGCGTCCGCTTAGATTTATAGAGTTAGAGAAGAATTTTTATAAGTTAGACGACGGCACCCCAAGCGACTGCGTATTTTTATCTCTTAGCAAACTTTTTAAAGATAATAAGCCCGATTTGGTTGTAAGCGGTATAAATTTGGGTCCTAATCTGGGCGAAGATATTACATACTCGGGCACTGCAGCAGCAGCTATGGAAGCGGTGCTTCAGGGGATTCCTGCTCTTGCATTTTCTCAAGTTTGCAAAGGAAACTGCGCTAAAGTCAAGTTTGATTTGGCAAAACAGGTTGCGCACGATTTGGTTAAAAAGGTTTTGGAAGAGGGGTATCCGCTCGAAGATAGAAAATTTTTAAATATAAATATTCCGCCGCTTGAGCCTAAAGATTACAAAGGGGCAAAAATCACCTATGCAGGATACAGAGAATACGGATTTGATGCCGAAGTTCACTACAATCCAAGAGGGCTGGAGTATTACTGGATAGGTTTGCCCAAAATTGAGTGGAAAAACCGCCATAATTCTAAGCACGATTTAAGCGATATAGAAGCGGTTGAACAAGATTTTGTATCCATTACGCCGATCCATTTGGATATGACTCACTATGAAAGTATAAAAAGTTTAAAAGAGTGGCTATGAGATTTGAGCGCTGCAGAATGCTTTTTGGCGAAGAGAATTTTAAAAAGCTCCAAAGCGCAAAAGTGCTTATATTAGGTGTAGGCGGGGTAGGAAGCTATGCACTTGACTGCTTATATAAAAGCGGAATAAGCGATATTACCATAGTAGATTACGATAGTTACGAGGCTAGCAACCAAAACCGCCAAATAGGGAGCGAAGGCAATATCGGCAAATCGAAAGTGCAGACACTTGCGCAAATTTACGAAGGCATCAAGGCAATTGAGCAGAAAATGGATATTGCCTGGGTCGAGGGTTTTGATTTTGAATCTTTCGATTTGGTAATTGATGCCTGCGACACAACAAAAGTTAAAATAGAGCTTGCCAAAAAGGTGCATAAAAAACTGATAATGTCTTTAGGCAGCGCAAAACGGACAGATTTTAGCAAAATAGAGGTAAGCACAATTTTTAAAACCCATGGCGACGCGTTAGCAAGAAAAATTAGAAACGAATTAAAAAAAGCAAGATTTAATAAAAACTTTACCGTAATATTCAGCCCCGAAGAGCCAAAATGCAAAGACAAAGGCTCTTTCGCCGCCGTCACGGGGGCTTTTGGACTGGCGATATGTTCCGAAGCAGTTAAGAAATTAATTGATAATTGAGAGTGGATAATTTGGGATTTTGGATATAAGATATAGAATTTATGATTTAGATGTGAGTGCAAAAATAAATTGTAGGGGGCGACCTATGCGTCCCCCATTGCCATCCTAGGGCATAACAAAAAATTTTCGCGGAATTTGCATCAAAAGAGATTCTTCGCTCCGCTCAGAATGACAGCGTTGTTAAATTAACTAAATAACTATCAACTATCACTATCACTATCAACTATTCACCAATCACTATTCACTATTCACTAATAACCAACTTAACAACATCATAAGTTCTCTCAACCGAATCCAGCTCTACATATTCGCGGGTAGAGTGGGGGTAGCGGATTGTGGGTCCTATTGAAGCTATTTGGACATTTGGGAGTTTTTGGCTTAAAATTCCGCACTCTAAGCCTGCGTGTATAACTTTTGTTTTGCAGCTTCCGTATATTGAAGTTACGGCGCTTTGAACCTTTTTGGTAAAATCGTTTATTTTAGGAGTCCATCCGGGGTATTTGTCGTTTAGTTCGGCTTTGTATCCTAGATTTTCGTAAACCGATTTTGCTTTTTGGGTGATATTGTCTAAATCTTTATTGCTTAAACTGCGGTAACTGATTTCTATAACCGCTTTTTGCGGGTTTATGTTTACAATTGCTAAATTGCAGCTGCTTTGCACGGCGTTAAACTCTTTATTAATTTCTAAAACGCCGTTTGGCAGGGCAAAAAGGTCATTTATATCAAAATTGCTTATTTTTTGAGGTTCTGTTTTGCATACAGCAATATTTTGCACGGATTCAAGAGGCTTTTTGGATAGAACTATTGCTTTTGCATTAGCAGGTATCGAATTTATCCGTTCGCCGCCGCTGAAACTTGCTATTTTTAAACTATTCTCTTTTATAAATTTAGCAAGTTTTAAAATTGCATTTGGAATATTTTTATCTATATCTACGCCTGAGTGTCCGCCGGGCAGATTAGATATGCTTATTTCATAAAAATACCCCTCATCTGTAACATTTTGTAACTCTTTTGCAAGTTTTAAATCGGCTCCTCCTGCGCATCCTATGTAAACTTCCTGCTCGTCTTCGCTGTCTAAATTTAGCATATATGGGCTTTTTATTTTAAGCTCTAAATTTTTAGCACCGATTAATCCGACCTCTTCGTCGTTTGTAAATAAAAATTCTGCCTTAGCGCCATCTTGCATAAGTTTTAGCATCATAGCAATCGCAATGCCGTTATCTGCGCCAAGGCTTGAGTTTTTTGCTTTTAATACAGAGCCTTCTATAACAGGCTCGATATTTGGCGCAGTTCCTATACAAACCATATCGTAATGGACCTGCAGGCAAATTTTGGGATTAGCAGAGCTAATAAGTATATTGTTTGCTTTATCTTTTTGCACCATATAATCGAACTGTTTTGCATAATTTGTTAAAAATATCTCCATTTTATGGGTATCGTAACTACATCGTGGGATTTTAGTAATTTTTAAGAAAATTTTTAATATTTCCTCCATCTGCTTTGCCTTTTGAATATTTTTATACTATAATAACAAAAAAGGGGTTAGTAATGAGTTATTATAAACTTTTTGGGTTTATATTTTTGCTTTATTCTTTGGGTTATACAATTGGGAGCAGTTTTTAATGGCAAAAGCTAAAAAAATAGTAACCGGAAAAAAAGAGAAGACTCCTTCTGTTTTCTTTTTATATATTTTTTTACTTCCTATGTTTGTTTCTACGATAGGTTCTCTTTTTGATGCAAATTACATAAAATTTATACTTAAATTAATTGCATTTGCGCTGCTTTACGGCTCTATAAATTTAATTAACAGAGGTTTGCAAGAAGAGCATAAATATAATCAAGAGAAAATTGCTCATGCTCCTAAAATCAAATTTAAACTTTTCGGCTCGATAGGTTTGGGAGCTGTGGCTCTTTTTTTGGGATTATTGGTAGATAAAAATGTAGGGTTGGTTAATTCTATTGTCACTGCTGTGCTGGCGGTTGCAGGGGGGCTTATGTATTACGGTTTTGACCCTTCGGTTGATAAAATTCCAAATGACGGCAGCGTAAATTATGAAAAATTGATAAAAGATTTAGATGAAGCCGAAACTAAGCTTTTAAGTATAGAAGAGGCGAAAGACAAAATAAGCGATTTGGAATTAAAAGATGCCGTAGGCGGCGCTTTGCATAGGGCTGAAAATATTTTGCAAACCATAAAAGATGACCCAAAAGATATTAGAATAGCCAGAAAATTTATGGTTGTCTATTTAGACGGTATTAAAGATGTGGTAAACCGGTATAATGAGTTAGAAGACCATAAACTTGACGAGAGTTACAGAAAAAGGCTGGTAGAGCTTTTAGAAAGCGCATCTAAAAGATTCGATGAAGAGCTGGAGCGTTTGAAATCTAACGATGTTTTTGATTTGGATGTGCAGATAGATGCGCTTAAACAGCAGCTTGAGAATTGATGATAAGCTAAGAGCTAAGAGCACAGAGCGTAGAGCTGGCGGTGCGGCTGCGGCCGTGTTTAATATTTGCGGCGAAGCCTCTTAAAAAAGGCAAAGCCACTTTGTTAGCTCTGCGCTCTGTGCTCTTAGCTCTGAGCTTAACTTAAAAAGGAGATTAATAAATGGAAGAAAAAGTAAAACAGTTAGTAGAAAAATCAATAGAAAATAAAGAAGCAAATCCGCCTGCGGTTGTGCCGGAAGAAGAAGCCAAATTGCAAGAGGCTATGAATGAAATAAATATAAATGATAGAAATTCGGTAATTTATTTCGGCTCTAAGGCACAAGAGAAGCTGGATGATATTTCTAATAAAATGCTAGACGGTGTTAAGAATAAAGATACCGGAAAAACGGGAGATTTATTAAATAATATGGTTGCAACCATAAGAGGCTTTGACATTGACGAGTTTA
This sequence comes from Campylobacteraceae bacterium, assembly GCA_027081355.1. Lineage (GTDB taxonomy): Bacteria > Campylobacterota > Campylobacteria > Campylobacterales > Sulfurovaceae > JAADEQ01. Next base: position 7,610 of record JALWKP010000007.1, read on the forward strand.
ACCCCAATAAAAAACTCAGCTGGTGGCAAAAACTTTTTGGGGCAACAAAACCGCTTGCTAAATTTGTGCAAAAATACGAAGAGGTAAAAGACCAAATAGATGTAATTGCCGAAAATTTAGAGCGCCATAAATCCAAGCTTATAACAGATGTGGTATCGTTAGATAAACTTTATGATGCCAATTTGGATTATTTTAGGCAGTTAGAAATTTATATTCACGCCGGAGAGCTAAAGTTAAAAGAGTTAAACGAAAAGATTATTCCGCAATATGAAGAAAAAGCTAAAAATGAAGATATGATGGCGGTCCAGGAGCTTAAAGAGATTAGAGGCTTCAGAGACGATTTAGAGCGCAGGGTGCACGATTTGAAACTTTCGCGCCAAGTTGCTATGCAAGCGCTTCCTAGTATTAGACTGATTCAAGAAAACGATAAATCTTTAATTAATAAGATAGGTTCGACTTTGGTAAATACTATTCCGCTTTGGCGTAATCAGCTGGCGCAAACTGTTACAATTTTTAGAAGTCACGAAGCGGCAAAAGCGATTAAAGAAGCGAATGATTTAACAAATGATTTACTAGAAGCAAATGCCGAAGGTTTAAGAGAAGCAAATGCCGAAGTGCGCAAGCAGATGGAGCGCGGTGTATTTGATATTGAAAGTATTAAAAAAGCGAACGAGACTCTTATAGCGACGCTGAATGACTCTTTGAAAATTACAGAAGAGGGCAAAAAGGCAAGAGCATTGGCAGAAGAGGAGCTTGCGAAGACAGAAAAAGCTTTAAAAGATGCGCTTATTGCAACTAAAGCTAAGCAGGATGATTTGGCTAAAAGTTCGCAGTCGCCTAAACAGATAGAAAAGTAGGGGGATATTATGGGTTTGATGGATTGGCTTTTTGGGCAGTTTATAGATATAATTGAATGGAAAGATAATACACAAGATACGATTCTTTGGCGTTTTCCAAGGGATGATGGCGAGATTAAATACGGGGCAAAATTGATTGTAAGAGAATCTCAAATTGCGGTTTTTGTAGATAAAGGCGAAATTGCCGATATTTTAGAGCCGGGAACTTATACGCTAGAGACTGACAATTTGCCGATTTTAACAGATTTGCGTCATTGGGATCACGGTTTTAAATCTCCTTTTAAAGTTGATGTTTATTTTATAAATACAAAGCTTTTTTCGCAAAAATGGGGAACTAAAAATCCTATAATCGTGCGCGATAAAGAGTTTGACAGTGTGCGTTTAAAGGCGTTTGGAAGTTATGAATTTAAAGTAAGCGACCCTAAAAAATTTATAAGAGAAGTGGTGGGTACAGACGGGCACTTTACTGTTGATGAGGTAGATACCCAGCTTACTAATTTGATACTTGCAAAACTGCCTGTAATTTTAGCACAAAGCGGTGAATCGGTGCTTGATATGGCAGCAAGTTATGAAAAATTCGGAGAGTTTTTAAAAGGAAAGCTGCAAGAGGATTTTAATAATTACGGTTTAAAACTAGATAAACTTTTGGTAGAGAATATTTCGCTGCCTGAAGAGGTGGAAAAAGCTATCGATAAGAGAGCTTCAAGAAAAGCCGTAGGTAATTTGGATGAGCATATGAAGTACCAGGGAGCCGAAGCTTTAGGCAGCGGCGGAGGAGCCAGCGAAGTTGCATCTATCGGAGCGGGTATTGCAATGGCAAACGAGATTAGCAAAAGTTTTAACAATTCAAGCGTTTCTGAAAAATCGGGCAGCATGCCGCCGCCTGTGCCGGGAAGCAAGCCGTTTTATATTGTAAAAGCAGGCAAAGCCGACGGACCGCATACAATTGATGATATTAAAACTTTAATTGCAAACGGGCAGCTTAAACCGACAAGTTATATTTGGCAAGAGGGGTTGGAAGGCTGGGTGAAAGCTAGCGAATTAATCGGTGATTTATTTAAAACAACACCGCCTCCGATTCCTAATGCGTAATGAAGTTTTCTGTTTTACCTTTTAAGTGCCCAAGCTGCGGCAGTTATATGGTGAGCCAAATCGGCTCTTACCATTTGGTTTGCAATAGCTGTAAATCGACAAAGCCGATTGACGCGCAAGTTTATGTGCGGGCAAAAGAGCCGGTTAATGAGAGTATAGAACCAAACGGCATAGTTAAAACGGTAGATTGCCCGGGTTGCGGTGCCGATATTGAATTAAAAGAGTTTGAACTCTCTAAAAACTGCCCTTATTGCGACAATCCGCTTGTTACAAACCCGGTTAATCCAAAACCCCCTTACTCAATATTGCCTTTTGCAATAGATAAAGAAAAAGCAAGAAAAATTTTTAAAAGCTGGCTCGGTTCTTTGTGGTTTGCACCTGATAGTTTAAAGAAACTGCTTGATTTTGAGCATAAGTTTCAGCCTGTATATGCGCCTTATTTTAGTTTTGATGCTAAAAGTTATACTGCATATAGCGGTCAAAGAGGCGATGCTTATTATGTAGAAGTAGAAAGAACTGTTTATGTAGATGGCAGAGAGCAAGTTGTGCGTGAGTTAGAGCGGCGCATAAATTGGACTTATGTCAGCGGAGACACAAAGCGCGATTTTTATGATATTTTAGTAGATGCCGATTCTAAATTGCCCGAAGTGGTAAAAGGTATTAGAAATTACGATTTAAATAGATTAATGCTTTTTAATCCTTCGTTTTTAAGCGGTTTTGTAAGCCGCGAATATGATAAGCAGATGCAAAGCTGTTATAATGAAGCAAAAGAGTATATGGGCAGTGTAATTTACAGTGATGTTTTATATTCAATAGGAGGCGATGAACAGAGGGTAGAGAGTATAAATACCAGTTATTCAAATGAGAGATACGAAGCAACAATGCTGCCTGTTTGGCTTAGCAGCTTTGAATATAAGGGAAAACAGTATGACATTGCAATAAACGGTGTAACAGGAGAAATTGCAGGCGAGCGCCCTTACAGTTATGTTAAAATTATTATTGCCGTGCTTATAGTTTTGGCTATATTATCCGGCATTGCTTATTATTTGGATATTACCGACGGTTCTGCTAGCAGTTATTTGAAGGTTGGTTTTTGAGGATTGAGGATGCAGGATGCAGATTTGAGGATGTAGGGGGTGCATTGCTATTAAGTTAAGAGCAAATTACCCATTTATTGGCACAAAGCTTAAAGCTAAAAGCAGAAAGCTGCTATTTTAGAGAAGAGAGATTAGAAATTAGAGGTTAGAGGAATTTGTTTTTTGTAATCTATATTCTGCAATACGAATGTCGAAATAGCTTTCTCTGTCGGCTTTTAGCCTTGAGCTTTAAGCTTTGTGCATTTTATGAATATAAAATCCTTAACTTAATAGGCAATACTTTTAATCGTAGGGTGCAGTGCCCTCACTGCACCTTTGAGAAGCTTAATTCATCGGTATTGACACTTACGGAGGGATAGATGAAACCGATATTAATTAAAGACGATATTTACTTAAAACACGATACAGGGGCTCATCATCCCGAAAATATTAAGCGTTTAATTGCAATTTATGAAAAAATAGCCTCTTTAGAAGATAAGTTAAATGTTTTAGCGCCTGTTCGTGCGAATAAAGAGCAGATATTAAGTGTGCACAGCAAAGTTTTGTATTATGGCGTCGAAGAAGCCAGCAGATTGGAGCAAAGCATTGATGCCGATACGGTTTGCTCTAAAGATAGCTTCGAGGTTGCCCATTATGCTGCGGGTGCGGGCATAATAGCGCTTGATAAAATTAAAAAAGGGGTTTCTAATTTAGCGTTTTGTGCAGTCAGACCGCCGGGACACCACGCTACAAAGTATAACTCTATGGGGTTTTGCCTTTTTAACAATATTGCAATAGCTGCTAAATATGCTCAAAGTATCGGTTTTAAAAAGCCATTTATTATAGATTTTGATGTTCACCACGGCAACGGAACGCAAGAAGCTTTTTACAGCGATAATACTGTTTTTTATTTTAGCACTCATCAGGCATTTGCATATCCGGGAACCGGAAATCCTGATGAAACAGGCTTGGGCAAAGGGGAGGGCTTTACTTTCAATTACCCCCTGATGCCAAATTCAACAGATAAAGAGCTTTTAGAAGTTTACACCGAAGAACTGCCCCCGCTTGTAGAAAAATTTAACCCCGATATTATACTGGTATCTGCCGGCTACGATTTGCACGAAAGCGACCCTTTAGCCCAGCTGGATATTACCCACAGCGGCGTAAAAGAGATGGTGAAAATTATTTTAAACCAAAAACCCGGCATTCCAAAAATTTTCTTTTTAGAAGGCGGCTACGATATAAAAGCATTGGCTAAGAATGTGGAGATAACTTTAAATGAAATGATAGGGTTTGGAGTGTGAGTGCAGGTGTGCGGGCGCAACGATGCCGCGCAGTCATCAACCATCAACTATTAACTATCAACCAAAAACTATTTAGCATACTCTATAGCTTGAGTTTGTCTAATGGCATTTACTTTTATTTCGCCGGGATATTGGACCTTATCTTCTACTTCTTTTGCAATTTTGTGAGTTAATAAAACCAATTCGTCGTCATTTACTTTATTTGCATCGATAAAAACCCTAAGCTCCCTGCCGGCATTTACTGCGTATGCTTGCATTACGCCGTCGTAGCTAAGTGCTATATTTTCTATCTCTTTAACTCTTCTTGTAAAGCTTTCTAATACTTCGCGTCTTGCACCGGGTCTTGCAGCGCTAATTACATCTGCTGCACAAACAGCAGCACTCTCTACGCAAGTTGGCTCTTCATGTCCGTGATGAGCGTATATTGCGTTAATTACAACAGGGTCTTCGTTGTATTTTTTACAAAGCTCTGCACCTAATTCTACATGATTTCCGTCAAAATCTTGGGTTAGGGCTTTGCCAATATCATGCAACAGTCCTGCCCTCATAGCTAATTTTTCATCTCCGCCCATTTCGGTCGCCAAAGATTTAGCCAGTCTTGCAACTTCTAAAGAGTGGGCTAGTGCATTTTGTCCATAACTTGCACGGTATTTTAATCGTCCTAGCATTTTAATAAGCTCTTCATGCATAGGATATAATCCTAAATCTATAACGGTTTTGCGACCTTCTTCATATATTTTATTTTCAAATTCTGCCTGCACTTTTTCATGCATCTCTTCTATACTTGCAGGATGAATGCGTCCATCTTCTACAAGGCGCTGAATAACTTCTGTTGCAATTGCTCTTCTGTATAGGTTAAAATTACTTACTAAAATTATTCCCGGCGTATCGTCGATAATAATATCAACGCCTAAAAGCTGCTCTAATGCTTTAATATTGCGCCCTTCTTTACCGATAATTCTGCCTTTTAATTCATCGTTAGGAAGCATTACGGTATTTACCAGCCGTTCTCCTGCAAATTCGCCTGCGTATCTTGTTACTGCGGTTGCCAGCATATAATTTGCCAATTCTTCATTTTTCTCTTTAGCTATTTGTATTCTTTTTCTAGACATTGCTGCAAGTTCTGATTCTAATTGTTCTTTGTGACGCTTAAGCAGCTCTTTTTTTGCCTCTTCTTTTGTCATAGAAGCAACTTTTGCAAGTGTATTTGTTAATTCTTCTAACTCTTTTTCTTTCTCTTTTATTAATCCGTTGAGCCGGTTTTCTTTTTCATTTAGAGAGCGGATTTGTCTATCTAAATTTTTTTCTTTCTTTTCTGCTTTTTCGAGTTTTTGCTTGGCTTCCAGCTCAATCTCTTTGGCTTTTGTCTTAACTTCTTGCAGGTTTTTTTCTGCTTCTTGCCTGATTATATCGGCTTTTGCTTTTGCTTCTAATTCAAATTCTCTAAAACGGCTTTTATTATATGCTCTGGCAAAAAGCCATCCTACAAAAAGCCCTAAATTAAATATTAAAAATGCCCCAAATAATATCTTATACACTTTTACCCTTTATATATTATAATTTTACAATTTGAATGGAAGAGCTAAAAATATAGTCTGCGGTTATATCGTAATCATCTGTGATGTTATCATTAGTAATATATAGGTTTCGTTCGATAAAAACAGTAGTTTTGATTTTACCTCCATTTTTAGCATAAAACCTATCATACATTCCTTTACCGAAACCGATTCTTTTAGACCCCCCGTCGATTCCAAGAACAGGAACAATTGCTAAATCTATATTTTTAACTTTAAAGTTTGAATTTTTAGGCTCTTTTATACCGAACTTTTTCTTTTTTAAAGGCAGCCTATATTTTACAAGTTTAAAGCTCAAACCCTCCATAAAAGGAACATACAAATTGTATCGGTTTTCTCTTAAAAGTTTTATTAAAGGAGCAAGATTGACCTCTTTTTTTAACGGAATAAATATCATTATATTTTTAAAATTGTTCTTTTTAATAAACTTATAAATATTATTGATAATTATTTTATCTTTTTTGTAATTGTTTACTCTATTTTTATTTATCTCTTGTAAAACTTTTTTTCTAAATATCGCTTTTTTTTCTCTTTTTTTCATCTTGTTTTGCCTGTTTATTTTGATATAATATTTTGCGAATTATACCTAAAGGGGTTAAATGTTTAAAATTTTTAAAAAGGCTTTGGGGTTAGAAAACAAAAGTTCAATACCTAAACGGGAAAAAATAGATAAAAATGAATTAGAAGATTTACTTTTAGAAGCCGATGTTAATTATGAATTGGCAGAAAAAATTTTAAATCAATTGCCAGAAAACATAAAAAGAGTTCAGCTTTACAATTCTCTTGTTGCGGTTTTTGATTATCAGGCAAATTGGATTTTTCCCGAAAACAAAAAGCCGTTTGTAGAGATGATTATCGGGGTAAACGGTGCGGGTAAAACAACTACTATTGCAAAGCTTGCTTATAAATATAAGAAAGAAGGCGCTTCCGTGATGCTGGGAGCAGGCGACACTTTTAGAGCCGCAGCAATAGAGCAGCTTAGCCGCTGGGCGCAAAAACTCGATGTTGCAATAGTTGCAACTAAACAAGGTCATGATCCCTCTGCCGTAGTTTTCGATACAATAAAATCGGCTATTGCAAAAGATATTGACAGAGTAATTATAGATACCGCAGGGCGTTTGCATACGCAGGTTAATCTGTCTGAAGAGTTAAAAAAGATGGTTCGGGTTGCCGGCAAAGCACTAGAGGGCGCACCGCATAGAAAACTTTTAATACTAGATGGCACACAAGGCAGCTCTGCAATTAATCAGGCAAAAGCTTTTAACGAAATGATAGGAATAGACGGTATTATTATTACCAAATTAGACGGCACGGCAAGAGGCGGCTCTATTTTGTCGATAGCAGATGAATTGAAAATGCCGATTTATTATGTAGGTTTAGGCGAACAGCCTGAAGATTTGAAAAAATTTGATGTTAAGTGGTATATCGATTCAATATTAGATGAAATTTACGGTGTGTAATTATTTAAAATCAGAAGATGAATATTTTATCTTCTGCTTCATAATTTTATCTGCTAAAAATTTATTATCTGTATTTAACTGTTTAGTTCTTTTATGATATTGTTTTTTAATTCTTTAAAATCATTAGTAATTGTGTAAATAATACCGTTATCTATCTCTTTTGATAATGATATTTCTTCTTCCAGTTTATTAATGCTATCAATAAAATAATTAGCACCTATTCTTATACTAAACTCTTTTAAATCTTTCAGTATTGCACTTAACTGAGTATTGCGGTTTTCTCTTATATATTTTTCTATTAATTTATCACTGTCGCCAAAAATTGCTAAAAACTCTTTTAACTCTTCTTTTGTCGGTTTGCTTTGTTTAATATTTTCTTTTTCTTTTTTAATTTGTTTTGTTTCAATATTTGGCATATCCAAATATCGCTCTAGCATAGCTTTTAATTCTCTTTCATTAAACGGTTTTGGAAGAAATGAGTCAAAGCCAAGCTTAAAAATATCTTCAATACTGTTGTTGTGCAGAGAGAAAGATGTATGTATAACAACTGGAGTTGCATTATATTTTGATTTCTCTCTTATTTTTTTAATAGTTTCAAAACCATCCATTTTAGGCATTATGCTGTCTAAAATAATTAAATCGCATTTATCTTTTTCTAAAATATCCAAAGCTTCTTCGCCGTCGTTTGCAGTGCATACTTCAAAACCGTATTGTTTAATTAAATATTCTAAAATATGCAAATTTGTTTTGTCATCGTCGGCTATAATAACTTTTGGCACCTTGTTTTTTTCTTCGCTTGAAACTTTTTTATTTTTTGTGCTTTTATCTTTTGCTGTCAAATCATCTTTAAACAGTTTTGTTATTGCTGAATTTATTTCTATATCTATAAAGTTTTTATTTATTTTGCTGTCAATCAAATTATTTGGGTATTCATAAATTTTACCGTTTTTTTCTAATGAAATGATTTTTAAATCGCTATATTTTTTGACACTTGCTATATATTCTGAAAGTATAGGTTCAAAATGCTCCGCATCCATAAGAACTAAATCGTAATTTAGGAAATTGGGTATCTCTTTATTTAAATTTCCTTCTATATCAACTTCTATATCAAAATTATACATATTTAAATAAGTTTCTATTTTATTGATTGTATCTATATTGTTAGATATAATTAAAGCTTTTTTAGGGCTTATTAATTTTTTATCTACTTTAACAGCAGGAACTTCCAAAGGTTTATCGAAATCAACAGGTATGATAGCTTCTGCTCTGTATCTTTTATTGCTCTCTAATATAACTTTTAATTTACCGTTTAATCTATTGGCTAAGTTGTTTATTAAAAATAGGTATAAACCGTAATATTTATTTTTAATAAAGTCGTATTTTGGTTTTATGTTGTTATAAATAACCTCTTTTGTTATTTCGGGCAATTTTAAATTTGTAGGAATAGAAATTGTAATTTTGTCATTTATTTCGTCTATATCTATAAGCAGGTTTGCTTTTCTTAAACCGTGTTCTTCCAGTTGCAGCTTGCTAAAAAGAAAAACAATAGATTGCAAAATTTCTTTATTTGTCAGCAAAGGTGCAGAAGCTGCTTTTTTTACTTTTATAGTCGTATTGTTTAATAAACCGAATTTCTTTAGCTCTGTAAATATATTTTCGTATTCAAAAATTTCTAATTTGCCAATCTCTTTATTGGATGTAACGTGCAAAAAGATATTTTCTTCGTAAGCGGTGTTGAAAATTATTTTGTGGTCTTTTTTTACTTTTTCTAAAATATCCAAAGTTGTCATGTCCTCTTCCAATTCTTTTATAGATTTTTCTAAACTTTTAATAGACTTAAGTTTTTTTTCACTTATGTCAGTTAAATAGTTTTTTTCATCTATGTTTTTCTCTTTTTCTACTATTAAAATATCATTTAATTCCTTTTTTTTTGCTTTTAAATCCCTAATAATAGATAAAAAAATGGCAAAAAAGAGTAGAAAGAGAAATATAGTAGCAATCCATTCCCTGCTTATGGAATAAAAATTAAAATTTATAGATGCTTTAAGCGGCAACTGTGTTGCTAATAAAAGCAGTATTGCCGTTTTTAGGTGATTTAGCATATATATCCTCTCTTTTTCTTATCTATTAAAATTATATCATAAAAACCTATTTTTAAAGCAAAAGAGTTTAATAAATAAAATATTTGCTAAAAAAATAACCCTTATTACAGTTATTTTTAGTAAAATATAGATAAAAAGAGTGAGTAAATAGCTATGGCAAAGAAAAAAACCTTATACGAATGTCAGAATTGTGGCTTTCAAACTCCAAGATGGGTAGGAAAATGTCCTTCTTGTAACAGCTGGGACTCATTTTTGGAATTAAATCAAGAGCAGATAGAGTTTCTTAAAAAAACTTCTAATAAATCGGCAAGTTCTGTTAAAGCCGTTCCGATAACCGAAATTAAAGCAGAAGATGTTAAGCGTTATACAAGCGGAAGCAAAGAATTAGATTTAGTCTTAGGCGGAGGAATAGTGCCGGGTTCTCTTACATTGATTGGCGGAAGTCCGGGGATTGGCAAATCTACGCTGCTTTTAAAAATTGCTGGAAATTTGGCAAATATGGGAAATAGCGTGCTTTATGTTTCGGGCGAAGAGTCTGCTTCGCAAATTAAAATGCGAGGCGACAGACTGGGTGCGGCAAATAAAAACCTTTATCTTTTAGCCGAAATTAATATGGATAATATTTCGATAGAAATCGAAAACGGTAATTACTCTTTTATAGTTATAGATTCCATTCAAACTATTTATAGCAGCGAAACACCGTCTGCACCGGGTTCTGTTACGCAGGTTAGAGCAATCACTTTTGAACTTATGCGCATTGCAAAATCTAAGCAGATTCCTATTTTTATAATCGGGCATATTACAAAAGACGGCTCAATTGCCGGACCTAGGGTTTTGGAACATATGGTTGATACGGTTCTTTATTTTGAAGGCGACAGCAATAGCGATTTAAGGCTGCTTCGCGGATTTAAAAACCGCTTTGGTTCTACAAACGAAGTTGGGATTTTTGAAATGGACAGCAGCGGACTTAGAGATGCAAAAAGTATGAGCGAGCGTTTTTTTAATAAAGAAAAACTGCAGCCTGGTTCTGCGCTTACGATTTTAATGGAGGGCTCACGACCTATCGTTATAGAGGTTCAAGCGCTTGTAACCCCTGCTTACGGCAATCCGCGCCGAAGCTGCACGGGATTTGACACCAACCGTTTAAATATGCTTTTGGCGCTGCTGGAGAAAAAGCTCGATTTGCCGCTTGGGACTTACGATATTTTCGTAAATGTGGTAGGCGGAATAAAAATAACCGAAACAAGTGCCGATTTGGCTATAATTGCAGCAATATTAAGCTCTTTTAGAGAGAGGGAATTAAACAGCAAAACCCTGTTTATCGGAGAAGTCAGCTTAACGGGCGAAATTAGGGATGTGCCAAGTTTAATGCATCGTTTAAAAGAGGCACATACACAAGGTTTCAGTAAAGCAATAGTGCCTAGCAAACCGATAGAAAAAAGCAGTGTGAAGTGTTTTGTAGCAAACAGTGTAGAAAAAATAATAGAGTGGATGTAAAATGACGGGAATTAAGGTGGGAACTGATATAATATCTATTGCAAGGGTTCAAAATTCTTTAGACAGATTCAATAATAAATTTTTAGATAGATTTTTAAATAAAAACGAGCAGATTATTGCAAAAAAAATAGAAACAATTGCCGGTTTCTGGGCAGCCAAAGAGGCTGTTGCCAAAGCTTTAGGCACGGGTATAGGCAAAGAGCTGGGCTTTTTGGATATAGAGATAAAAAAAGATAATAACAAAGCGCCATATTTTGAAATCAAATCTAAAAAATTTAATATAATTGAATCGTCTTTATCCATATCACACGACGGCGGTTTTGCAATTGCCGTAGCAATAATAGTAAAAGGTAATAAATTATGAGAAAAACGAAAGTATTAAGCTTAATGACAATAACTGCACTCTCTTTTACATTAAACGGGTGTCTGATAGATAAAATTAATCAGAGGCTTCATCCTAAAAGCCAGATGAAAAAAACAGTAACAGATTCAAAACAGAAGCTTCCGACAACTGCTTTACCGGCACAAAACAGGATTGCTGCGGTTAAAGAATATACGCCTTCCAAACCGTCTGCCCCGATTTATAAAGAGTCCCAAAATACAGTTGCTAAGAGTAAAAAAAGCAAGAAAAAAACATATATTAAGAAGCATACAAAAACAAAAAAAGTTTCTAAATCCAAAGTGCTGGCGCCTGAACCTTACAGTATAGAAAAGCATGAAAAAGATCCTGAACTTTTAGGTCCGCAGACTACATTAAAATCTAATCCACTGACTAAAAAAAGTGACCTTTCTTCGGATAAGAAAGTAAAAAAAGGGTAATTTAGGAGAGGCAATTGATAATTAAACTCTCTAAAAAACCATTAATTTTACTCAAAGCGAATTTTATTTTTCGTTTCGCGAAGATAAAAAAATTATAAAGCTTTTGTTCAATTTAGAGTTTTTCACAGGGTTTAATTATCCTCCTCCAACAAAGTTTAACAGTTCTAATTTATCATTTTCTTTTAGGCGATATTCTGTCCATTTTTCTTTTTTGACTATTTCCATATTTACGGCAGCAGCCATAACTTTATCTAAAACTTTTAATTCGTTGATAAGTTCAAAGATTGTTATATTATCTTTAACCTTTTTCTTTTCTCCATTAACTGTGATAATCATATTTATTCTCCGTTTTTCAAAAAACTAAATCATTTAAGCCGATTTTACCAAAAATTCAACAAAAGTCAAGTAAAATATAAACAAAATTCTTTATAAGGATTAGATATGTATTTAAAAATATCTGCTTTTGTAATTGTGTCTGTTCTTTTTACCGGTTGCAGTTTTTCTTTTAGTCCTAAACCTAAGAAACCTGATTTAAAACCTGTAAAAAATGTGCAAAGCGTTAAAACCGTTGATAATAATGAGACGGTAAATGCCGTAAATGCGGAAAGTAATATTACGGTAGTTCAAAATACACCTATTAAAGAAACTCCGGTAAGAAAGGCAGCGCCTGCTTTAAAACCTGAGCCTTTCAGCTTGGAAAGCAACGAGCAAGACCCCGAACTCCTAGGTCCTCAAAGCACTTTAAAAGGCGGATTGTTGAATAAAATCGAAAATGAAGAATCTCCTGCCGGCGATGAAAATAAATCCGAAGATTTAACAAAGCAGGATGAGAAAAAAGAGACGCTTTAAACTGTCTCTTTCTAAAAGCAATACAGATTGCTTCCGGTTTTAATATTATGCTATAATTCTTTCTAAAATATTAAGGAGACTTTATGAAAAAGATTATTTTTGCGGTTATAATGCTTATTGGATTGCTTAATGCAAATGTGGTTTTAGAGACAAATTATGGAAAAATTGAACTTAAGCTTTTTCCAAAAGCTGCCCCTTTGGCTGTTGAGAATTTTACTAAACTTGTGCAAAAAGGCTACTATAACGGCACAATATTCCACAGAGTTATTAAAGGGTTTATGATTCAAGGCGGCGACCCGACAGGCACGGGTATGGGCGGGCAGTCTATCTGGGGTAAAGAGTTTAAAAATGAGTATGCGCCGAATTTAGTATTTGACAGACCTTATCTTTTGGCGATGGCAAACAGAGGTCCAAATACAAACGGCAGCCAATTTTTTATTACAGTTGCTAAAACACCTTGGTTAAACGGCGGTTATACGATTTTTGGCAAAGTTGTAAAAGGCAAAGAGGTTGTGGATGCAATCAGCAAAGTTCCAACTAGCAAACCCGGAGACAGACCGCTTAAAAAAGTTGTAATTAAAAAAGCTTATATTACTAAGTAATGGATTTAAACCAAATTAGAGCCGAGCGTGCAAAATGGCTTGGCTGGAAAAATATTGCCCCTGCTAAAGAGGCTTTGCAAACTCTGCCGGAACCGCGGGTTAATTCTATTAAATTTAAAGATGCGATAGAGGTTGAATTAGAGCCAGCTTATCAAGCAGAGCAGGGCGGTAAAATAGTAGCTATTGCTAAAATGATGCTTCCTTGGCGCAAAGGTCCTTTTAAAATCGGCGAACTTTTTATAGACAGTGAGTGGCAAAGCTTTATAAAATATAAAATCATAGAGCCCCATTTTGATTTAAAAGATAAAATAGTCGGCGATATTGGGTGTAATAACGGCTACTATATGTTTAAAATGTTAAAGCAGCAGCCTAAAAAGCTGGTCGGTTTTGACCCTTCGGCGCTTTTTTATATGCAGTTTGAATTTATAAACAGATTTGTTAAAAGTGATATTAAATATGAATTGCTTGGAATTGAGCACGCGCAATACTACGAGCATAAATTCGATATACTTTTCTGCCTTGGGGTGCTGTATCACCGAAGCGATCCGATAGGTTCTTTAAAATCTCTTTACAAAGCCCTAGACAGAGGCGGAGAGCTGATACTTGACACTTTTATGATAGACGGCGAAGAGGATATCTGCCTGACTCCAAAAGAGCGCTACTCAAAAATCCCAAATATCTACTTTATACCCACAATAAACGCGCTTAAAAACTGGTGTTTTAGAGCCGGCTTTAAAGATGTTGAGGTGCTTGCAGTTAAAAAAACCGACCTTAACGAACAGCGCAAGACTGAATGGATAGAGTCTCAAAGCTTAAACGACTTCTTAGACCCCAGCAACCCAAACCTGACCGTAGAAGGCTACCCTGCACCAAAGAGAGTGTATATTAAAGCTCTTAAGTAACAGCCTGAAAGTTTATTCTCTACGTCATTCCCGCGAAAGCTGTAATCCAGGGGATTGGTTAATTGGTTGACTGGTATATTGGTTGACTGGTTAATTGTTTATAGGAAAATTTTAACCAGCATTTACTAATAACATACAAATATACCAATAACCAATAACCAATATATCATTTCTCAATTCTCAATTACCTAACCCCACATCCAAAACTCACACCCACATTACTAATAATTTAAAAAACTATAAAATAACTTGACAAATTTAGTAATTTATATTATACTTTGTTAAATTATTTAAGGATTTATTATGAAAGTTTCTAAATCTGCAAAAGAGAAAACCAAAATTAAAATATTAAAAAGTGCGGTTGATTTGATTATAGAGAAGGGGTTTGAAAAAACTACGCTTCGCGAAATAGCAAAAGCAGCAGGGGTTAGCAATCCTACTATTTATAACTATTTTCCTTCAAAAGAGAAACTGCTTTTTGGGTATATTGAGCAAAAGCATAAAGAGACGGTGGAGATTTTAGAAAGTATTGAAGATTTCCACACTTATACACTCCGCGAGCAGTTGCAGACTTTAATAGATACAGAGTTAGAGCTTTATTTGGAAGATAGGGAATTTATTCAGCAAATTGCCGATATGGTTTTTAACTCCAGCTCGCTTAAGCTTGGCAAATTATACAGCACAAATGAGCTTTTTGTTCAAACTGTCAGAGGAATGCTGGATATTGCCATAGAAGCGGGCGAAATTGAGCAGCCTCCGTTTTTGAATTATCTGCCGACACTGTTTTGGGATTACTATATTATGGTAGTGGCTTACTGGCTAAAAGACGAGAGCGAAATGTTTGAAAATACAACCGCATTTATAGACCACTCTTTGGCGGTAATCGAGTCGCTTTTGGCTAGTGACATTCTTAGCAAAGCAACCGAATTGGGTATGTTTATTTTTAAAACCCATTTTCTTTCGGCTCTTAATAAATTTTCGGCGAAACCGAAAAAATTTAAAGGTATTAAGCGTAAATTGGAGGATGTTTTAAATGGATAAACTGCCTATAACAAAATTGCAGCGGACAAAAATATTAGCCAAAGCAACACTTAAAATAGGAATTAAAAAAGGCAAAAGTTACATTGTGCCAAATTCAAAAGAGCAAACCCAAGATGAGATTGGCGAGATAATTTTACAGGCATTAAATGAGTTAAAGGGTGTTTCTGTAAAGATAGCTCAAACTCTGGTGCTGGGTATGCCGTTTTTAAATACAAATTATTTAGAAAAAATCAGCAAATCTTTTGATTCCATTACTCCGATAAACAGGGCTTTAATCAGAAAAATAATTAAGCAAGAGCTTGGTGCTTACCCCGAAAAGCTTTTTGATAAATTTGATTTAAAAGCGTTTGCAAGCGCTAGTTTGGGGCAGGTGCACAAGGCAGAATTAAGAGGCGAAGAGTTGGCGGTAAAAGTGCAGTATCCGGGCATTGCAAAAAGCATCCAAAGCGATATGACAATTATAAAATTTGCCCTGAAACGGTTTAGCAAAGGAGCAAAAGTAGAGCATATTGTAGAAGAGTTGAGCGATAGATTGAGTGAAGAGTTAGACTATTTAAATGAAGCTAAAAATTCACAAAAATTTTTGAAAGCAAACAGAAGCAGCGATATTGTGATTCCAAAAGTTATAAAAGAGTTAAGCAGTAAAAAAGTTTTGATAACAGAGTTTTTAGACGGGCTTACCTTTAAAGAGTTTTTAGCGGCAAATCCAAGCCAAAAGCAAAGAGACAGATACGCTCAATTGATTTTCGATAATTTTTTTGACTCACTTTATGAAATTAAAACAATCCACGCCGACCCAAACCCTGGCAATTTTCTCTTTTTGCAAGATGGGAGGCTCGGCATTATCGATTTTGGCTGCACTAAAGCAGTGGATGGGGAGTTTTTAAAATCATTCAACCGGCTGCATCTTTCGCTAATAGACGAAATAGAGCCGTTAGAAATTGCAAAACAGTATATGCAGCTTGGAATGATAGAACCTGCCAGCGATGAAGAGATGCTTAAATTTTATAAAGAGATTATCAATCCGCTAGATACAATTTATATCGAAATATTCAAACAAGACAGATATGATTTTAAAAATAGCAATTATGCAAAAAGAGGTTTTGACGCCATATTCAAAGTGCAAAAAAAGCAGGCAAAATCGGTGCAAAATTACAACCAAGATTACCTCTTTATCGACAGAACCCTGCTTGGATACTACGCAATGTTTGAGCGAATGGGTGCGCAGATAGATACGCGGTATGTGAAAGAACTGATGAGGAGGTTTGAGAGATGAGGATTCAGGTTTGAGGTTTTAGAAAAGAGCTTTTCTGTTATTCCCGCAAAAGCGGGAATTGAGAGAGATTGGTTAACTGGTTATTGGTATATTGGAAAAGAGATTTTAATATTCCTTACAAATACACCAGTAACCAATACACCAATATACCAATCATCAATTATATCAACAAAAGGAAAACAATGAAAACAAAAATCCTAAAAACAGCCTTGCCTCTTGGCTTTTTTATCTTTATAAGCTCAATTATTTTTATAGCCGACAGCGCAGATTACAATTTTGCTCTGCGCTGGGTCGGGGCGGTTCCTTATGGCGATAAAATCGGGCATGCTGTGCTTTATGGTATTATGGCACTGCTTTTAAATTACGGTCTCTCTTACAAAAAAATCAAAGGCTTGCCGCTTGGAGCGGTTTTGGTTTTGATATTTGCTATTTTAGAAGAGTTTAGCCAAATCTATTTTCCGTCACGCACATTTGATTTAAAAGATATTTTAGCCGATATTATCGGTATAACACTGTTTGGTTTATGGAGAATAAAATGAAAACTTACGATATCGCAATAATTGGAGCAGGACCTGCGGGTGCAACTTTAGCCAGGGAGCTGGGAAAAAAATATAAAGTTTTACTGGTTGATGGGCGCAATTTGGATAAAGCACCCGGCAAAGTTATTAAAAACTGTGGCGGGTTGATTGCACCCGATGCCCAAAAAGCGCTGGCAAGTTTTGGCTTGGCTATTCCTAAAAGCACTCTAGTAAGCCCGCAAATGTTCAGCGTTAAGGTTATAGATTTCGATAACAGCCTGGTGCAAAATTACCAGCGCCATTACATTAACACCGACAGAGAGCTTTTTGACAGATGGCTTGTTGGTTTAACAAATTGCGATAAAGCTTTTGGTTTCAGATTTAAAAATGCGGTTAAAAAGGGCAGCTTTTATGAAATAACTTTAAGCAAAAATAGTCAAAAAGTGCTTGTCAGAGCCGATATTTTAATCGGTGCAGACGGTGCAAATTCTAGGGTAAAAAAGCTTTTACAAGATAAAAAAGAGCCAAAAAAGTATATCAGCATTCAAGAGTGGTTTAAAAACAGCCAAAATATAAACGAGTATGTTGCAATATTCGATAAAGAGATAAGCGATTTTTACTCTTGGATAATTCCAAAAGAAAACGGGCTGATTTTTGGCACGGCAATAGAAGAGGGCAAAAATGCGGCGCATTTTCACAATTTGCAAAAACAAAAACTAAATGCGCTGGGGTATAACCTACATGCTTCTGTTAAAAAAGAGGGCTGCTATCTGTTTCGCCCAAGAGGCAGTAGAGATTTAACGCTTGGCAAAGACAAAATTGCACTTATCGGGGAAGCAGCGGGCTTTATAAGCCCAACTTCTGCAGAAGGCATAAGTTATGCAATGTTAAGTGCAAATGCTTTGGCTCAGGCTTTAATTGAAAATAGGGAAAATTTTTTAAAACTTTACAGTGTAAAATGCAGATTTCTAAAAAGAAATATCGATTTAAAAATAGCAAAGTATCCGTTAATGTATAACAGATTTTTAAGAAGGCTCGCAATAAGCTCAAATATCGGAGCTATCAGGGTATCTAAAGAGAGTTTTGCCAAAGCATCGCTCTCTTTAAGCTTTTGAGTATTAACCCATTTTTAACTCTTCATCCATCCATTTTTGCATAAAGCCAAGCTGCATACCTATTAAATCAATATCGCGCCGTTTGGCTTTTGGAGAAGGCAGCCAGTTTGCTGCAAAATCATCGCACATAGAGTTGTTTACACTGCTTACTAAATACTCTGCATAATCGCGCACATTATCAACTTCTAACTTTTCACCGGTTTCGCTGTTTGAAATTTTAATAATAAATCCATCATCGGTAGATTCTATTTCTGCATCAATTCTTAAAAGGCTTCTTCCTTTTTTAGCTTTTGGTTCTTTATATGCCATCTATCACCCTTTTTTTATGTAAGTATATCATAAATTATAACTTAAGTTACATAGAAATTGCCATTTTTAACTGTATAATTTTAACCCAAAATTTGCATTAGCCAATACATCATCTGCATTGGTCATTGGCAGCATGGGCACTGAAGTAAAGCCATTTGCCTCCGCGGTTCGTTTTGCTCACAACGCTCCGGTTTCGACCCTACAAACGACAAGCAGTTGTCGTTTGCTTAACGGGTCTCACCTTCCGGGTGCGCCTGCGTTTTCCTCCAGCACCTTTGCTGCCAAGCACCAACACATCTGATGCACCTTCTAATGCAAAATTTGGGTTTAAAGAAAGGAAATAGTTATGCTTTGAAAAATAGAACGGTTTTGTTTTTGTAACAACATTAGCGGCACTGATAGCGCCACTTCTGTTTTAGTAGCTGTTTATAAGCAAATCAATATCTACCGGTCCGATTTTGATTCTCTTTTTAAAGCGTCTCTCTTGCACAATAACAGGTTTTTTCTTAAAGTAAATAGTTTGTCTGTTTTCTATACCGGTGTTGATATTTTTTGCTTTTAAATCCAGTTTTAAAGTTCTGTATTTATTATTGCTAGAGTTGTAATTCAACCCTTTTATCACTGCATTTACTACCAAATTACCTTTATACCAAGTTATATGCAGGGCATTTGAGTAATATTTTGCTCTTGCTAAGCCTAATGGTTTTTGACCGTTTGCCGTATTTTTCCAAGCGCGCACATAGAGTTGTCCGTCTGCATTTCTGATAGTTAATTTAGAAATTGCACTAAATGCTCCTGTGCTTCTCCAGTTGCCTACATAGCGGTTTTTAATGCTTGCGGTTACAGCACCTTTTTTATTAAAAATAAAGCTTCTTGTAATAACTATTTTTCTGTCTGTGTCTATTTTCTTTTCGTAAACTTTAATTTTAGAACTGTTTATCGGCTTAATGTAAAGCACTAAATTTTTCATACCAAAACCCCAAGCTTCATAAAGTCCAGTGCCGGTTTTTGTGGCATTTTTTGCTCTTAGTTTTACAAGTGTGTCATTTCTATAAAGATATGGAGTGACTGTTGTGCCGCTTATTTTTAATCTAATTGGGTCATTGTAGCGGTATTCGCTTTTGTTTACCCAAGTTCCGCTGTAATTAAAACCAAAAGCCGAAACAGCTAAAGCTGCAAGTGATAATAAAACTCTTTTCATTTTGCTCTCCTTTGAGTTGTTATAGTGCTATTTTATATCAAAAGAGTGAAACAAAAGTGAAGAGTGCGTGAAGAAATGGTGAAGTTTTGTTAATTGATAATTGAGAATGGATAATTGATAATTTTGGAGCAGGGTGCAGTGCCTCACTGCACCTTATTGGTAATGAAATCGGCAAGAGGCTATTATTAAAACTTCTTCTTCATACTTATAAACCAATCTATGCTCTTGCGTAATTCTGCGTGACCAGTAGCCGGATAGATTTCCTTTTAATTTTTCCGGTTTTCCTAGTCCGATAAATGGGGTTCTTAGAGTTTCTTTGATTAACTTGTCAATTTTTTGGAAATAGATTTATCGTTTGCTTTAAAATATAGATAATCTTCCTAAGCAGATTCTTCAAATGCTATCAAATTATATTCCTAATTCTTGGGCAGATTTATATACAATATTTTTTTTATTTTCAATGTTATTAATGGCATTTAATAATCTTTTAGCATTTTTTTCGTTAGATAATAAATAAGCAGTTTCATCTTCTGCTTCAGTTGCTATGCTAATATATAAAGTTTTATTTTTAAACAATTTTTTTACGGATTCTAAAAAGTTACTGTCAAGTTCATCAGCTTTAATTTTATATGCTACTTCCATACTATTTCCTTTTTTATTTATTAGACCATAATTTTTTAAAAACAGTAAACAGCCCCAATGCCGCTGCAGATGTTAATATTATCGAGGCTCCGGATGTTATATCGAATTGGTAACTTATAATTAAGCCGATAATTGTAAAAATTGCAGAGAGCAGGGCGGATTTTAGCATCATTGAGTATAAAGAGGCGCTTATCTGTTCGGCTATGTATGTCGGTATGCTCATAAGGGCGATTACTAAAATAAGCCCCACAACTTTAATAGCAACCACTACTGTAAGTGCAGAGAAAATCAAAATAAGCGTAAAGAAAAATTTGGCATTTATTCCGCGCAGCGAGGCGTATTCGCTGTCGTAAGAGACTGCTAGAATCTCTTTATAATAGCGGTGTATAAAAATCAAAACTGCAAGCGTCAAAACCGCCATAAATATAATATCTTCGCGGCTTACAGCTAAAATAGAGCCAAAAAGATAACTCATTAAATCAACATTATACCCCGGAGTTAAATCGACAAATACAATACCCACTGCCATACCCACAGCCCAGATTAAACCTATGAATATATCGAGTCTGTGGCGCTGTTTAAAGCTTATAAGCGCAATAATAACTGCGCAGATTACCGCAAAAACAGATGCGCCTAAAAATATAGGCAATCCAAAATATATAGCCAAACCGATACCGCCGTAAGAGCTGTGAGCAATTCCGCCTGCTAGAAATGTCATTCTGTTTACCAAAATCAGCGAGCCGATAATTCCCGAAACCAAGCTGACTAAGATTGCAGCAATCAGCGCATTTTGAATAAATGTGTAGTGCAGAGCCTCTATCATTTTTTATCTCCTAACATTTGCATAAGCTCCACTTCGCAAAAATGCCCGTCGCTTTCGATTTTAAAGCTGCTGTGCTTTAAATCGTGCAAAAAAGCCTCTTGATTGACATATAAAACTTTATCTGCATATTGCGAAATTACGGTTAAATCGTG
>JALWKP010000008.1 GCA_027081355.1 Campylobacteraceae bacterium
GATGTTTAGCACCGTACTCTATAGTGCAACCACCTTTTTTTGCAACTTTTATAATCTTTTTAGAATTACAATCTCCCGGATACTTTAGTTGACCGGCATAAATTGACTGATTAAAAAGTAAAAACATGCCAAATATTGATATTTTAAGAACTCTTGTCATTTTTTAACCTCCATAATTTATTGTATATTATATATTATTCCCCCCAGAAGTCAAGATATAGTAAATTATTTTCCTTCCTTTTTAAAAAGTGGGTAGATTTTTCATATCGAATATTTTTTAAAAAAAAGACCTGTTATGCAAGTTTAAAAATATCAAAGAACTTTGGCTTTAGGCAATGATATAAAAAATAATGGTTGATAACGGGGGCGCGGGTGAGCGGTGACCTCATCGGGAAATTTTAATTTCACGATGGGGTCGTCCGCTCCTCCCACTTGTTGCCTGGCGCATAGCGCCGGGCGACTAGCGGGTGTTTAACCCGCGCCCCCGTTGCCTCGGTAAGCGAAGCGTCCGAGGCAACTATTTGTTCAAGGAACATTATAGCGAAAATAACCCGGTATTTGCAAATTGAAGGAACACTTTAAATGTCTTGTTATTTTTTAAAAAGTAGAAAAAAGATACATTTTGAGATAAAAACTAAGTATTTTTATGTAATATAACTATTTCTTATGTCCTTTTTTACGGATATACAGTATTAATGGACATTTAGTGTTCCTTGATTTGTAAAATCCTGACAATAACGGACATTTTGTAAAATTTTGTTCTGTTAATAAACTAAAGTGTTATAATGCAAAAAATAAAAAATGTTAGATTCTGTAAGCAATATTAGAATAATCGAGATTAAATTATTGAAGCAGTAATTATAGCTATTAGTTATTGGAGAGATATTTATAAATAAGGATTGATTTTTACAATCGCTATGCAAATAAATTTAAACTATACTTTAAAAAAATATAAAATATTTTAAACTGTATTTTAGAAAAATAGTATACAATTACTAAAAAGCTAAAAGGTATTTTATGATTAGCTATATAAGAAATAAACAAGCCAGGATAATTGCTTCGGTTGGTTTAGAGTTTGTAAGAGAAGAGTATTTTAAAAAATTAAATGCAAAAAGCAGGCTTGTCGGTTTGGTTGGGCAAAGAGGGGTTGGCAAGACTACTTTGATGCTGCAATATTTAAAAAGCAATTTTAAACCGCTTGAGTATCTATATTTTAGTGCGGACGATGTCTATTTAACAGACAGTTCGATTTATGAGATTGCAGAAGAATTTGTAAAGCTTGGCGGCAGAGTTTTAGCAATAGATGAGATACATAAATACAGCAACTGGGCTAATGAGTTAAAGAGTATTTATGACTCTTTTCCAAATTTAATAATAAGGTTTAGCGGCAGTTCAATGCTAAATATTTCAAACGAAAAATACGATTTAAGCAGAAGAGTTGCCATAAGTTATGTTAAGCCTTTAAGTTTTAGGGAGTTTATTAAATTTAATTCTAATATCAATCTGCCGCTTTTTAGTTTAGAAGAGATTTTAAACAATCATATAGAGCTTAGCACTAAGTATGTGTTTGAAAATCCAACCCTTTATAAAAATTTTTTAAAATATTTGCAAATTGGGTATTATCCGTTTTTTAAAGAGGATGAAGAGGAGTATTTAAACAAGCTTTTTAACGCTTGTGAAAAAATTATAAACGAAGATATCCCTTCCGTTAACAGAATAGATTATGCCCATTTGAGTATTTTTAAAAAATTTATTGCAAAACTTATATATTCAAGAGTTCCGTATAAAATAAACATAAGCGCACTCTCTAAAGAGTTTGGAATTTCGCACCCGACACTGATGCACTATATAGAGATACTTGAATCTACAAAACTTATAAAAGCGGTTAGGAAATATTCTAAAAATATCTCTAAAAAACCGGCAAAAATATATTTTGGAAATACAAATTTGCTTTATACTTTTAGCGAACAATTTGGATTAGAGCCGGAAATTGGAACAGTAAGAGAGACATTTTTTGCAAACTGTTTTGATGCAATTTATTACAGCGATATAGGCGATTTTAGAGTAGATGATGTTATTTTCGAAGTTGGCGGAAAAAATAAATCTTTTAAACAGATAAAAGATGTCCCAAACAGCTTTTTGGCAATTGATACCGATTATACGGCAGAGCCTAATAAAATTCCGTTGTGGCTGTTTGGGTGTTTGTATTAGCAATTTATCACCTAACTTAAACTTTGCTAATCCAATTAGTTAATTTCTCTTCCGCAATCTCCGCAACAGGAAAGAGGACAAGAGAACGAAGCAGAAATAGCAGCCGCCGAATGCAGCGCCTGCCGAATGCAAATTTGCAATTCCTTGCACCAAAACGGCTTAGATGTGGAGTTTAAAAACCCGATTGAGCTAATAGCCAAAGCATTAAAAGAGAAAAAAGATTAAAGCTAAAAGCAGAAAGTAAAAAAAATATCTGCCTCCCGTCATCCATTCGGAATGCGGATTAGAAATATTATAATCTCTAATCTCTCTTCTCTAAACTGCTTTTAGCTTTAAGTTTTATGCATTTTATGGATATAAAATCCTCAACTGAACGGCAATGTGTTTGCCGTCTATAAAATTATATTTTGCTCTCCATATAAGGTTTTAAAACTTCAGGTATATCTATGCTTCCATCTTCGTTTTGATAATTTTCCATAATCGCTATTAAAGTTCTTCCTACTGCTAATGCCGAGCCGTTTAGGGTGTGGGTTAAAATATTCTTTTTACCCTCTTTATAACGGATTTTAGCGCGGCGGGCTTGGAAATTGCGGGTATTGCTAACCGAGCTTATTTCGCGGTATCTGTTTTGACCCGGCAGCCACACTTCTAAATCGATAGTTCTAGCTGCGCTAAAGCCTAAATCGCCGCCGCAGAGTTCAACTAAACGGTGCGGCAAGCCAAGCGCAGTTAAAATATCCGAAGCATTTTGAACCATTTTTTCAAAAATTTCGTCGCTCTGCTCGGGTTTGGTTATTGCTACCATTTCTACTTTGTCAAATTGGTGCTGGCGGATAATTCCTCTGGTATCGCGCCCGGCGCTTCCAGCTTCTTTTCTAAAGCAAGGGGTGTATGCTGTTAAAAGTATTGGCAATTCGTCTGCACTTAAAATTTCATCATTATACATATTGGTAAGGGCAACTTCGGCTGTTGGAATTAGGTATAAATCTTCGCCTTCAACTTTAAATAAATCATCTTCAAATTTTGGCAGCTGTCCTGTGCCAAGCAGCATTTTAGAATTATTTAAAACCGGCACGCAAACTTCATTAAAGCCGTTTTTTGCATTAAAATCCAAAAAGAAATTGATTAATGCTCTCTCTATTTTTGCCGCATCGTTTCTTAAAATTGCAAAACGGCTTTTTGCCAATTTTACTCCGCGCTCAAAATCTATCCAGCCGTTTATTTCTGCCAATTCCCAATGCTCTTTTGGCGTAAAGCTAAACTCTTTTGGTGTTAAAACTTTTTTAATCTCTACATTATCATCTTCGCTTTCGCCTTCGGGAACGCTATCATCCGGAAAATTAGGAATTGCTAAAGCTGTCTGAAGCAATTTTTGCTCTATCTCATCGGCTTTTGCCTGCAAAGAAGCTGCCTCTTCTTTTAATCTATCAAGTTTTTCTTTAAGCTCCGAAATATCTTTGCCTTGGGCTTTATATGCGCCAAACTCTTTAGACAGGGATTTCTGCTCGGCTCTTTTGGATTCAAATTGCGCTTTTGCTTTTTTTAAATTTGCAAAAAGCTCTTTTAACTCATCTAAAATTTCGCTTTTAACACCTTTTTTCGCCAATTTGGCACTTGCTTCATCGAAATTTTTTTCTAAATATTTTAAGTCTATCATTAGAAGTTTCCTGAAAAAGTTTTAAGCAATTATATAGAAAATAAAATAAGAAGATGCTAGAACTCAGGCAAAGCCTGAGAAATTAATTAATATTTGTAGTTAAGCCCCACAGATATACCAGAAGTGTGGTCTATTGCATCGCTTGAAGTTAAATTGTATTTATAACTTACATCTAAATCAATATTAGTTGTAACATTCATAGTAGCACCTAATTGTCCGCCGTAAGTTAAACTTTTAATATTGCTGTCATCAGTATCTAAAGAGATAAGCCCCGCATTAAGCCCTGCATAAGGTCTGACCCCGTAAGTATCCAGCATTAATTTATCCTGACCTAAGAAAAAATAATCCAATTGCAATAAACCTCTGTAATAACTGTTACCCTCGTCACTGTTAGGGTAATGTTCTAAGATTGCCATAGTTCTCCAATCAACATTTTGAGCACCAAATCTTAAACCAAAAGACATACCGCTTGTGCTTTCTCCTTCTGCTTCAGAAGCCAAAATACCGTTTAACTCAATACCGACAAAAGGTCCCTGGGTATAATCATCCATAGCTGTCGGCACAGATGATGCAGGAGCAAGGTCTTTGGAACTGTAATCATCCATACCCGCATCTAAGGTCGTATTGCTCATTGAATTTCCGTAAGTATTGCTTGCGCTTAAAGAATTCTGCGTTTTTTGGCTATATTTTCTAATACTGTTTTGAGCTTTACTTGGCTGAACAGTTGTTAATTTATTTCCTCCATCCACTGCCAACGTTCCATCGATATTCTCAGCAGATACGAAAGCGGTTAAAGACAGGGCAATTACTGCCAAAGCAACCATATTTTTCATTTTAAACTCCTTGTTTTACCTAATAAATTAGGTGATTTAAAAACTTCATATTTACAAATGTTAAACATAGAATAACATATTTAATATTAAATAATCTTAAAACAGAAGCAAAAAAAAGAAATAAGTTGCAAAAATATTAAAAAATGATGAATTTGCGGTGATTTTAAAGTAAGATGGTAGCAAGGGGGGAACTTGAATCCCCGACCTCCGGCTTATGAGACCAGCGCTCTAACCAGCTGAGCTACCTTGCCATCGAAGAAAATAATACAGTAATTTGTGAGCGAAATATTAACCTATTTTCCTTAAAATAAAGTTAATTTTTAAATAAAAACCGCAAAAAACATAGTTATTTTTTTGCTGTCAAGAAAGCTGAGCCAATTAGACTAAAGAATATTTAGCTTTTTTAGATAAAAACCCTTGACAATTTTATTTTTATCTATTATAATTCCACTACCAAAATTAATAGCAAGGAGAGAGTATGAACTTTCAACCGTTAGCTAACAGAGTATTAGTAGAAAGAGAAGAAGAGGTTACAACAACTGCAAGCGGAATTATTATTCCAGACAGCGCAAAAGAAAAACCTCAGCAAGGTAAAGTTATCGCAGTAGGACCCGATGCAGAAGACGAAGGAATTAAAGAAGGCGATACGGTAGTATTTGGCAAATATTCAGGCAGTGAAATTACACTAAACGATAAAGAGTATTTAATTTTAAACAGTGACGATATTCTAGGAATATTAAAATAAGGAGTAAAAAGATGGCAAAAGATATTATCTTTAGCGATAAAGCAAGAAACAGTCTATACAGCGGCGTTAAAAAATTGGCAGATGCCGTAAAAGTAACAATGGGACCTAGAGGAAGAAATGTATTAATTCAAAAAAGTTTCGGCGCTCCTTCTATTACAAAAGACGGCGTTTCGGTAGCAAGAGAGATTGAACTTGAAGATACTTTAGAAAATATGGGCGCTCAGCTTGTAAAAGAGGTTGCAAGCAATACGGCAGACGAAGCCGGTGACGGAACAACAACCGCAACTGTTTTGGCTCACGCTATTTTTAAAGAGGGATTAAAAAATATTACTGCCGGCGCAAACCCTATCGAAGTAAAAAGAGGTATGGATAAAGCGGCAGCTGCAATTATCGAAGAGCTTAAAAAGCAGGCTAAAGAGGTAAAAGATAAAAAAGAGATTGCGCAAGTTGCGACAATTTCTGCAAACAGCGACAGCAAAATCGGCGATTTGATTGCAGAAGCTATGGAAAAAGTGGGCAAAGACGGCGTTATTACAGTAGAAGAAGCAAAAGGTATTAACGACGAGCTAGAAGTTGTAGAGGGTATGCAGTTTGACAGAGGTTATTTGAGTCCTTACTTTATTACAAACAGCGAAAAAATGATTGCAGAGCTGCAAAATCCGCTGATTTTAATTACAGACAGCAAAATAACCTCTTTAAAAGATTTAATTCCGCTATTAGAGCAGACTCAGCAAACAAGCCGTCCGCTTTTAATTATTGCCGAT
The DNA here is from genome assembly GCA_027081355.1 of Campylobacteraceae bacterium. Lineage (GTDB taxonomy): Bacteria > Campylobacterota > Campylobacteria > Campylobacterales > Sulfurovaceae > JAADEQ01. The sequence goes on from JALWKP010000008.1 coordinate 6,211, forward strand.
GATGTTGAGGGCGAAGCTTTAGCAACGCTTGTTTTAAACAGATTAAAAGGCGTGCTAAATATCGCAGCAGTTAAAGCTCCGGGCTTTGGCGACAGAAAAAAAGAGATGCTAAAAGATATTGCTATCTTAACAGGCGGAACGGTAATTACCGAAGAGCTTGGCTTAACGCTTGAAAAAACAACAATCGACCAGTTAGGACAGGCAGCGCGCGTAGTAATTGACAAAGACAATACTACAATTGTTGATGGAAAAGGCGATAAAGAAGCGGTAGAAGCAAGAGTTAAAGAGATTAAAGTTCAGCTTGAAAACACAACAAGCGATTACGACAGAGAAAAGCTTCAAGAGCGCTTGGCAAAACTTAGCGGCGGTGTTGCGGTTATTAAAGTAGGCGCTGCAACAGAAACCGAAATGAAAGAGAAAAAAGACAGAGTTGATGACGCCCTAAGCGCAACAAAAGCGGCTGTAGAAGAAGGCATCGTAATCGGCGGCGGCGCAGCGCTTGTAAAAGCAGGCAACGGTGTTAAATTAGAGCTAGAAGGCGACGAGCAGGTAGGTGCCGATATTATTTTAAGAGCAATTCAAGCACCTATTAAACAGATTGCTTCAAATGCAGGTTTCGATGCAGGCGTAGTTGCTCATAATGTTAGCAACAGCCAAAATGCAAACGAAGGCTTTAATGCAGCAACAGGCGAATATGTAGATATGTTTGAAGCAGGAATTATCGACCCGCTAAAAGTTGAAAGAGTAGCCCTTAAAAACGCAGTAAGCGTTGCAAGCTTGCTTTTAACAACAGAAGCAACTGTAAGCGAAGTAAAAGAAGACAAACCGGCAGCTCCTGCGATGCCAGATATGGGCGGAATGCCTGGAATGATGTAATTTAACTATAAGATGCACTCCCGTATATGGGAACGCATCTTATAAATATAATTATAAAATTTCTGGATAATAATACGGCTTTTTGAGACCACTGCACAATAGTAAGCCCAAATTACAGCAATATAAAATATCATAAATCAAAAAAATTCCTCTAGGCTTAGCTTTGACAGGGCTTTCTAGCAATTCTGTTTAATTTCTGATACTTTTTATCACCATACTTTGGAACTAACTATTGTGAAATGATACTTTTTATTATCAGCAAAATAAAGTAACTATTTTGATAAAAATAAAATTTTTTTCTCTAAAAAAGCAAATTTAAGTTTAAATAAAAGATTAATATTATACAATATGGTATTCCCATATTAAAAAATGTGAGAAGCAGGATTTTTCTGCTCTTGTGCTTCTCACATTGGGAAGGGTTTGACATTGTAAAACGCGTTGTGTCTTTAAGACACCTTTTATTATAACATTTTATTATAAAAACAAGGAAAGGTCTATTATGAAAAAGGTAATTTTTTCATTGGTTGCAACTGCAGCGTTAAGTAGCGTAGCATTTGCTGGTAAAAATGTAGCTCCAGCTCCAGTTGCTCCGCTTCCAGTGCCGCAGAAACCGGTTCCAACTGCTCCTGCTGCTACTGAACTTCCTCCTCTTGGCTTATATATCGGAGGCGGATTGACATATGCTCATAGCAAATGCAGCTGTGACAGCAGTGTTCAATTTTCAGATGGAACTAGCGGAACAAAAAATAAAGCCGATACTTATGGTGTAAATTTGGAAGCTGGCTATTCATTTAACCAATATTTGGCAATAGAAGCAAAATATCTTTATACTCCATGGGGAGATGAAGATAAAACTTTAAAACATTACGGAATATATCTTAAACCTACAGCAAGCATAAATGACAATTGGGATGCTTATGCTTTATTAGGTTATGGCAAAACTGAATGCGAAACTATAAATGACAGCAAAAAAGGTTTTGCTTGGGGATTAGGAACAGAATATACAATTAACAAGAAAAAAGACGGAGCTAAAAACGGCTTAGGTATTTATGCAGAATATTTAAGACCTATTAAAAAAAGCGGCTCTCAAAATATAACTGTCGATACTGTAAGCGGCGGAATTGCTTATCACTTCTAGTATTTACTTCTTATTTTTGGGGTTTTTACCCCAAAAAACCATTAT
>JALWKP010000009.1 GCA_027081355.1 Campylobacteraceae bacterium
GCAGCGGCATATTCAGCATTACGCCGATAGAACTGTAATTGCTATGCACATTTTTATCGTTTATATAATCGCTTCCGTAACTTCTTGTATAGTTGGCTTTAAGAGAAACTTTAGGATAGTAAAGCTTTTCTTTTTGAGCTTTTACTTCCAAATAATCGGCTCTGCTTTTAGCCTCAAGAGGCTGCACAGGCAGCAGCGAAGCAACCCTGTAACCGCCTATTTTTCGCATTCTGACAGGTCTTTTTATACTTACTCCGCTTAGAGATTTAATTAAAGCTTTTAGGTTTTGTTCTTGAATTTTTATATTGTTAATAGCAATTTTAATTTTATTAAGCCCCTCTTTTATTTTAAAAAGCGCAGCCATAGGCTTTCTGCCCAAGTTTACCTGTTCTTGTGTAATATTAAGGGTAGTTTGCAGGGTTTTGCGTTTTTGAAGCAGACTTTGTTTTAATCCCTCTAAATATTGCCAATTGGCATTTGCGCCCACAATTGCCGCTTCGTTTTTAAGCAAATCGACTCTTACCTTTGCCCGTGCGCTTTGGCGCATTGCTTCAGCTTTTTGCGCCATTGTATAAAGAGATTTTACAAATATCGGCATAGATAAATTGATACCGACTCTTGTAATATTGCGGCTGATTGGCAAAGGTTTATTTTGCTTTAGCAATTTAGCCGTATCTGTCGGAGAAATCGGCTTCATTACTGTCGGATAATTGTAATGGGTATAGCTTGCAAATGCATTGATTTTAGGCCAATATTGCGCTTTTACTAAATTTTGAGCATTTTTTGCCTGCATAATAGCCAATCTGTCGCTTTGCGCCTGGTAATACCCCTCTACACCGTTAAACAGTTGCCCAATCGTAGCAGCCTGAGCAAAAACAGCTGCGCTTGAAATTAAAATCACCTTTTTTAACATTGCAAAGCCTTTATGATTTTATTTGCAAGATTTGGAATAATATCTTTTAATCCCGCATCAATATTTTTAATTTCATTTAAATTTTTCATAACCGTTATCCTTAATTTCCTAGTGGTTCTGTAATTTACAAGCGTAGATACAATCATAAGCTGCACCATAAAAGGGTTCTCTTTTTCAAAAACCCCTTGCGCTTCACCCTCTTGCAAAATTGCGCTTAATTTTTTTAAAATTTGCGACATCTGCTCTGTACAGCTTTGCGGCATATTCATTGCCCCGTCCGCCATCTCTCTGGCAAAAATTGCGCTAAAGCAGGGGTTTTCCAATAAAAAGTTGCCAAATTTTTCGACATATTCCCTCAATGCTTTTATGGGAACTAAAACATCAATTTCACAAATTGTTTGTGCCAAATCTTTAAAACGGCTGCAAAGCACCGCTTCATAAAGAGCAAATTTATCCTTAAAATGATAATAAATCGCCGCTTTGCTTACGCCAACCTCTTTAGCTACATCATCAAGCGTTGCTTTATCATACCCTACTTCGCTAAAATACTTCGATGCAACCTTAACTATTTGCTCTTTTTTACTCATATCATCCTCTATTTACTTACTCGTCAGTAAGTTTAGCATATTAAAAAAAATTTGTCAAGAAATTTAATAGATAAAAAATATAATTTGCAAAAATTAGAATTTATTTAAATATTTTAAGTTATAATTTAATAGACTTGTTGCAATATAAGGATGCACCATAAACTTTACATATTTGTTCATATACAAGGCAAGACGACGCAGGACTAGCTAGAGATAATTGTCCTCGCTTCGCTGCAGGGTTGCACCAAGGAGTCTTAACGCAGGATATGGACAAATATGTAAAGCCCGAAGGGTAGGCTTTAAAGAAGCAATCTTGCACAAAATTTTTTATCACCATAGCTTTGGCTATGCCTCAAAAAAAGTTTTGCACAATCTTGCTTCTTTAAAGCCTATTTATGGTGTATCCTTATATCGCAACAAGTCTAATATATGAAAAAAGTGGAATTATTTGTATTTATAGTGATTTTATCAGTAATTTTAAATGCAGTTTATACCTATTTGCACAAAAATAAAATTAAAAAAACCAAAGCAGATATTAAAACTGTTAATCGAAATTACATAAAGTATAATGATAAAAATTTAACTCAAGATTTAGTAGTTAATTATATAGTAAATGTAATAAACAATGGCTCAAACCGTTTAGGATTTCAAAAAGAGGGTATGGACGGCGGATATGTTCCAAAAGATAAAGCAAACGATGTAGCCTGTTACGTATATGAGTTAAGCGGCAAAAAATGCAATAAAAATTATGCAAAAGATGCCTCTTTATATTTTAGCAGCAATTGCGCAGGCTGTCACGGAAGAGACGGAAAAGGCTTAAACGGCACATATCCTGATTTAACAAAGTATCCGCTTCAGGGCTTAATGCCGAATAAATAAAAGGTTTAAAGAAAAAATTATCCCATAATTCCGTTTAGATAAGAGAAATCGCAAAAGCGCTATTTATGAAATTGCTGCAATATATCCGCTTTTAGTTTTCTACACAAAATGGCACAATGCCAGTTAGGCTTTCGAGTAATTTCATTTAATTTCCGATACTTTCTAGCACCATACTTTGGAGCAAACTATTTTCTTAAGATTTTATAAAAACCTTAAGGCACCTCCATTACCATTAAGTTAAGCGTTAATATTTCCATTTTTTGGCACAAAGCTTAAAGCAAAAAGCAAAAAGTTATTTGCATCCTGTAATCCCGTGCGGAAAATGGACAACAGAAAACGGTAAAATGCGGTTTTTAAATGATATTATAATTGATTGGTCAATCATTTGGTCGGTAAACCGACCCTACAATCAAAAAATAAATTTCTCTAATCTCTAATTTCTAATCTCTCTTCTCTATTCTGCTTTAAGCTTTTTGCATTTTATGGATGGTTTGAGCTTAACTTAATGGTATTGTAGGGCATCTCTAATCTTAAGCACTTAAAGCTCAAAGCTAAATCCCTATAGCAAATGCCCCATTTGTTCTTTTTTGGTTTTTAGGTAATCTCTGTTTTTTTCGTTTGGTTTTATAATTAAGGGTATGCGCTCTATTATTTCAAAGCCCTCCAGGGCGTCTAGTTTTTTTGGGTTGTTGGTTAGCAGGCGCAGTTTTTTTATGCCAAAATGGCTTAGTATTTCGCGCACAATACCGTAAGTTCGCTCATCGGCTTTGAAGCCAAGCTGGTGGTTTGCTTCGATTGTGTTATAGCCTTTATCTTGCAGGGCGTAAGCGTTTACTTTGTTAAAAAGCCCGATATTTCTGCCCTCTTGGCGGTGGTAAATTAGCAATCCGCCCTCTTTGGCAATTAGTTTTAAACTTGCATGAAGCTGCTCTCCGCAGTCGCATTTAAGAGAGCCCAAAGTATCGCCTGTTAGGCACTCTGAATGCACGCGCACAAGCGGAATTTCTGGAAGGCTTGGGGTAAAAACCGCCAAATGCTCCCTGTCGCCCTCTTTAAACGCCTGTATTTTAAAATCCCCGTAAATTGTCGGCAGGTTTGCAATGCTGGAAATATTACTGCTATTCACTACTTTAAGCCCTTTTTAAAAAACTTTGGCAAATTATACTAATTTTTTTGCTTCTTTTAGATAAAATCTAATAAAAAATTAAGCTTATGGCTTAATTTTTAGCTTAAAGCTTAAAGCTTAAAGCCGAAAGCCGTTGGTGCGGCTAGCGCCGCGTCTAATATTTGCGGCAAAGCCGCTTAAAAAAGGTGCAGCCACCTTGTTTAGCTTTTAGCCGAAAGCTCAAAGCCGAAAGCTTAAAGCCGTTGGTGCGGATCCATTCGGAAAACAGAAAGCTGAAAACAGAAAACGGATAAATTCTGTTGTCCGTTTTCCGTTATCAGTTTTCTGTATGCGCAGCCACCTTCTTGGCTTTTAGCTTTTAGCTTTTAGCTTAAAGCTTAAAGCTCAAAGCCGAAAGCTTAAAGCCGTTGGTGCGGCTAGCGCCGCGTCTAATATTTGCGGCAAAGCCGCTTAAAAAAGGCGCAGCCACCTTGTTGGCTTTATGCTTTTAGCTTTTAGCTTAAAGCTTTATACTTTTCCAAAGGAAAAAATTGAATAAAATTGCCTGTTCTCACTGTAAATTGGAATTTGATGAATCTGTTATGATTAAAAAAGAGCGCGAGGGGGAGACTCTTTATTTTTGCTGTAAAGGGTGCGAGGGGGTTTATGAGCTCTTAAACAGTAAAAATTTAGACAGTTTTTATGAAAAATTAGGAAACAATAAGCTAGAACCGGTTAATGTAAACTTTGACGATTTAGAGCGTTTCGATGCCGAAGGGTTTTATAAAAAGTATGTAAAAACCACAAAAGAGGGCTTTAACGAAATAAATCTTATTATCGAAGGCATCCACTGTTCGGCGTGTGTGTGGCTGAATGAAAAAGTGCTGCACCAAACGCCGGGGGTTGTAGAGGCGACAATAAATTACTCTAACAATAAAGCCAAAGTTATTTGGGACGGCGATGAAATTAAGCTTTCTAAAATTATAGAGACAATCCGCGCTATCGGATACAACGCTTACCCTTACGACCCGGCAGTTCAAGAAGAGAAAGCGGTTAAGCTGCGAAATGAATATTACACCCGTATTTTGGTAGCAGTGTTTGCAACAATGAATATTATGTGGATTGCAATCGCCGAGTATGCAGGCTATTTTACGGGAATGGAGGCAAGCAAAAAGCATATTTTAAATATTGCAGAGTTTGCGCTGGCTACGCCGACACTTTTTTACAGCGGCTGGATTTTCTTTAGGGGTGCATATTACGGAATTAAAAACCGTTTTATAAATATGGATTTTCTTGTAAGCACGGGTGCGTTGCTGGCTTACATTTACTCTATTTGGGCGATGGTTACGCACAAGGGCGAAGTTTATTTTGATTCGGTTACAATGATTATCACTTTCGTGCTTGTGGGTAAATATTTAGAAATTTTAAGCAAGCGCCAAGCGGTTGATACACTCGATAGAATTATGGGTTCTACCCCTACGGAGCTTATGGTTGTAAGCAAGGAGGGCAAAAAGCTTGTGCCTATTGAAAATGTAGAGGCTGGAAGCACCGTAGAGCTTAAGCCGGGCGATAAAGTGGCAATAGACGGGGTTTTAAAGCACGGGAGTGCAAGTTTTGATTTAAGCGCGCTGACAGGCGAGAGCGAACCGGTGCTTAAAAAGCCGGGCGATGAGATTTTAAGCGGTTCGATTGTGTTAGATAGCAATGTGGAATATATTACCACAAAACGGGCTAATGAATCGCTTCTGTTTACGATAAACGAACTTTTAAGCGATGCGGTTACCAAAAAGCCAAAAATCGAACAGCTGGCAAATACGGTTAGCGGATATTTTAGCGTAACCATTTTGGCAATTGCAATTGCAACCTTTTTGGGGTGGTATTTTATAGGCGGCGTCGGGTTTGAACGCTCTTTAATAATATCTATTAGCGTAATTGTAATTGCTTGTCCGTGCGCACTTGGTTTGGCAACGCCGATGGCTACTTTAATAGGAATATCCAGACTTGCAAAAGACGGTATTATTTTTAAAGAGGCAAACCGCCTTGAGACTATGGCAAAAGCTACTGTTTTAGCGCTTGACAAAACAGGCACAATAACCGAAGGGCGCCCGAAAGTTGCAGCTTTTAAAGAGTTTGAAAGTTATGATAAAAGCTTGCTTTACACTTTGGCTAAACTCTCAAAACACCCTATTAGCAAAGGTATTGCGCAATTTCTTAAAGAGCGCGAAGAGAGCTTGCAAGAAATGGAAGTAAAAGAGTCTAAAGAGTTGCGTGCAAAAGGGGTGATGGCAGAAATTGGCAAACACAAAGTGCTTGGCGGAAATTTGGAACTTTTAAAAGAGTTTGGGGTAAAATTTGATTACCAAAGCGAAAATTCTATTTACGCTTTTGCGGTTGATGGCAAAGTTTTAGCGGTATTTGAGTTGAGAGACAGCATAAAAGAGGGTGCAAAAGAGTTTGTAAATGCTATTAAAAAGCTTGGCATAAAGGTTGTGATGCTAACAGGCGACAAAGAAGAGGTGGCTAAAAATATTGCAGCTGAAGTTGGAATAGACGAGGTTAAATCACAGCTGCTGCCACAAGATAAAGCCGAAATTATAGAGCAGTATCATAAAGAGGGCGAAATTGTCGTAATGGCAGGCGATGGGATAAACGACTCTATCGCGCTTGCTAAAAGCGACATAGCCATAGCAATGGGAAGCGGAGCCGATGTGGCGCTGGAAGTGAGCGATGTTGTGTTGCTAAACGGTTCGCTAAAGAGCCTCAAAGAAGCGTTTATATTAAGTAGAAAGGTCTTTAAAACAATTAAAGAGAATTTAGGCTTAAGCGTGCTATACAACAGCATAACAATCCCGCTCGCAGTCGCCGGCTTTGTAACCCCGCTTGTGGCTGCGCTGTCGATGAGTTTAAGCTCTCTTATAGTTGTGGGGAATTCGTTTAGGATATTTAGGTTCAAAACATAGTTTTGAACGCTAAAAGCTAAAAGCACAAAGCCAAAAGCTAACAAAGTGGCTCCGCCTTTTTTAAGCGGCTCCGCATACTGAAAATGGATAACGGAAAACAGACAACAGAATTTATCCGTTTTCTGTTTTTGGCTTTCTGTTTTCCGAATGAAGCCGCACCAATGGCTTTTAGCTTTAAGCTTTCTGCTTTCAGCTTTTTTAGCCGTTAGGCTAAAAACACCAAAAGGATAAATATGAGTGATAATATAATAGCAGTTATGATAGGTGTTTCAACGGCTCTTGGGGCGTTTGGTCTGTTTGCTCTGATTTGGGGAGTAAAAACCGGACAGTTTGATGATGTTGAAAAATTTTTAGACGGAGCGAAATTTGACGGTGAAGAAGAGCTTCAAGATGCTATAATGATGGAAAAGAAAAAAGAAGAAGCCCTAAAACGCAAAAAAGAACGCGAAAAAAACTACCGCCCGGCGGATTGATTAAAGCTTAAAGCTAAAAGTATAAAGCTAAAAGCTAACAAAGTGGCTTCGCCTTTTTTAAGCGGCTTTGCCGCAAATATTAAACGCGGCGCTAGCCGCACCAACGGCTTTTTGCTTTAAGCTTTGTGCTTTCAGCTTTTTAGCCGTCAGGCTAAAAACAAAAAGGAAGAATTTTGGATTTATTTGATTTTGATTTTAGCAAACAGGAAAACAGCGGTTTGAAGTTGATTTTTTTTGATACCGAAACAACAGGAAGCGCCCAGGATGACCAGATTATTGAGATAGGGGCGGTTGTTAAGGATATTAACGGCAATTTGATTGAGTATTTTGATGAACTTTGCTCTACGGTTGATGGCAAATTGATTGCGCCCGAAGCTATGGTTACGCACGGGATTAGAAATGAAGATTTGGAAGGCAAAGAGCCCTTTACAAAAAGCGCTTTTTGGCAAAAGATAGACTCGCTAAACCGCCCGGATAACTACTTTATAGCCCACAATCTGCCGTTTGATTTGGAGAGATTGAAATTTTACGGGTTTAACCCCAAAGCAAAGCTGATAGACACCCTCCAGTGTGCAAAGCACCTCTTTGAAGAGGATGAAATTTTAGGCGAATACAGTTACCCGCTGCCAAATTACAAATTGCAGACATTTAGGTATATTCTATTTAGCAGAGAGGATGAAGAGCGCGAAGCGGGCAGGTTTGGCATAGAGATTAAAGCGCATTCGGCCTTAAGTGATGTTATAATTTTAGAAATGTTTTTTAACGAGCTTGTAAAAAGGGCTTGCAAAGAGTGCCCAAAAGAGGAGGCGCTCGAAATTTTAGTTAAACTAAGCACAAAGCCGGTGCTTGTTAAAAAGTTTAAATTCGGCAAATACAAGGGTAAAAAGATTGCCGAAGTGCTTGAAATCGACAGAGGTTATTTAGAGTGGCTCTATCGCGATATGAATAAGCAAAAAAGAAACGGCGAAAGTGTGGATGAGAATATGTTTAACACCCTAAAAGCGCATTTGGAGGCTTAATGATAGCAATAGTTAATTACAATATGGGAAATTTAGGCTCGGTTTTAAACGCCTTTAACAAAGTGGGCGCCAAAGCCGAAATTGTTTGCACGCCTGAAAAGCTGAAAAATTACGATAAATTGATGCTTCCTGGAGTCGGAGCATTTGGCGATGCGATGGAGCATTTAAATAAAATAGGACTGAAAGAAGCGATTTTAGAATTTGCCAAAAGCGGAAAATACCTGATGGGAACCTGCCTTGGAATGCAACTGCTCTTTAACAGCAGTGAAGAGTTCGGCTCTCATGAAGGTTTGGGGCTTATTGAAGGCAAAGTTATAGCTTTTGATA
>JALWKP010000010.1 GCA_027081355.1 Campylobacteraceae bacterium
CGCTTTCAATGCTGATATTGCAAATGTGCAGTTTTGTTTCTAAAAGTATATAAAATTAGTTCCATATTATCGGAAATAAGATGATTTTAAAACAATTATATTATACTTTTATTTAATAAATTTAACACAAGGATACCTAAATGAAAAAAACATTAACACTTTTAGCATTTAGTGCAACATTGGCATTGGCAAAAGTTTCTACTGCTTTAATGCCTTATAGCGCATATATTAATTACAGCGGTTCAACAAAAGACGAAGCTTATGTAGTAGGTCTTTATTCATCGTTATACAGTTTTCCAAATAAATTTGAATTGGGATTGGAAAATATTAATATCAAATATAAAAACGGTTTACCAGATTTAGACCAAAATGATATTACTGCAATTTATACAAGATATTTTGGTAAAAATTACTTTGTAAAAGGCGGAATACATTATATCAACAGTGATGACAAACCGACAGATGACGGTATAGTGGGAATTTTGGGTATCAATTATTATCAATATTTAAAATACAATTTGGGTTTAGATGTTTATTATAGCAAATATAAAAATTATTCTCCAAAAGAGTTAAAAGTTTTACAGTTACGCCCTTACGCCGGTATTAACTTTGGCAAATACAATTCAAAATGGGGTTCTTTTTATTTAGAAGCAGAAGTAAATTATATTAAACCAAACAGTGCAGCAACTTACGGTTTTAGCAAGAGTTACACTTCGGCAGGATTAAAATTGTCAAATTACAAAGGCAAATGGACAACTGCTGTTGGAGGATGGGCTGGTAAAAAACTTTTTGCAATTGACAATGGCGGTTTTACAGTTTATAATTTAGGAGAAGTTTACAAAGCAGGTGTTGATGTAAGCACAGATTACGCATTTAGACCGGCTACTCATGTAAAAGTAAAATACAGCTATTCCAAATTTACAGAAAAAACAAAAAATGCACATTCAAACGCAGTAGCAGTATCTTTGTCTCATACTTGGTAAAACATTTTTATCTTTATGCTTAAAAGGCATCTTTATTGCCATTAGCTTAAGAGCAAATTACCCATTTATTGGCAAAAGGCATAAAGCTAAAAGCAGAAAGCAAAAAAAATATCTGCTTTCTGTCATCCCCAACAGAAAAGGGATTCACGGTTTTAAATGCTTAAAGAAACCACTGCACAATAGTTAGTTCAAAAGTATGGTGCTAGAAAGTATCAGAAATTAAATAAAATTACTCGAAAGCCTAGCCAAAGCTAAGCCCAGAGGAATTTTTTTGATTTATGATATTTTATAGTGCCGTAATTTTGGCTTACTATTGTGCAGTGACCTCTTTGTGTATTTTATGAATTTAAAACTCTCAACTTTTCATCTTTTTATTTAAAATAACTTATTTAGCAGCACTCGATTTGGATTTTTTGTTACTTAAGTAACAAAAAATGTTTTAATTTAGCGCTATAATGCTTTGGAAAAAGGAGGTCATATGAAAAATGAGAAAGCGTTTGGGCTTTGGAGTGCTGTTTTTTTAGGTATTGGCTCGATGGTGGGTGCCGGGATTTTTGTGCTTCTTGGGGAAGCTGGGGTGATTGCGGGCAATCTGGTTTGGGTTTCATTTATTTTTGGCGGAATAATTGCGCTTTTAAGCGGTTATTCGCTTGCAAAACTGGCTACGGTGTATCCCAGCCGCGGCGGATTGGTAGAGTATTTAGTGCAGTGCTACGACGAAGGGGTTTTTTCGGGCTCGGTTTCGGTTCTGTTTTACTTAAGCGCTATGGTTGCAATTGCAATGGTTGCCAAAACTTTTGGCGTCTATTCTGCCCAAATGTTTACCGGCACAAGCGCTCCTCTTATTGCAAACAGTTTTGCCGTAGGGGTTTTGCTGATATTTATGCTGATAAATTTAGCCGGCAGTTCTATTATTGCAAAAAGTGAAAACATTATTGTTATAACTAAATTGACAATCATTATTCTTTTTACAATAATCGCATTTTTTTATATTAATCCAAAACTGCTATCATTAAAAGATGCGCCGCCAGCTATAAATATCTTTTCGTCAATTGCGCTTACATTTTTTGCTTACGAAGGTTTTAGGGTAATTACCAATACCGCCGAAGATATGCAAGACCCCGGTAAATTGATGCTAAAATCTATGACAATTGCAATTTTGCTTGTGATGGCGCTTTATGTTGCGGTAACTTTTGCAGTTTTTGGCAATTTGCCTCTGCCCGAAATTATTAAAGCAAAAGATTACGCCTTGGCAGAAGCGGCAAAACCGGCGTTTGGCGAAAAAGGGTTTATAATAATGTCGATTGCAGCGCTAATTTCCACCGCCTCTTCGATAAATGCAAACCTTTATGCGGTTACAAATGTAACTTACCAAATGGCGGTAAACGGCGAATTGCCAAAGGTTTACGAGCGAAATGTCTGGCACTCGACCCAAGGGCTGGTGGTAAGCACCGTGATTTTAATAATTTTCGTGCTCTTTTTCAATTTAACCCAAATTGCGGCAATAGGTTCGATTTCGATTCTCTTTATCCACGCGCTGGTGCATATTGGGCATCTGCTGAAAATAAACGAAACCAAAGCTTCTAAAATTTTAGTAAGTCTGGCGATTTTGGGCACAGCGCTGGCAATTGTTTTGGCGCTTCATTATACATCTAAGCATCTGCCTTTAGTTGGATACTATGTCGCAGGCGGCTTTATTCTGGCATTTGTTATCGAAATTGCCTTGCGGCTCATTACAAAGCGGGTGGTTAAAAAACAGAGCCATACAGGTTTACTTGAAATTTTAGAAGAAAAAATCAAGGAGGCATAAAATGCAAATAGATAAAGAAAACTGTATTATAAAAGGTGTGGATATTCCATTCATAGATTTAGTAATTTTGCTAATAAAACTGGCATTTGCTTCAATTCCGGCAATGTTTGTGATATACTTTGTTTTTATGTTGTTTGGAGCATTTTTTGACGGAATATTCCAAATGGCATTTTTTCATCCATAAAAAGGGGTTATTATGAAAAATACAATGGAATCAATCACAGTTGCTTTTAAAGAAATTTTAAGCTGGAGCACAATGAAGTATGTTTTAATAAGCGGCATAATTGTAAGCGCTGTCTGGATAGCCTTTGGCGCGGCAATTTGGGGCTTTTTAATGGCAATTAGCGCTAAAATAGTAGAGTATGTTCCGTTTTCTATGATTAAAAGCAACGGCGCTTGGATGCTTTCTGGCTTTTTGTGGCTGCAGATGGTGCTAATAACATTTGCTTTAATATACGCATTTTTTGGTAATATAATTTTGCGTAAAATCTCAAAAGATAAATTTGCGTCGCTTTCTGTTTTTATACTTATAGCTTCTGCACTGTTTTGGGGAGCTGTTTGGTTTTTTGAAGGCGGATACATATATTCCCAATTTTTGAGGCTCTTAAATTGGTTTCCGTTTGAAACAGTAGAAAAATCGATAGCATTTTTTATAGCATTTTACCTAATATACAATGCAATTATCGTAACAATGCTTTTTGTCACCAGCATTTTTAGCGAACCGATAATCAAAGCGGTTCAAAAACGCCATTTTAACGAAGATGAGGTTGTGCGCAACAATACATTTAAATCTATCGGCTACACAATAAAAGATGCAGTTATATTTACCGTTTTATCCATTGTGCTTTTCCCGCTGATTTTTGTGCCGGTGCTTAACCTTTTTATTCAAATAGCGCTTTGGATTTGGCTCGTAAAAGATACCATAAGTTACGACGCACTCTCGCTTTCATACCAAAAAGCGGATAAATCGATAATTAAAGAACATAAAATCGCAATATATTTTATAAGCTTTATTACAGTGCTGTTTAACTTTGTGCCGATACTAAACCTCTTTAGCCCATATTTCGGAGAAATTGCAATGTTTCACTATTTTAAAAGTTTAACCCAAAATTTGCATTAGAAGGTGCATCAGCGCAGATGATGTATCGGCTAATGCAATTTTGGGTTTAAATAGTAAAAAATTGCAATAAGTTCAGTTTGGCGCTTATGGATTTTATATCCATTCAGTAAACGTAAAATATATTTTCAAAATCGGCAAAAAAAAGAAAAGCTTTAATTATGCCGGAGCAAAGCGACTAAATCCCGCAGTGAAACGGGGACAAATATATATAGAAATAGGTTTTGAAAATAAGCTGCCGCTTTGGCTGTTTGGGGTCTTGTATTAAAAATTGCTAAAATATAGAAATTATTAATTTTTAAATCAATTAATACATTAATCGTTTTATGTTATAATATAGTCAATAGGTTGATTGGAGTATAAAATGATTGAGCAGCTTTTAAAATATTCTACACTTAAACTTTCTCAAAAGCTTCCTAAATATCGCCGTTTTTTGTTTAAAAAAATAGATTTTAATGCAAAAATGATTGCTCTAATTGGGGCTAGGGGTGCTGGCAAAACTACTATGGTTTTGCAGTATCTTAAAAGTTTAGAGTTAAAAAGCGATGAGTTTTTATATATTAGCTGTGACCACCCTGTTGTTGCTTCGCACTCTCTTTTTGAAATAGCAGAAGAGTTTTCTAAATATGGCGGTAGAGTGCTAGTAATAGATGAAATTCATAAAAAAGAGAACTTTTGTATAGATTTAAAAAACATATATGACTTTTTTGAGTTGCAAGTTGTTTTTACCGGCTCTTCGGCTATTAGTTTAGAGGAGTGCCAAAGCGATTTAAGCAGAAGGGCTTTAATATACAGGTTGCCAATTTTAAGTTTGCGTGAATATATAGAGTTGCAAATAGGCGAAAAATTTAAAGCGTATGATTTAGAAGAGTTATTAAATAACCATATTGATATATCGGCAGAGATTTTACAAAAAATCAAACCTTTAAAATATTTTAAAGAGTATTTAAAATTTGGGGCTTACCCATTTGTGATGGAAGGCAGCAAAAGCTATCACCAGCGATTGGTAGAAATTGTTAATGAGACACTCTTTTTTGATATTGCAACAATTTATAAAATCTCTTTTTCTAAAATAGAGTCGCTGCAAAAACTGTTGCAAGTAATTTGCAGAAGCAACCCGTATGAGATAAATTATGAAGCTATATCTAAACTTATTGGTATATCTAAAAACACACTAAAGAGTTATCTGCTTTATCTAAATAAAGGGAGTTTGATAAACACAATAGATGGCATTAGCAGAGGTAATACTTTTATTCAAAAGCCAAGTAAAATATATTTAAACAATACAAATCTTTTTGAAATATTATGCACTAATAGCGAGATAGGAACTATCAGAGAAACTTTTTTTGTTTCGCAATTGCAGTATAGTTACAATTTACACTATCCTAAGAAGGGTGATTTTTTAATAAATGAAAAATACCTTTTTGAAATTGGCGGAAAAAAGAAAGGATTTATGCAGATAAAAGATTTACCAAATAGTTATATAGCAGCTGATAATATAGAAGTCGGATTTAAAAATAAGATACCGTTATGGTTATTTGGTTTTTTGTATTAAATTATTAAACCCTTCTAATTTGGTTATAGAGCTTTAATGAGCCTTGAATTTTCTAACTTATTTCACAGTCTCAATGCGGATTACAAATATTCTAATCTCTAATTTCTAATCTCTTTTCTCTATTTGAACCCTTTTTGCAATCTATTCTAATATTTTTATGAAATATTTTAAAATCAGGCAATAATTTAGTGTTATAATATGCAGCAGCAAAACTTATAAGGGGCTGAAATAAAAAAACTCTTTTTACTGCTATTACTGCCTGTTATGATTTTTGGAGGCGCTTTGGTAACCGGACAAAAAATTAAATTTACGCCGGGTGATAAAGTGCTTTTTAGCGAAGATTTCAGCAAATGCTCTGTCGGCGAAATTCCGTCAAGTTTTGATAAAATCAAAGGCATGGGAGAGTGCGTTAAATATAAGAATAAAATCTGGTTTGCTCCCACAAGTGCTTCTAAATTTGGATTTTTAAAAAAGATTAATTTAGGAAAAGATGATTTCTCTATTGAATTTACTCTTTTTACAAACAATTATCGCGATGTGCCGTATGATTTTAATATTTTAAGCATCAATCCTGCAAAAAAAGAGCCCAAAGTTGAAAAAGCATTACATTTTGCTTTTGAACCAATGGGATGCCATATATCTTTAAGCGGTGCAGGAGAACTTCGCAATACCCCAGCATGCCACAAGAAAAAGTTTCATATTGCAATTCAAGCAAGACGGCATCTGTTACGAATTTATTTAAATGGAAAACGAATAGCTTCAACTCCCTTTACGCCTAAAACAGACATTATAGGTTTTGAGTGAAAGCGCGCTTTTGCACCTCTTGCCCCGCAAGCGTATGACCTTTTAATAACCGACATTAAAGCAGCCAAATACTCAAGCAAAGAAGAAGCGCCAAAGCCTAAAAAGTAGGCATTAGCGTGCAAAAAATAGAGGGCGGCGAAAAATTGACGGTTCCAGAAAAAGTGCTTTTTGATTTTAATAAATTTATGCTCAAACCCAAAGCCAAAGAGGCTTTAAAAGTTGTTAGCGCTTACATTGCTCAAAACAGTCCCAAAAAAATAGTCGTTAGCGGATATACCGATAATGTCGGAAGCGATGAGTATAATTTGGCTCTCTCTTTTAAACGGGCACAAAGCGTGGCGGATTTTTTAATTTACTGCGGTAAAATTGATGCAACAAAAATTAAAATCAAAGGGCTTGGCAAAGCAAACCCCATTGTCCCAAACGATACCAAAGCAAACTAAGCAAAAAACCGCCGTGTTGAGATAAAATTAATTCAATAAGGTGGCAGAAATGAAGCATCTGTTTTATATTTTAATCTCTTCGGCTCTTTTGTCTGCCTGCCCGGCGCTGCCTAACAGCATAGCGGTATATTTTAACAAAAAAGGGGTGCAAATTGATGCCAAAAAGCTAAGCCAATTGGCAAAAAAAGAGTATCTGCAAAGTGATTTTATAAAAGATAATAATATCTCAATTTTATTTTTAAAAAAGGAAAACTTTGCATACAGCAAAGAGGGCAAAGCGATAGTAATCGAAGCTAAAAAAGTTAAATCGCTTTTGCAAAAGGCTTATAAGCAGAAAATTTTGCATATAGATAAAAAAGATTTAAACGAAATAATCCAAAACATCGCCCCTGCAAGAGATATATTCTTTCTGCCAAAAAAGTGCAGTTTAAAAAAAGAGGAGAAATGGCAAATGGTATATACAAAAGAGTCAAAAAGCCAAAACAAAATCTCCGAAAAAAACGAGATAAAAGGCGGACACTGGTATGGGGTCGAAAATAACAACAAAATATCTTTTAAAAACGGCTGCCCGGTAATTAAACTTTACCGGTAATTTCTGGCGCACTTTTAAACTCTTTAAAGAGCATCCTCAATAATCTGAGTTGATAATGAGACCACTGCACAATAGTAATCCCAAATTACGGCACTAATAAAATATCATAAATCAAAAAAATTCCTCTGGGCTTAGCTTTGGCTAGGCTTTCGAGTAATTTTATTTAATTTATGATACTTTCTAGCACCATACTTTGGAGCTAACTATTGTGCAGTGGTCTCATAATGAAAAATTGGCATAATTTACCGGATAAAAGAACGGATAACCAAAAGAGCAAGAAAAAGCATACCTATATAAATAGAAAAATAGCGGGAGTAGCGCTTGTTTCCAATCATTGTAGATAGCACTAAACCGCTAAGCAGCAGCACAAAAAGAAAGAATGCCAAAACTGCCATAAGTATCGCTTTGGAACTCTCTATATGCGATAAAGGGTCTTTTGTTAAAATATATGCATCAACTCCCAGCCACAGCAGCCAGAAACCAATAAACAATGTAACAATAAGAGCCCAAAAAAGATAAGTTTTTTTACCCGATTTAAAATCGTTCATTTGCACCTGCTTAAAACTTTTTTATATTATAACACACTTTTAAATACATACTGTTTTTCTTGAACTTCAACTCTTGGCGGTATATGATTTTTTTGGAAAATATCATAGCCTGTTTTTAAATTTAGCCAAAACTTGTGCCATCTGTTCGATTTATATTTAGCCAAATTTATTTTGCTCATTCTAAACGGAAAAATGTGCACCTG
>JALWKP010000011.1 GCA_027081355.1 Campylobacteraceae bacterium
TAATTTTCACAACTCTATTTAACTTTGGCAAAAACTTTTTAAAATCTAAAAAAGTTGCTGCAAAAAAACCTGCAAAAATGGCAACACTCAAAACTAAAATCTCTAAAACTGTTTCGTTTCTAAAAAATATACTCTCTTCTCTCCATGCAAAAGCACCAGATAAATCGAATAGAGTTAAAACCATTGCAAGCTGCATAAGACAATAGTATAAAAAAGATTTCTCCCTATTGTAATAAAAGAGTGCAAAATTGTAAATTGATGCCATTAAAATAAGCCCCAGAACAACACCTAAAAGTATCTCTATTTTATTGTATAAATTACTATAAGCATAAAATGTTTTCGGTGTTGCAATCTCAATAAATTTATAAGCCTTCTTATATCGTTTTGGCAATAGTTTAAAGTAGTAAACTCTAGCATCGCCTCTGCTGTAAGAAAAAGAGAAATTTTGCGTACCATCAAGTTTAAACTTTTGCAGGTTTTGATGCTTTTTTATACTACTAGCGAAAAAATCGGCATCGCCGTAAGTGCAGATAAACCTACCAGTTGGAAAATTTTTGCCTAAATCTATTTTAAGCCAATATGTGGTGTTTGTATCCGAAAAATTTTCTTTGGGCAAAAAGGGTTTAAATTTATCATCAAACTTTGCAATATCATCGATAGTGATGCTATTTTTTGTCTTAAAAAGATAAATAGCTGGCTTAATATCTTTAAAAATCGTACTATTTGTATCGTTATTATTAACTACTAATTTACCACTATTGCTATAAATATTAACCGATGCATAATTATTCGAGCTACTATTTACCCAAAAAACCAGTAGCACAGAAATTGCCAAAGTTATAATAATCGGAACTATAATTGCTGTTAAAATCTCTATTTTTGCTCTCATACTAAAACTATAACCAAATAAAATAAGCATAAAATGAGAAAATATATAAACCCTCATTATTTCCTCATTTTATTATTAGATACTATTGATATCAAAAAAAGAAAAGGAAAAAAATGAAATTAAAAAACTTAAAACTACTTCTTACAGTAACTTCTATTACCTTATTTGCAGGATGTACAGATAGATTGAACTCAAAACCAACTATCTCAAAACAGATGATAGGTGGAGAACTACTATTTGAGCTAAGTAGCCAAAAAGTAGCCAAAATAATAGAGAACTTTGGTGCAGGTAACATAAAGGTATATGGTTTAAAGGTATATAAAATACCATACATAACAACAAATAGCCATAACCAGAAAATTCATGCATCTGGATTGTTGAGCTTACCCGTAGGCAAAAAAGACGCTATCTCAATGGTCAGTTATAGCCATGGAACAATAACACTAAACGAAAATGCCCCTACCATAAAAGCTAAAAGAACAAAACAGCCTAGCTTGCCATCTCTATTTTTTTCTGCTGCAGGAGCAGGTTTTGCTACACTAGAGGCAGACTATATTGGTTATGGTGATTCGAGTAAATATTATCATCCTTATATGATAAAAGACTCTTCGGCTAATGCATCGGTAGATTTTATAAAAGCTGTAAAAACCTTTGCCAAGAAAAATGGCATTAAGCTAAACAATCATCTTTATATAACTGGTTTTAGCGAGGGTGGATATGTCTCTATGGCTACACTAAAGAGATTACAAAGCAAACATATAGAGGTAGATGCCGCTGCACCAATGGCTGGCGCTTACGATTTAAACTATATGGCAAGGGCTGTTTTAGGCTTAGAGAATGAATCACTTAAAAGTTATGCAA
>JALWKP010000012.1 GCA_027081355.1 Campylobacteraceae bacterium
AGTGCAGATGATTATAAAAACAGCTCTGCAAACGGCGATATTTATACCTTAAAAAAGCAAGGAGGAGCCAATAGTCATATTTTTTGGGGAGAGGTTAATGAGAAATCTCTAGGCAGTTTAAAAAATGTGATTGTCGGCTCAAATGGAGATATTAACAAAACGCTTGATGTTCGCTATCCAGTTGTTGGAAGCTCTTATGATAAAACTTCTAACGGATATAAAAACTTACATTTAACTAAGCTTTATTATGTATCTGGCGGCACAGCTTACAGTGTAGATATGAATAAAAGCATTGCAATAAGCGCAAAAGTATTAGAGAGTAATTTATCAAATCCCGATTTTTCAGATGTTGATTATTTAGGAGTTAAATGGTATTTAACTGCACAAAAAGATGGAAAAACTCTTTTAATCACACCAGATGGAAATAAAGTTAATTTTGGAGATAAAAAATTTTTAACCGTAACCTATCCGTCTTTTGGTGATGCAATTGATGGCTATTTAGTTTATGATAATGCTTCCAAGAAAATTCAAAAATGCTCTTTGGATATGAGCAGCTGCACAGATATCATAAGTGCCGGCAGCAGAGATTTTGAAGGCGATATTTTAGGCACAACTTATTGTGTAGTTTACAGCGATGATAAGCTTTATAAAATTGATAAAAGCAGCGCAAGTGCAACAGAGATTTCGCTAGGCGGTGTAACAGTTTTAAGCGGACATGGCACAACAAGTCTGCAAGGTGATAGCTTCTATTTTATAGGAAGTGATAAAAATCTTTACAGAGTAAATATAGTAAGTGAAAGTGTTACTAAAATAACTCCAAACCCTGATGATAAATTAGAAAGAATTAGAGCTTTTACACATAATTATGTAATTTATGGAAGCGATATTTTGCTAAAGGCTGCTAAAAAAGACGGCAGCAGCGCCAAACCTGTTACTTTAATTGAAACAGATTTAACTAAAGGGTATAAATATGTTACAAATTACGGTATTGGCAAAGATTTTCTTTTTGTAAAATATTCAGTAAATAAGCAAACGGGGCATACAAAATATCAAGCGTGTATTTTTAATGATGGCAAGATTAAATGCAAAGACAACAGCTTTTGGGCAGCAGTTGCAATTAAAAAAGATGGTAAAAGAGATTACAAATCTAGCTTTACTTATACACCATATGCTTATATCAGAGTAGATAATACAGATGATTATGGAGGTGGCAATTTAAAAGCAATAGACCCAAGTCATCCATTAGATGACGGTATTGATATAGGACATATAGACAATTACAATTTTCAGACATTTATTACAAACTCCCGCTATAAAGATGTGCTAATTGATAGCGACGGAGAGCTTGTGCTTTATGCAAAAAACGATAAAAATTTTCATGTAGATGCATTTAAAGTAAATCTTTTAAAGGCTAACTCTTTAATTCAGCTAAGCAATACAGACCCCATTAATATTGCAAAAGGAAGAGACCACTGCCATGGCAGAGTGTGTATGATATGCCACAATTTAGCAGGAGGTAAAATCTATACCGATAAAAATGGTTCAAAATCTGCTTATGGATATAGAGTTAAACTTGAATTTGAAAATGGCGATAGCGTTTTAACAGATGTGGCAAAAGGAAAAGGAGAAAACTTTAGCACACTTTTGACAAATTTAACAAAAGGTAATTTCAAAGCTTATGTTTTAGATAAAAACGGCAGTGTGGTAAACCACTCTTTAGGGTATAACCATAAGGGTGTTGAGG
>JALWKP010000013.1 GCA_027081355.1 Campylobacteraceae bacterium
GCACTGTTATATTTTTTACGGGAAAATGGGAAGGGTTTTAGAAATTTAGGGTTTTTTATATTGGTGTGTGGATTTTACACAGGTTTGGAGGGGTTAGGAGATGAAAATTATCAGTGCACAAAGAATCCAAATTGTATATTGCAATTTTATTGAAAAAAATAAATACAATTACTTAATTTTTACTTCTATAAATGCACAGCCTCTTGAGGTTGCCGGCGTGGATGTCCCAGTAAGTGTTCCGATATCGATAGTGACTTTATTTCCATTTATTGAACCTTTATTCTCATCCATTTTACTGCTTTGACAATCACATTCATTATTTATATTTTGTATCATAGAACCGGATTTCACATATTGCAGATTATCTTTTCCATTATTACTTAAGGTATCTTTAATCTTAACATTATTAGCATTACCCTCCCCGGTATTATCTACTTTAAAGCAATAACGCATTATTGCTCCTGGAATTCTTTTGGGTTTATCTGTATCATTTACCGGGTCACTTATTATTATTGAACTTTTTTTGATACTCATACTCGGCATTGCATTATTGCTATGTCCTTTTGAATCTTTATATGCAATGTTTGGATTGGTATCTTGAGTAGGCAAATAATTACTGCAACCGTTATTTTTTGCATTACCGCTTGCGGTAAATTCCCAACATGCTGCCTTGTCGCTGTCATTTGCATTAGGTGTTAAAGAAATAGAAACTCCGCTGCTTGCATTATCTAATTCATTAACATATTGTTCATTCCAGTTTAAAGTAACGCCTTTTAAACTTGTAGGGATTGAATCTACGGTGCCTCCTTGAGAACCATAAGCAATATAATCTGCAGGTTCTCCGTTAAATGTTTTTGTTCCGCAAGAACTTTTATTAGTTGTTGTTGTAACATCCAAAATAGGCTTAATAAGCAAAACATCATCTTTTGTATTATTAAAATATTGCGATTTGTTTTGATAAAATTCTTTAACACTGCCGCTGCAATTGTTAATTCCGCTGCCTGTATGAAGTATTACATAATCTCCGGCATTTACTTGGCACTCTTGTGTAAAAATATAGTAGTTGCAATCTTGATCACTTACGGCAAAACCTTTTAAATTACCTCCTTTTTTAACATACATCTCTATAAATTCATCATTATTTGTCCCTTTTTTAGTCTCTTTGTAGAGAACCTCGTTAATTATTAATTTTGCATTAGACGAAGGATAAAAATCAGCATCAAAAGGCTGTGAAAAAACTAAAATAGAAGCTTTTTCTGCAGTATGGCTTCTTTCTTTATCTTTGGCTCTATCTTCATCAACTACCAAATCTATCGAATCGTTTGCTATATTTTTTCGTCTAAACCAGCCTCCATCGTTTTCATTATGAGAAGATTTTTTTGCCACAGCAACCGGATTTGTGTAACTTTTTGAAAAAGATACACTTTGTGTGCTATCATCATAACCTGTAATTTTATTACCTGTTAAAATGGTTTCATATTCTATTTTTTCTTGTAAATTATCAGCAAAATAGTGTTTATATGGTTTTAAAGATGAATCAACAGCTAAATAGGCAATAGTTTCATCTTTAGTAATTGCCCCTTTGGTTGTTTCAGAGCGCTCCAAAGCAATATTAAAACCGCTGCTGCTTATATTGTTTACAGCTACGCTTAACCATGGTTTAGATACCGCATCTGGAACAGATTTATCTGTTCTTTCATTATTTCTAGTTTGAATTTCAGTTA
>JALWKP010000014.1 GCA_027081355.1 Campylobacteraceae bacterium
CTGTTTTATCAGACTGTTTCTCTTAAATCTATCGGCAATTTAACGCAATTTATCAGAATGCATATGCTTGAAGAGAGCAATTTAAACAGTAAAGTGGATGAATTGTGCGCTAATTTTGCCGCGCTTAACCATACCCACAATCTGGTGTTGGAAGCAACGGAGCAAATTGAAATGCTTAAACCGATAAAATCGGAGTATTTAAAATATAACACTTCATTAGAGAGCCACGCTTTTTATTTGAAAGCAAGAGATGCATTAAACCTTTACTTTAGTCATTTTGAAATAGAGTTGTTAAGCGAAGAGTTAAAAGCTTTGCAAATAAAGCTTAGCAAAGCCAATTCTGTTAAAAAAACAGTAACCCAAGAGTTGGAAAAAATTAATAATGATATTGTGGATATTCGTTTAGAGCTTCAAAAAAACGGAGCAGACAGAATTAACAGCATAGAGAGTGAAATTAAGCATTTAAGCGAAACTTTGCAAAGGGTGAAATCGGTTAATTTCCGCTTTAATGAATTGATTAAGAAACTTGGTTACAGAGCGGTTTCAAATGAGCATAGTTTTTTAACTTTAAAGAATGAAATAACCGCTTCTTATGAAAGTATAGAGCAAGAAAAAAAAAAATTGCAAAACCAAATAACTACCGAATCTGCACTGCAGTATAGATATAATGAAGAGTTTGAAAAGTTAGAAGCAGAAATTGTTTATTTAGAAAACAACCGCTCAAACATTCCGCAAAAGGTATCTAAAATCCGAAACAGTATGGCTAAAGAGTTGGGGCTTGATATTGAAGATTTGCCGTTTATAGGGGAGTTTATAGAGGTTAAAGATAAAAAGTGGCATGGTGCAATAGAGAGGGTTATGCACAATAGCGCACTGTCGGTTTTGGTTGATGCTAAATTATATGATAAAGTAAGCCAATATGTTGATAAAACCAACTTAAAAGGCAGATTGGTTTATTTAAAAGTTGATACAAAAGAGCCGGCGGTTTCGCAAGAGATAAATACGCCCCAATCGCTGCTGTATAAAATTGAATTAAAAGCAGATACGCCTTATTATGGAGTTTTAAAATCTATTTTACATAAAAAATTTGATATACCTTGCGTTGAAAATATGGAAGACTTTAAAAGATATAAAAGGGCTTTAAGTATAAACGGGCAGTTTAAAGCAAATTTCAGCCGCCACGAAAAAGATGACAGATTCGATATAAATGATAAATCAAGATGGGTTTTGGGCTGGGATAATATTGCAAAATTAGAAGAGTTTAAACGGCAGTTTGCAGAAGTTGAGAGAAAGTTAGAGATAATTAATGCCAATATCCAAAGGGCAAAAAAGAGTTTAAAATTTTTAGAAAAACGGCGTGATATATTACGCGATATTTTGCAAGTAGAGAGTTTTGAAGAGATAAACTGGTATCGTTATGCCAAAGAGATAGAGCAGTTAAAAGCTGAAAAAGAGGAGCTTAAAAAGAGCAATGATATTATAAAAACGCTGCAAAAACGGCTGGATGAGCAAATATTAAACCAGCGCTTAAAACAGAAAGAGCAAGAGCAGATTTTAGCAAAAATCGGGCAGATAGAAGGACGGACAGAACAAAGAAAAAAAGAGTATAACAGTGCAAAACTGCTTTGCGATAGCGGCGAATTAGATAGCAGAGTAAAAGAGAGGCTAAATGAAATTAAAGTTCAATTGGAATTGAAAAT
>JALWKP010000015.1 GCA_027081355.1 Campylobacteraceae bacterium
TTGTAAAAGCTATTGCTGATACAGGTACAATGTATGTAAAAGAGAAAAAAATTAGAATATTGCCAAAAAATCTTAAAAATGCAATTAAGCTTAGCGGTTTAACACCAGAGAGTTTTGATAAAGCATACACTGCAGCTAAAGAGGCTAACTATTTAGGTAAAAACAGTGTAAATGAAGCTGGACTTAAAATGCTAGAAGCTGTTAAGACACTAAATAGCTAAAAGTAAATTGCAATCCAAAGGGTTCCTTTTTGGGTTGCTAAAACTTTATTAAACCGCTGCATAATAATAAACCCAAAAAATTCCTTTATTTTTAACCTAAGCTAATAGACTTACTGTGATAATAAATATTTTGTAGCTAAAATGCAAAAAAGTGTAAATCCCGCATCCGAAGAGATGCGGTAATTAAGAGAGGGTGGGTGTATTAATACCCGCTGGCTCCTACCAAGTCGGTAATAAAGCTCATCAGAGGGTTAATGTAGAACATTGATGTAATTGTAACAAATGCTGCTACTCCTACAACCAATTCAAGAGAGAATGCACGGTTTGCGTAAACCACTTTGCCCCGGTTATCAACAGGGTCTTTTAAGAACATATACACTACCAGTTTTAAGTAGTAGTAAACCGCAATTGCACTGTTTAGCGCCATAATGAGAGCAACTATATAATAGTTAGAGTTTTCTTTGCCGGCATCTACAATTGCACTTAATATATACATTTTACCCCAGAAAAGACTAAACGGAGGCACACCTGCTAAAGAGAGCATAAATATTGCCATAATTACTGCAGGAATTGGAGCAAGTTTTATCATACCTGCAAATTTCTCATAAGGATGGTGGAATCTATCGTGATGGATATTGTATTTATGGCGGCTAATCCACAGCATTGTAAATGCTCCAAGGTTTGTAAACATAAACAATCCGTAATACAAGAAAATTGAAGAGTAACCTTTTGTTGTATTTAGCGCAATTGCCACCATTACAAAACCTGCATGCGAAATAGAGCTGTATGCAAGCATTCTTTTTACATCTTTTTGAACAAGAGCCATCATATTTGCCACTGTTGTTGTCACAATTGCCAAAAGAACAATTGTTAATTTGATAATTGCTACATTTAAATCCATATATACGCCAAAAAGTCTGACAGCAACTACCATCATAGCAACTTTTGGGACAATAGACATATACCCCGCCATTGGAGCGCTTGCCCCTTCGTATGCATCAGGCGTCCACATATGAAACGGAATTAACGATACTTTAAATCCAATCGCAACAATCATAAACAGCCCGCCGCCGATTACCGGCATTAACATACCTATTTCATTTTGTCTCTCTTGCAATATTCTAGCAACCGAATATATTTCTACCGAGCCCGTAACTGCATAAATAATCACAGCACCCATTGCATAAAAAGCTGCTGCCAGCGCACCCATTGTAAAGTACTTAATAGCTGCTTCGTGCGCCAAACGTGTATTGTGCATTGCCATTAAAGTGTAAAGCGCCAAAGAACCTGTTTCTAAACCTACAAAAATAAGAATAAGGTTATCACTTGCTGCCATAAATTGGAAGCCAAAAATCATAAACAAAAAGAGTGCAAAAAATTCCGGATACGAAAATTCGTGGAATCTTCTTTTTGTAAGCGCAAGCGGAATAAACAGCATAGAACCCGCCAGTATCAGCAACTGTCCAAGCAAAGATACGCCGTCGATTAAAATTGTATCGAACAACCCTCTTTGATTGGTGCCTAAGCTAAGGTTGGCTCCGATTGCAATAAAAATTGTAAGCATTGCCAAAGTAATATACAGTGTTTTATCCAGCTTTGGCTTAATTAAATCGATACACAAAATTACCAATGCGCCTATTAAAGTTACCAGCATAGGCGACATAGTAATTAAATTCAAATTGTTTAAATTTACATTAATAGGCTCCATTATTTTGCCTCCTTAGCTTTTTTGCTAACTAAAATAATTTTTTTAGCTTCTGGTGTCTGCGCTTTATTGTGCATCAATTGCACTAAAGCTTTTGTGCTGTTATTAATCGGTCCTAAAACCGGTTTTGGGTAAATACCCAGCCAGACAACAATTGCCACAAGCGGAATGAGCGCCCATAACTCTTTGCTGTCTAAATCTTTTAACTTTTCGTTTTCAGGGTTTGTAACAGGACCAAAGAAACTCTTTTTAACAAGAGAAAGCATATAAACCGCGCCTACAATTATTGATGTCCCTGCAATTACAGTCATTAAAGGCGAAACTTTAAAGAAACCTGCCAAAGACAAATACTCCCCGATAAATCCAATAGTTAAAGGAAGCCCAACCGAAGCCATTGTCATTATTACAAATATAGTTGCATATGTCGGCATTACTTTTGCCAAACCTCCAAATTCACTCATAAGTTTTGTATGTCTTCTGTCGTAAATTACCCCAACAAGCATAAACAGCGCTCCCGAAACAATACCGTGCGAAAGCATTTGAAAAATTGAACCGCTAATACCCTCTGCATTCATAGCAAATGTTCCTATAATAATTACACCCATATGCGAAATAGAACTGTAAGCAATTACCTGTTTCATATCTTTTTGGGCATAAGCTACCATTGCAGTGTAAATAATCATAATAATTGCAATTACAGCAACAGGCGTTATATATGCAACCGATGCATCCGGAAATAGAGGCAATGAAAATCTGACAAAACCGTAACTTCCCATTTTAAGCAATACTGCCGCCAAAATCACCGAACCCACTGTCGGCGCTTGACCGTGCGCATAAGGCAGCCAGGTGTGAAACGGAAACATAGGAACTTTGATTGCAAAGCCCAAGAAAAATGCCCAGAATAGATATTTTTGCACTGTCATCGGCAGCAATAATGCATACCAGTCTGTTAAAGAGAAGCTCCAAACGCCAGTTGTTGTATAATATAAATAAGCTAAATATAAAATACCAACCAGCATTACAAGTGAACCGGCGAATGTGTAAATAAAGAATTTAATTGCTGCATATACTCTTTTTGATCCGCCCCACGCACCGATAATATAAAGCATCGGCACAAGCGAAAATTCCCAGAAAACATAGAAAAGAATAACATCTAAAGAGACAAATACGCCCACCATTGCCACTTCTAAAAATAAAAGGGTAATAATTAAATTTTTTAACCCGTCTTTTACGCTAAGTGCAATAATGCCAATCATAGTCATAAGCGTAGCCATAATCACAATAAAGAGGCTGATACCATCAACTCCTAGATAATAGCTTATGCCAAAATCCGGAATTAAAGGCATTTTTTCTACAAATTGAAAACCCGCCTGCGCAGAATCATAAGACTTCCAAAGCCAAAGCGACAGCAAAAACTCTGCTGCCGATACAGCTATACCATACACTCTAATGCTGTTTTTATTTACAAAGAAACCAAAAATAGCAGCAATTAGAGGAAAGAAAATTAATAATGTTAAAATATTTGACATACACCCTCTCCTTATTTAATCACGACAGTTAGCAGTGAAACTACTGTTACTATAATGAATCCGGCAACCATCCACTTTAAGTAACTCGATAAATTACCGTTTTGCATTTTTCTGCTTTCATCACCCATAACTTTAACAGCTTTAGCTATTCCGTCAACACCTGCATCTACAATTTCCATATCTATCTCTTTCCACGCTATTTCAGATAACTCTTTATATGGCTTAGAGAAAGTTTTTTCATAAAGAATTGGAATATAATATTGGTTTATCAGCAAATTGTAAACTTTATTTTTCTTTTCAAACTCTAAATTGCGTTTTAAGCCTTTAGAATATTTAAAATAAGCAATAATAATACCGGTTAATGCAATTGCAGTTGTAACTATTGTTAATATCCAAACCATATGCTCGGTATGTTCGCTCATTTCGTAAGCCGGTAAAAATTTGGTAACAAATTCTACGAAATCTTCTTTAAAGAATCCGAAAATCAGCGCCAAAACAGCAAGCGGCGCCATTGCCCAAAGAGCATAAGGTTTTGCTTCGTGCGGATGAACACCAAGCTCGTGGTATCTTTCGTCTCCAAAAAATACCATAAATACCTGGCGGAAACTGTAAAATGCTGTTAAGCCTGCCGTAAACCAAAGCACAAACCAAATTCCGTATGTGTGCTCGTTAAATGCAGCTTCTAAAATTGTATCTTTAGAAAAGAATCCTGCAAACGGATAAATTCCAGAAAGCGCCAAAGAAGCTACACCCATATAAAGGAAAGTCCATTTCATCTGCTTTTTAAGTCCGCCCATTTTAAACATATCAAGCTCATCATGCATTGCGTGCATAACATTACCCGCACCAACAAACAGCAACGCTTTAAAGAATGCGTGGGCTGCCAGGTGGAAAAGCGCCACCCAGTATGCGCCAAGTCCTGCTGCCGCAAACATATAACCTAACTGAGACAGGGTTGAATAGGCAATAACTCTTTTTAAATCTCTGTTTACAAGCGCCATAGATGCAGCAAATATTGCAACAAAAGTTCCCAATACTGCAATAAAATATCCAACTTCAGGAATCTGGCTGTATAAAGGATTGGCTCGTATTACCAAATAAACCCCCGCCGTAACCATCGTAGCTGCGTGAATAAGCGCAGAAACAGGCGTAGGACCTTCCATCGCATCCGCAAGCCAAGTGTGCAGCGGGAATTGAGCCGATTTACCCATTGCACCGATAAACAGCGCAATTCCAATCCCCACAAGCATACCGTGGCTTAAAGTATCTAAATGAGCAAAAACTTCGCTATATTTTAGGGTTCCTAAATTCCAATAAATCATAAAAATCCCCACAAGCATCCCCAAATCGGCAATTCTATTCATAATAAACGCTTCGTTTGCCGCCCAAGACGGAGAGATAGAAGGGTTAATATCTCTAGTAACATCTTTTTTGTCATACCAAAAGCCAATAAGCAGCCATGAACATACGCCAACGCCTTCCCAGCCGATAAACAAACCCAAGAAGTTGTCGCTCATAACCAAAATCATCATCGAAAATACGAAAGCCGACAAATAAGAGAAAAATCTGTTAAAGCTTCTGTCGCTCTCCATATAATAATTTGAGTAAACATGAACAACAGATGATACTAAAGTAACGACACTCATCATTACTGCCGTTACCTGATCAACCGTAAAACCAAATTTTATATCCATATCACCGGCTTGTATCCAATCCATAAGTGTTACGCTGACCGCTTTGCCCGTCTCTTCTATATGCAAAAGCAAAGTTAGCGAAGCCAATAGCGAAACAATTATTAAAACCGATGTTACTATCCCAACCAGCTGAATTTTAGGCTTTTGGGCAAACAGCGCCGCAAAAAGCGAACTGACTAATGGAGCAAAAAGTGCTATATATACATAATTCTCCATGACCTATCCCTTCATTATGCTTAAATTATCTAAATCAAGCGTGCCGTATTTTTTGTAAATCAAAATCAGCAAACCTAACCCTACGGCAACTTCGCTAGCTGCAATTGCAATAATAAACAGAGCAAACATTTGACCGCTCAAATCCCCAATATGAACCGAAATCGCTGCAAATGCGATATTTGCCGCATTTAACATTATCTCTGTGGCAAAAAACAGCATCAGCAAGTTTTTACGGCGTAAAACACCCGCCAAACCTACCGAAAACAGTATTGCCGAGAGTATCAGGTAGTGTGATAATCCTATTGTCATTTTTGCTCCTTCAATTCATTTTCCGGGTCTGCATCTTGGTAAATTTCGGACAGACTCTGATCCATCTTTTTACTAGCCAAAACAATTCCCGCCACCATTGCAACAAGCAGCATAACAGCAGCCACTTCAAACGGAATTAAATATTTAGTAAATAAAATTTCACCGATTGCTTGCGTATTGTCAAGCCCTTTTGCTGCAGTTACAAGCGGCTTGATATGCTCGCCGATTGCAGGCGCAGCAAAAATTGCAACTAAAATAACGGCGCTTATACCGCTTAATAAAAATACCGAACTAGCAGATGAGTTTTTCTCTTTAACATCTCTTGTTGCATCAAAAAACATCATTCCAAACGCATAAAGCGCCATAATCGCACCCGAATAAACAACAAGCTGCACCGCTCCTAAAAAATCTGCTCTCATAATAAAGAAGAGCCCCGAAATCAATACCATCCCCGCTGCCAGCGAACTCATAGCATACAAAATATTTCTGCTAAATACAGTCACTAAAAAGAGACCGGTAATTAATATTGAAAATGTATAAAACGCAATAGCTTCCATAACCTCTCCTTAATACGCTAGCGGTGTTTTTTTGATATTTTCGTCTGCATTAGGCGAAACCGCGCCAAATCCCGGGAACTCTTTTTGTTTTTTAAGCTCATCTAGCGGGGTCAGCATATCTGCAAAATCTGTAAAACTGGCTCTTTGCTCGCTTGCTGTTTCGTATCTGCCGCTATGCACGATAGCAAGCTCCGGACAAACCTCTGCACAATATCCGCAAAAAATACAGCGCCCTAGATTTATTGTATAATCGCTAACCTCTTTGCGCTGATTTTCATCATATCTTGTATCGATTCTAATACAGTTTGCAATACAAATCTTTTCGCAAAGCCCGCAGCCTATACATCTGTAATGCCCGCTCTCAAGCAATCTTTTCATTTCGTGAATTGCTCTGTATCTTGGGCTTATAGGCAGTTTTTCAAATGGATATTTGGTTGTGTGCATCTGCCCGCCAAAAAGCGCTTTAAACATTTCTCTAATCGTAACTTTAAGCCCGACTAACAACTCCAATTTGACAGAGCGGATAAGCACTTGCTTAAATTTGCCCCAGCCGGTTGTCGGTGTGGGCTCAAGCTCTAACAGCCTGTAATTTTGAACACCCGCATTTCTATCTTTAAAATTATCTAAACTCATACCTGCTCCTTACGCAACCAAACCGGTTATTAAGATATTTATTACCGCCAGCGGCATTAAAACTTTCCAACATAACCACATTAACTGGTCAGGTCTAATGTGCGGCCAAGCCGAGCGCACCCAAAGCATCAAGAAGAAGAAAAACGATACTTTAAGCACAATGGCAATAGCGCCCGGAATTATCCAAAGCGGGTTAAATCCGCCAAGGAAAACAAGCGAAGCCAAAAAGCCGATAGTAATCATATTGGCATACTCTCCGATAAAAAACATACCCCATCTCATACCGCTGTATTCTGTTGCATAACCTGCAATAATTTCAGCTTCGTTTTCAAGCAAATCAAACGGTGTTCTGTTTGTCTCTGCAAATCCGGAAATCAAAAACAGAATAAATGCCAGCGGCTGTTTCCAGACAATCCAATTTGCAATGCCGCCTGCTTGATAATTGTTAAAATCTATAAGCGACAATGAGCCCACAAGCATAATAGGCGCCAAAAGCGAAAGCCCTGTAACCACTTCGTAACTTAAAAACTGAATCGCAGTTCTGGCACTCCCGATAATACCCCATTTATTCTCTTGCGCCATACCTGCCAGCAAAGGTCCGTAAAGCCCGACACCCATCATAGCAATAACAAATAAAAGACCGATATTCAAATCTGCCACAATTGGGCGGACTGTAATGCCAAAGAGGTGAAATTCAGGCAGTAAAGGCACTGCTGCCAAAGCGATAAATGCCGTTGCTGCCGTAATTAAAGGGGCAATCTTAAAAATAAGTCTGTTTGCGCCGCTTGGAATAAAATCCTCTTTTGTAAACAGCTTAATACCGTCTGCTGCAATTTGCAATATTCCGTATGGACCGACATGCATAGGTCCAAGTCTTCTCTGAATAAATGCAAGTATTTTCCTCTCTATATATGTTCCAAAACCTGCCAGTGCCGAAATAATCGCCAGCACTACAATAGCTTTAATTACTGTTGCAATTATAAATCCACTCATCTTTTACACCTTTGTTATTGTTACTTTAGCGTATCTGCTCTTGCCAAACAGACCATACACATCAAGTTCAGATTTAAAATCCGGAATTTCCACAATATCGCCTGTCATTCTCTCATCAACCTCAACAGGCAATTCAAGTCCGCCGCCTTGCTCAAACTCTATCTTAACCCGCTCTCCAAGCTCCCCGGCTCTCTCTTTCGATGCATAAAGCGCATATTTCTCAAAAATCTGATGCGCCTTATTGGTAAAGTCGTTAAACTGTCTTTGAGGATTGCATCTGTAAGCAATATCGCCCTCTAGCGCTTCGTTAGACAACTCTTCTAGCTCAATATCCTCTTTTTCAGCGCTCAAATTTGCCAGCAGATAACCTCTGTTTTCGCTTCCGTCGTTGCCAAAACAGTTTGGCAAATCGTCAAACAGCACCGCTTGATACCCTTTATCTGTCGGCAATTTAGCCGTCCAGTCGATTGTTAAATTCTCGCCTAAGCCTAAAGCCTTCATAATATCGTTTAACTCATATCCGTTATAATCAAGCGCCGCATTTAAAGGAACAACCCGTTTATTCATATTTGTAGTTGTCCCCTCTTGCTGGTTCATCGCAGGAATATCAAAATCCCCATCGCCCAAAGCGCTTATTCTAAAGTCGCCCGGCTCATTGTAACCTACAACGCTGCCCTCTTCTTCATCATCCAAATCGCAAATTAGCGCAACGCCCAAAGCATTCGATTTTGGCGGAATAAATGCAACTTTAAAATCTGTGCTCTCTTCGATAAGCGCAATAAGTTTTGCTAAATTTTCAGCTCTTGGGTTAAAGTAGAAATCTTCGCCAACTATAAGTGCAAAGCTCTCTTTTTTCTTCATCATTTTCGCAAAGCTATCTTCAAAACTCTCTGCATCGCCGCCTAATCTCTCTACTAAAGTATTAGCCTCAAATTCAACCTCTTCTTCTACATTTTTCGGCACTTTTTTAGTTACTTCTTTCTCTTCGCCCGTCTCTTTATCAACCACTTTTTCGGTAACCTCTTCCATCACTTTTTTAGTAACGGTTTTTGTGCGTTTCTCTTTTGCTGAATCCAAAACCGATTTAACACTCTGGGGCAGCTTGTCTTTATCGGCAAAAAGGTCTAAAATAAGCAGTAAAACAGCCTCTTCATCACCCGGTTTATGGTTAAACTGCATTACACTTTTGCCAAAAGTCGGCACTAATGTATCGCCCACCGGATGAAAATAAAGCCCGGCACCCTTATTTAACTTTTGAATATTGTTAAACAGGTATCTAGCCGCCGGGTTGTCGCTTCTTAATTTAGCGCCCGCGCTTATAATAAAATCGCAATCGCTCATATCTTTAAAACTATCTTTATAAAGCGCGCGCCCCGTTGCTTTTGAGTAATAATTTAAAAACTCTTTAAAAGGTTTAACCTCTTGGTTTACAAGTTTAATGCCAAATTTATCTTTTAAAGTTTGAAGCATCAAAGCCTCTTCGTTTGTAATCATAGAGTTAAATC
Organism: Campylobacteraceae bacterium; assembly: GCA_027081355.1. Taxonomy (GTDB): domain Bacteria; phylum Campylobacterota; class Campylobacteria; order Campylobacterales; family Sulfurovaceae; genus JAADEQ01. The sequence continues at coordinate 9,363 of JALWKP010000015.1, forward strand.
TGATTGTTCCTGCATTTTTAATAGCCTCAACCGCTTTTGCAAGCTGTGCCGGGTCTTTTTTTGCCGTGCGGTTTTCATAATCATACCCAAAACGCCCTGCCCCGCACAAGCTTTGGTAATGAAACTCGTTTTTAACTCTAAAAATCTTCTCTGTTGTGTCGCTGATAGATGTAAAGCGGGTTTCGTAATACAAATGGCAGGCGCTAGAGCAGTGTGCACAGGCGCTTGGAACCTCTCTTAACTCCCACGGGTTTGCTTTATAAACAAAATCTCTCTCCGTAAGCGCCCCAACAGGACAAACAGCGGTGCACTCCCCGCAGTCTGAACAGTTTGTAAAATCTGTCCCATTACTTGGCACAATAATAGATTTTTGAAGCTTATTCCACATTGCATAAGCATCTTTTGGCATTGTCTCTTTATACCCTTTGTCTAACTTATCGCCGCCTCTTGGTCCCGTTTTTAGCGCAGCATCGCCAATCATATCTTTACAAACTGTCACACAGCGCTCGCAGACAATACAAAGCCCGGCATCATAATGCAGCACAGAGCTAAAATTTTTAGTCTCTCTTTTGGTATCTGCAATTGCATAAGATTGCGAATCTACCTGCATCTCTAGCGTATAATTTTGCAATTCGCACTCGCCGTGCTGGTCACATACGCCACACTGAAGCGGGTGGTTTACATCGTAAACCTCCATAATCGCACGGCGCTCTTCTACAATCTCTTCGGTTGTTACGGTAATATTCATACCGTCTTTAGCTTTTGCATTACACGCATAAACCCTTTTGCCGTCGGCTTCAACCAAGCACAAACGGCAAGCAAGAGTAGGCGAACATCTTGTCAGATAACAAATAGCAGGAATAAATATGCCGTTTGCTCTGGCAATATTTAAGATATATTCACCCTCTTTTGCCTTACACTCTTTACCGTCAATGGTTACTGTTATTAAATTATCACTCATCGGCACTACCTACTTTACTGATATTTACTTTATAAAACTTATAAGAGGATACCGCAAAGGCACTTAAACCCATATCAAATGTCGGGTTTAGAGCTATTGTTCCTTTCATCTTTGTATCGATGCTAAACACTCTTACACACCTTTGCCCCTCTGCCTCAAACTCCACCTTCTCACCGTCGCTAAGTTTTGCCGCCTGCGCAAACTGCTTAGAACCAATCAGTTTTGGCTCTTTGGCAGTTAATTTCGCCTTTTGCGTAAACGGATTAGGATTTGACGCACTGTTGCAATTGTAAACAACCACACCGTCAAAGCTTGGCAAATCTTCTACATCTTCAAGCTTAGAAGACGCCCTTTTTTTAACTGTTTTAAGCTCATATCCGCGCAAATCCTCACCCAGCGGGCTAAATTTAACACACTCTAAAGAGTCAAACTCAACCGCTTTAAAGCCTCTGTTTTCAGGCAGCTCTTTAGTTAAATCGATTGTGTATTTTTTGCCCACGCCGAGGGCGTTAGCTAAATCGTTTAAAACATATCCGTCATAACCCAGCGCGGCATTTAAAGGCACAACCCTTTTATCAACAGTAGCAATAGTTCCCTCTTGCTGGTTAATTGCAGGCATATCCAAATCGCCGCCGCCCAGCGCGCTTAAAACAAAATCGCCCGGCGCATTGTAACCGACCGTGTAACCTTCTGCATTTGCTTCCAAATCGTCACAAACCAACGCAACGCCAAGGCTGTTTGAGCGCGGCGGAACAATCAGCAAATCAAAATCGCTGTATCTCTCTATAACGCCCAGCATCTTAGCGATATTTTCCGCCTGCGGGTGGTTATACAAATCTTCGCCCACAATCAGCGTAAATCTCTTTTTCTTCCAAAATTCAAGCTTAAGGCTCTCTATCTCTTCTTCTGAAACGCTTGATTCCCCGCTAATATTGCCAATATCGAGCTCTTCAACAAACTCTTTTAGGGAATCTGGCATCTCTTTGCCTCTTGTTAAAAATTCAAGAAGCATCGCCGCAACGCCCTCTTCGCTTCCGGCTTCGTATTTAATAAATTTAGAAACCAAATTAGAAATCGCATAATCTTCCATAGGATGCATATAAACCACTTTTGCTTTATTGCGTTTAACCGCCATTGCTATGTGATTTTTAACCATCGGCGCTTCATCTTTTACGCGAAGCCCAAACACAATAATAGAATCGCTCTGGGCAACCGTTTTTAAATTAGCGCTCCAAAAATTTCTTCCGCTTGTGCTGCTATAAGCTTTTAAAAACTTAGCAAAGCCCGCCGCATCTGCACAGACAAGTTTTGCTCCTGTTTCTTGGGCAATATTTTTAAGAAGCAGCGCCTCTTCATTTGTAATTACAGAGCTAAATGCAATAGAATCCGCCTTTTTAAGCGCCTCAACAGCCTGCTCAAATTTCGCTTTGTCTTTAAAAGCCGTTGTATTTGCATAATCAAAACCAAAGCGCCCCGCCCCGCAAAGCGAGCTAAATTCCGCTTCGTTTGTAACGCGGTAAATTTTCTCTTGAGGGTCGCTTATAGAGCCGTGTTTCACATCATAATACATTTGGCATCCGCTGCTGCAAAGTGCACAGGCGCTTGGAATCTTATTCAGCTCCCACGCATTTGCCGTATATTTAAAGTCGGTGCTAACCAGCGCCCCCACAGGGCAAACCGCCATACACTCGCCGCAGCTTACGCAATCGTTTTCGGGCTTGGTATTAACAATTGTCGATTTGTAACCGCCCGGGCTGATTTGAAGCTGTTCGCTTCCTACAATTTCGTTACAAACCCGCACGCATCTCTCGCACAAAATGCATAAAGACGGGTCATAACTTATAAAGCCCCAGTTTTGCACAGGTCTAAACATATCTTTTGCGCTGAAACTTTGCTCAGGCACGCCAAATTCAAGCGTTTTATTTTGTAAATCGCACTCTCCGCTTTTATCGCAGACACCGCACTCTAGCGGGTGGTTTACATCATAAAGCTTCATAATATTTTGACGCTCAGTTTCAAGCTCTTTGCTGTTTGTTCTAATCACCGCGCCATCAACCGCTTTTTCCTGGCAAGAGAGAATCATCCCATCAACCCCCTCAACCTCAACAACGCACATTCTGCACGAAGCTATCGGTTCTACTTTGGTTAAATAGCACATAGTAGGGATGTAAATACCGTTTTCTCTCGCAACTTCAAGTATTGTTTTACCGTAATTGGCTGTTATCTTTTTACCGTCAATGGTAACTGTAACAGTTTTGTTTTTCATATTTTTAACTTCACTCATGCTACACCGCCACCATTGCAATATAGTAACATCTCATACACCTCTCCGCCTCGGCAATCGCCTGTTCGCCCGTAAAACCGAGATTAACCTCAAGATTATTTGTTTTTCTCTCTTCAACGCTTAGCTTTTCGCTCACTTCTCTAGGAATTCCAGGCATCCAGCCTGTAATCTTTTCATTTTTATTGTAAACTTTCAATTTGGCTAAATGGTCTTCCATAATCTCTTCATCCGTTAAACTCACTTTGCCGTCGTAAATATATCTGCTAATTACGCTCGCAGCCCTTCTTGCCTGCCCGACCGCATTAACAATTGTCATAGGACCGTATTCGCAGTCACCTGCTGCAAAAAGCCCCGGGCGCGAACTCATATAATCCCGCCCGTTTGTTAAAATTGTATTCCAGCTTGTAAGCTCTATATTCCACTCTTCAGGCAAAATAGACAAATCGGCGCTTTGCGAAACTGCAGGAATTAAAAAATCGCACTCTATTTCAAAATCTGCGCCCTCAATTTTAACCAATTGCGCCCGCCCGCCGTTTGGGTCAGGCACAAGCTCAAAGCGGTTTACTTTTAACTTTTTAAGAACATCGTTTTCGTCAATAATCTCTTCTACGGCAGAGTGGAAAATAAATTCAACGCCCTCTTCTACCGCTTCGTGATACTCTTCGTAAGTTGTATTTCTAATAATTGTTTTTTCATCGCGGCGGTAAAGCATAATTACCTTTTTTGCACCCTCTCTGACAGAGCAGCGCACAACATCCATAGAGGTAAAACCGCCCCCGACGCAAACTACAACTTTATCTTTTAAATCCTCGCTTGCAGGCGAACCTATTTTATATTTATTCCATAAATTCACCTTATCAAGCATATCAATTGCGCCCCAGTAACCTTTAATTTCCGGGCGCTCATTTTTAGCGCGCACCTTTTTAGAAAGCCGCGTTCCAAATGCCAGCAAAACCGCATCATACTCAGCATCTAACTCTTTTAAACGCTTCGCATCAACTTTATGGTTCGTATATATATTAACAGTAGGCAAAGATTTTACAAGTTCAATATCTTTATTATATTTTTCAATCGGCATTCGGTATTGCGGAACGCCCACTGCCACTTCGCCGCCCAGCACCGGCAGTTCTTCAAAAATATCTACCGCAATCCCTTCAAGCCCCAAATAGTATGCAGCCGTAAGACCCGCAGGTCCGGCACCCACAATTGCAACTTTTTTACCGTCGTTTCTTGGCGGTTTTGGCTCTTTAGGGTGAAACCACTCCAAATTATGGTCTGTTTCGTAATCAGCTCCCAAACGCTTAAGCTCCATAATAGAGATAGGCTCATCCAAATTTGCTCTCCGGCAGGCATCTTCGCACGGGTGCGGACATACGCGCCCGCAAGTGTGAGCCAAAGGCATACTGCCTCTGGTAGCCTTAAGCGAATTGGTAAATTCCATATCGCGAACACCCTCGATATATGCCGGAATATCCACATGAGTCGGGCACATATCCATACAAGGGGCTGTAATTTTAGCGATATATTTTGTATCTTTGTCATACTCGTGCGATTTTGTCTGCTCCAAAATACACTTGTCAAACTGCTCCTTATAGTGCTCCATCAAATCCAAAATAGGCTTTGGAACAGTCCTTCCGATTTCGCATTTGCTTGTTTTCATCATTGTTTTGCTAATCTCTTGCAAATGCTCAATATCATCAAAGCTCCCCTCGCCTCTTGCAATTTTATCAAGCAAATCATACAAAATTCTTCCGCCCCAGCGCCCCGGTGCGCAGCGCCCGCACGCTTCGGAATATTTCTGATACTGATGGGCATATTCGCTTGCCAGCTTAACAGCATCGATATTTTCATCAAATACCGCAACGCCGTCCCAGCCTATAAAAGCGCGGCTCGGTGTGCCCTTGTCATATTCAAGCGGCAGTTTAAACTTAGTTTCCGCCCACTCTTCTTTTGGCTTACCGCGATTGTCAATTAACTCGCCTTGCCAAGTTGAAAAGAGAATCTGCGACATTAGTTACCCTTTTTCTTAACCACAATAGTCCAGTCCACTTCGTTGAACTTTAAAGAGTTCATCAACTCATGACCGCTCTCTTTTATAATATCGGCACTCTTTTGAATCGGAGAAAAATCTCCTATTTCAAACAAAAAAATCCCAACTTCGCCCGGCTTTAAATCGCTCTGTATCAACTCCGTCATTCTGTCGTAAAAATTATCTTTTAGGTGTCTTAAATCATATCTCTTCATGGATTATCCTCCTAACAAAGGCGACCTAACGGTCAACCTCTCCAAATACGATATTTGTGCTGCCAATAATTGTTACAACATCGGCGATATAACATCCAACAAGCAAATCTTGCAATAAGCCTGTGTGGAAGAAGCTAGGCGCTCTTACTTTTAATCTGTAAGCATAAGGCTCGCCTTCAGAGCGGATAAAAAACCCAAGCTCCCCTTTTGGCGATTCAGTCGGCGCATAAACAGTCCCTTTTGGAGGGCGCATACCTTGAGTTACAAGCACAAAATGCTGCATTAGTGCATAGTTTTGCGTCATAATCTCTTCTTTTGGCGCAGAGATATATTGCGGCGCGTGCGCCATAAGTTTTGGCTCGGTTTTTGGATACATAGAAATAAGCTGTCTTAAGATTTTAATAGACTCTTTCATCTCTTCCATATAAAGGCGGTATCTTCCGTAACTGTCGCATCTGTCGGTTACTGGAATATCAAAATCAAGCTCCCCGTAAAGCTCATAAGGTTCCTCTTTTCTAACATCGTAAGCAATGCCCGAACCTCTTAGCATCGGTCCCGTGCAACCCCACTCATAAGCCATCTCTTTAGAAACAACCCCCACATCTTCAAGACGCATTTTCCAAATTCTGTTTTCTGTCAGCAAATCTTCGTAAAGTTTAATCTGCTCAGGCAGTTTATTTAAAAAGTTGCTTAAACTCTCTATCCATCCCGGCGGCAAATCAAGCGGCACGCCGCCGATTCTAACTGCAGAGTGCGTTAGTCTTGCCCCGCAGTAATCTTCCATCAAATCCATTGCAAATTCTCTCTCGCGGAAAGCATACAAGAAAATCGACATCGCCCCCACATCCAGCGCGTGCGTTGCCAAAAAGAACAGGTGAGAAATAATTCTGTTAATTTCCAAAAGCATAGTTCTAATAACTTTAGCGCGGCGCGGCACTTTATCTTCGATTCCAAGCAGTCTCTCAACCGCCAGCGCAAATGCGTAATTGTTAGAAGTCGATGCGATATAATCAAGTCTGTCTGTTGTCGGCAAAAATTCGTTATATATCATATTTTCTGCCATCTTTTCAACACCGCGGTGCAAGTATCCAATATCCGGATACGCTTTTACAACCTGCTCTCCTTGAAGTTCAAGAACAAGGCGCAGCTGCCCGTGTGCAGATGGGTGCTGAGGACCGAAGTTGATAACCATTGTGTTATCTTTTCGCTCAAAATTTAGGTTCTCAAAGAACGGTTTTAATTTATTTGGCTGTTGCATCTTCTCTCCTATTTTCTTTCACTCAACTCTTTAGAGCCGGTTGTGTAATCTGTTAAGAATGTTTTAGAGTATCTGCTCTCAATAGGGGTATCTGTTTTATCCACAAGCTCAGGGTCGGCTCCAAACGGAACTTCGTGCCCGACTCTTGCGAAGCGTTGTGTATCGTATCTATCGACTCTTGCAGGGTCTCTGTTTTCAGGTCCGATAATATCACGGTATTCTTTACCAAAAATCTTATCGACTTCATACCACTGCGCATGCTCGTCGCCTTGCAGCGGATAAGTCTTGCGGAGCGGATGCCCGACCCAGTCGTCAGGCATAATAATTCTTTTTAAATAAGGGTGGTTATTTACATAAATTCCAAACATATCATACATTTCACGCTCTGCAAAGTTCGCCATTTTGTAAACATTAACAACACTCTCTATCGCTTCATCCTCTTTAATTCTAGTAAGCACTCTTGCTCTTTGCGCTTTATCCAAATTTAAAAGCTGGTAAAAAATTTCAAATTCGCCGTCTTGCGCGAGATAATCGATTGCGCTAAGCTCGCTGCACATTTTAAAACACTTTTTCTCTTTTAAAGTTTTAAGAGTTTTTACATTATCTTGAGGATTAATATGAAGCACAAGCTGCCCAAGCTCTACATAATAATCGAGCAGCTCAATACTGTTACTTTTTAACTCATCAACAACCTCTTCAAAAAAACTGCCCTCTTCAACCGCTTCTCTTGGAACTTGCGGAGCAACCCAGAATCTATCTGTATATTTAGCTTTTTTCTGAACATTGTCTTTTGGGGTATATCTTCTCATTATATGAACCTCTGCTTTTTATTTTTATTCATATTCGCACTCTCGCGTCTAATCTTTTGCTGAAGCATCATCATTGCATACTGCAAAGTCTCCGGTCTTGGCGCGCAGCCGGGCAGATAAACATCAACCGGCACAATTCTGTCAACACCCTGGACAATCGCATAAGTGTTAAACATACCGCCGGTATTTGCGCAAGACCCCATACTGATAACCCATTTTGGCTCTGCCATCTGGTCGTAAAGCCTTCTTGTAAACTCTGCGTGCTTTTTAGTAAGCGTTCCTGCCAAAATCATAACATCAGCCTGTCTTGGCGACGCTCTAAAAATTACACCCATTCTGTCGAAGTCAAATCTTGACGCACCCGAAGCCATCATTTCAATCGCGCAGCAGGCAAGCCCGTAAGTCAAAGGCCACAATGAGTTCGAACGCCCCCAGTTTATTAAATGGTCTGCCGAAGTCAAAACAACCGGCAAGCCTCCGGCAGAGGCATAATTTACTTGATGCTGTGCCATTCTAACGCTCCTTTCTTCCATGCATATGCAAATCCAATAGCAAGTAAAACTATAAACAGAACCATCTCTACCAACCCAAATGCTCCAAGCGGTTTAAAATCCAGCGCCCACGGAAACATAAATATAATTTCCACATCAAACAGAATAAATAAAAGCGCAATTAAATAAAACTGAACCGAAATAGTATTTGGCTGTCTATCCGGCTCCGGACCGCACTCGTAAATCGAAAGCTTAAGCTTTTCCGTGTCCAGCTTTGCCAGTTTTCTGCTGACATACCTTGCTAAAACCAGCGTTACAGGAAATGCAACCGCCGTTAAAACAAACAGAACAAACGCCCCAAAATAGGGATGTTGCGTAACAATATGTGTCATTTTTACCCCTTTTACGATACAAAAGTATCTCATATTAACAGAAAGTTTATTAATATATTTTGTATTTTATTATTTAAAAAGCCAATAAAAACAATTTGTAACGGCTAGAAACACATAAAAAGCACCGTAAAATATGTGTAATGAGAGTTGTTAAATTAAACTGTTCTATTGGTGTATTTTTGTTAAGTTTTTTGAATCGAGAGAGATGAAACTCTTATAAGCTTCAAATTCTTCTTTTTCGCTAAAATTGCTCTATGCAAAAAAAAATATTCGACGCAGCAGTTATCGGAGCAGGTGCAAGCGGTTTGGTAAGCGCTATTTTACTGGCAAGAGAAGGTGTAAAAGTTGCGCTTTTAGAGAGCCAAAAAAGAGGCGGAAAAAAAATTTTAGCAAGCGGAAACGGGCATTGCAATATCGCTAACGAAAAAGTATCTGCAAAAAATTACTACGGCGCTAATGCAGGGCTTTTAAAGGCTGTTTTGAACAACTGTTCACTTGAAAAAACAGAGCGCTTTTTTAACTCTTTGGGCTTAGAGTTTGTTAAAAAAAGCGACGGCAAGATTTTTCCAAAATCTATGCAGGCAAGTTCGGTTTTAAATCTGCTCGAAGCCGAGGTAAAACGCCTTAAAATTCCTCTTTACAGCGAAGTAAAAAATTTAAAAATAGACAAAAACTTCAATGTCTGCTTTGAGGGCGGAGAGTTAAAAGCAAAAAATATTATCTTAGCAACAGGAAGCCCCGCAGCACCGCAGCTTGGCGGCAGTTTTAGCGGTTTGGAAATTGCAAAAAGTTTCGGGCACAATATTATTAAACCAATCCCGGCACTTGTTCCGCTAATTTCCAGCACCGAAATATGCAAGAGATTAGCGGGCGTAAAGGTTAAAGCAAAAGTGCGCTTTTTTGCAGACGGTAAAGAGATTTCGAGCAAAGAGGGCGACTTTTTATTTACCAAATACGGCGTTAGCGGGCTTAGCGTTTTAGATTTAAGCCTAAAAGCCTCTTTGGCGCTAAACAGCGGTAGAAAGTGCCATATAATCGTGGATTTCTTTTACGACAAAAATAAAGATGAACAACTGTTCTATTTAAAATCGAGACTAAATACAAAGCGAAATTTACCGTTAAGTTTATGGCTAGGCGCAATTATAAATTCTAAATTGGCAGATTATCTTTTAAAAGAGTTAAATTTGCAAAATGCCAAAGAGAGCGATTTAAACAGCAAAAAACTAAAAGCCCTAATAGAACATTTTAAAAATTACAAAATAGAGATAGAAGCAACCCGCGAATTTAAATACGCAGAAATAGCATACGGCGGAGTAAATTCCAAAGAGATAGATTTAAATATGCAAAGCAAAAAGAAAAAGGGGTTATATTTTGTCGGCGAAATAACAGATTTTGCAGGCGATAGAGGCGGTTACAACTTCTACTTCGCCTGGGCAAGCGCCTTTAAACTGGATGCAAAAAGGTTTTTTTAAATTAATCTTTTGAACCAAAATCTTGCGTCCAATAATGAATATATTTAGTTCCATCTTTTTTAATATGCGCCATACCGACATCTGTAAATTCAGGATTCATAATATTTGCGCAATGGTGCGGACTGTTTAGCCAAGCTTGCATAACCTCTTGCAAATTTTTTTGCCCGCCGGCAATATTTTCGCCTGTGGATAAATAATTATATCCATTATGGGTTACTCTTTCATAAAATTCACTTTTGTGCCCTAAATCTATTCCAGTAATATCGGTCTTTTTAAAAGAACCTTCATGTTCTAAAAAATTTTGAGAAGCCATATCATTTGTATGTTCATATGCGGCTTTATACAAGGCATCACTCCACTTTAAAGGTTTCGCTGCTTCATAATACTCATCTCCACAATACCTGGCTTTGCTTCTTGCCTTATTTATTGCATCCAAATAATTATTTTTAGTTGTATTATTTATTTCTGGCGCATCAGAAGGAGCACTTTTTATGGTTTCTTGATTATTGCCATTATTCGCATATGTATAAGTTCCGCCTCCGCCTCCGCAGCCGTTTAAAAATATTACTAATCCTGTAAGCAGTATTGTTCTTTTCATAATTTCCCTCAAAATATAAAATATTTTCTATATAATACCATTTTTTCTGATTAAAAAGCTTATTTCTATTTTTAAATTTAGCTTTTAATACAGTTTTAATATTCTTGTGCCAATTAACAGTTATGTTGTTTTATCAATCATTCTCATTTTACATAATATAAATTATAATTAATTATTATCTAATAATAGATGGATTTCATTTATTGTAATATTAGAAATATTCCTATTTTTAAATAATTTTACACAAATTACAGCTATTTATGTATAATTACTATGCAAAATTATTTTCGGAGGTAAAAATGAAAAAACTAATAATTGCATCGCTTTTTGCTCTATCTCTAAGCGCAGGCGAAAACCATGCTCATTGGAGTTACAGCGGAGATACTTCTCCTGCACACTGGGGAGATTTAAATGAAAAATTCTTTATCTGTAAAAAAGGGGTGAACCAATCACCTGTTAATTTAAACAGATTTGTAGATGCAAAACTCGACCCGCTAAAAGTTCAATATAATACTAATGCAAAAACTGTTGTTAATAATGGTCATACAATCGAGGTAAAAGCAGATGGAGACAATTCGGTTACAGTTGATGGAATCAAATTTAATCTTATTCAGTTTCACTTTCATACACCAAGCGAAAACCAGCTAAACGGCAAAAATTTCCCTATGGAAGCCCACTTTGTCCATAAAAGCAAAGACGGTGAATATCTGGTTGTAGCTCTTATGTTTAACGAAGGTGAAAAAAATGAAAATTTACAAAAAATGCTAGATAGTTTAAATCCAAAAGAAGGAAATGAAAACGAAATTAAAAACAGCTTTAAACCAAACGCACTTTTCCCAAAAGATTTAAGCTACTTCAGATTCAACGGCTCTTTCACAACACCGCCATGCACCGAAGGGGTCAGATGGATTGTTCTTAAAAATCCTATAACAGCATCCAAAGAGCAAATCGAACAAATGCACAAAGTAATGGGCAAAAATAACAGACCGGTTCAACCGCTAAATGCAAGAGTTATATTAAAATAATCCAACCCCAAGGCAGGCACAAAAGCCTGCCCACCCCCTTTTCACAACCAATCACTATTAACTATTCACTATTCACTATTAACTATCTTCCCCAGCCATTCATCCAGCCTAGCTTCAAACCCTATTCCTCTGCTTTTATAAAACTTAACATCTTTTTCTAAATAATCCTGTTTAACCCAACCGCCGAAATTATGAGGATATAAATAATCTTTTGCATGAGTTTTTATATGATTTGGCACACTTAGCATCAACCCCTCTTTAATCGCTTTTTGAGCACTGTTTATAGCACTGTATGCACTGTTAGATTTAGGGCACGAAGCCAAATAAATTACAAGCTGGGCAAGCGGAATTCTAGCTTCGGGATAACCGATATGAAGCACGATATTTAGAGTCGAACTAGCCAAATTAAGGGCGTTTGGATTGGCATTGCCTATATCTTCGGCAGCCAAAATCGCCAGGCGTCTAGCTAAAAATTCAGGCGGTTCGCCGCCTTCAATAAGCCTTGCTAAATAGTAAAGCGCCGCATCTATGTTTGAGCCTCTGATGCTTTTAATCATTGCCGAAGTAAGCTCGTAATGGCTGTCGTTCTCGTTGCTTCCGCCTTGCAGAGCGTGCGGACGGATTTGTTTTAAAATTTCTAAAGAGATGTTCTTATCGATAAAAGAGGCGCTCTCTAGCAGATTTAAAGCCGCTCGCGCATCGCCGCTTGAACTGCTTACAATAAAATCCAAAGCCCCCTCTTGAAAATCAAAACCCTCTTTTTTAGCAACCGTTTTAATCAGTTTTTTTAAATCTTCGTCTTTTATCGGATTTAACTCAAAAAGGTGGCTTCGCGAGCGGAAAGCCGAAGTTAAAGAGTAGTAAGGGTTTTGCGTAGATGCCCCGATAATCGTGCATATTCCGCTCTCCATAAACGGCAGCAAAACCTCTTGCTGATTTTTAGAAAGCCTATGAATTTCATCGATAAAAATAAGCGGTTTAACCAGCTGAGCTTTATAAGAGTTTATAGTTTTTCTAAGTTCTTCTACCTTAATAGAGGTTGCATTAAATTCATAAAAATCCCGCCCAAGCTCTTTTGCAATAAGCCGAGAAATCGTGGTTTTACCGCAACCTGGCGCCCCAAAAAGCAAAGCGTTAGGAAAGTAATTACTCTTCAAAAAAGCCGTAAAAAGCCCGCTCTCCCCCAAAAGATGCCCTTGCGAAAGCACCTCTTTCAAACTTTTAGGACGATACTTACCAGCCAAATTCATAAAATCCTACCAAATCTATTCACTCTTCACTAATCACTATTCACTAAAAAAATGCGAAAGCACATCTTTCAAACTTTTAGGACGATACCTGCTAGCCAAATTCATAAAATCCAACCAAATCTATTCACTCTTCACTAATCACTATTCACTAAAAAAAGCGAAGCTTTATATAACTTGAACATGATACGCCCTATTCTCTCTAGGACCGTCAAATTCACAAAAGAAAATCCCCTGCCACTCACCTAAAAAAAGCTGTCCGTTAATAACCGGCACCACAATTCTAGGACCGCAAAGCGTAGATTTAATATGCGCAGGCGGATTTTCATCTTCGCTTTCATACTCTCCGTCAAAAGGCGCAATACGGTTTAAAGCTGCTAAAAAATCCCTTCTTAATTTTGGGTCTTTATTTTCAAAAAAAACAACCGAAGCGGTAGTATGAGCCGAAAAAACCGTGCATAGCCCATTGGTAATACCCTTTTTAAGCACCTCTTCACGAACCTGCTCTGTAATATCTATCATTTCCGTCTTATATTTAGTGCTAAGTTTAACCGTCCTCATTTTACCTCCTCTTTGAATTGCTTATTATTATACTTAAATAAGTTGAATATTTTGAATTAGTGGATGGTTGATTGTTAGAGGTTAATAGCTTCCCTTACTCCGCATCGGAAGATGAGAAACAGAAAAATATAATTTAATAAAATTTAAAGCTTTTTGTTATACAATATGTAATACAGATAAAGGAGATAAATATGCTTACTGTGCGTTTATCAAATGAATTAGAAAAAAAACTGCAAAAATATGCAAAAAAGAGTAATCAAACAAAAACAGATGTGGTTAAAGAGGCTCTTAATTTGCTTTTTAAAATGCAAGATGAGCAAAATAAAACCCCTTACGAACTTGGAGAAGAACTATTTGGCAAATATAGCAGCAACAAGCAAAATTTATCAGCTACCTACAAAAAGAGACTCAAGGAAAAATTAAGTGAAAAATACACTCTTAATAGATAGCGGACCGCTTATAGCACTCTTTGACAGAAGCGACAAATACCACATAAAAACAAAAGAGTTTTTAAAAAACTTTAAAGGGAAGCTTCTTACTTCTTGGGCAGTAATTACAGAAGTTTCTCATATATTGGATTTTAATTTAAATGTTCAAATAGATTTTTTAAAATGGGTAGAGATGGGCGGAGTGAAGCTTTATAATATAGAACGAAACGATTTAGAAGATATAATAACGCTAATGCAAAACTACACCAATGTGCCGATGGATTTAGCCGATGCAACTTTAATGTATATAGCCCACAAAGAAAATATCAAAAAAATAGCCAGCATAGACAGCGATTTCGACATCTACCGAACACTCAAAAGCGGTTTTTTAGAGAATGTATTAAGGTAAATTGCTTTTCCCCTCATTCCGCATCGGCAGATACGGAACAAGAAAAAAATATATCCCCCCACAATGCCATTAAGTTAAGAGTAAAATATCCATTTAATGGCATAAAGCTTAAAGCCAAAAGCAGAAAGCTGTCACTGCGTCATTCCCGCGAAAGCGGGAATCCACAGACTTTGTAACCAAAAAATTTGGATTCCTTACTTTTTTGGTTATTTAAACTGTGGATTCCTGGTCAAGCCAGGAATGACGAGATGCTTTTCTCTATCGGCTTTTGGCTTTGAGCTTTAAGCTTTGTGCATTTTATGGATATAAAACGCTTAACTTAATGGCAATGATCCCCCCAATTATCAATTATCCATTCTCAATTATCAATTAACTAATCTCTCTTTAATAAACTCATGCAGCAATTCATACTCTTTTTTGCTAAGAAAGCGGGTTTTATTTTCGGGTAGGTTGTTTAATTCGATAAAACCGTAACTTATTCGTTTTAAATCAAGCACTTTGGCGCCAAAGTGGGCGAAGAAGCGGCGCAGTTCGCGGTTTTTGCCCTCTGTTATCGCAACGCGCAGTTTTGTGTATTTACCTGTTGTGCCTCGCTCCATAAAGCCTGCAAACGGGGCAAAATGCATCTGTTTAATACCGCTTTTTTCATGAGCGCCTGCGCTTGCATCTTCTAAAGTCAGCCCCTCTTGCATAGCTTTTACCATCGCTTCGCTTAGCGGTTTGTCTATTTTAATATTGTAAACTCTTGGCAGTTTGCTCTCCATCAAAAGTGTAGCTACTTCGATATTATCGGTTAATAAAAGCAATCCCTCGCTTGCGTAATCCAATCTGCCAACCGGCACGAAATGCCTAAACTTTCCGGGCAGCAAATGGTAAATAGTTGTTCTGCCTCTGTCGTCTTTTTTAGTAACAAGCGCCCCTTTTGGCTTATTGTAAACAACCATTGTAAGCTCAAAACGCCCTTTTGGCTTAATCTCTTTGCCTTTTACAAATACCCTGTCGCCCTTTTGCACTTTGTAGCCGTAATCTTTAACGGGCATTCTGTTTATGTAAACTTTACCCTCTTCTATCAGCTTATCGGCTTCGCGTCTTGAGTATTTGCTATTGTGCGAAATGTATTTATTTAATCTCATCAATTCCTGCCTCTATTAAGTCGTGCAGGTGCAAAACACCCACAATTTTTCTATTCTCATCAACAGCAATCAAGAGTTGAATTTTTCTCTTTTCTATAATTTTAAGCGCATCGACTGCCGGCATTTGCGTATCGCTTATGCAAAACGGCTCTTTTGTCATATAGTTTTCTATCGGGGCGTTAAAATCAAAATCGCTCTTAAGCAGGCTGCGGCGCAAATCGCCGTCGCTAAAAATTCCTTGCAATATTCCGTCCTTTGCAATTAAAACATTGCCAAGTTTCCCCGCGCTCATCTCTACAACCGCATCTTTCAAGCTGGTGCCGGGCTTGACAATCGGCAGATTTTCGCGCTTTAAAAAGTGCTCAACTTTTAAAAACAGCTTCTTGCCAAGCGCGCCAGCGGGGTGAAATCGGGCAAAATCCTCTTTTTTAAACCCGCGCAAATGCATTAATGCAACCGCCAAAGCATCGCCCAAAGCTAAAGTTAAAGTGGTGCTTGAAGTCGGGGCAATTCCTAGCGGGCAAGCCTCTTTTTCTACCGAAATATCGATATGAGCATCGCTAAATTTGCCAAGAGCCGAATCAATCGAGCGGCTCATTGCAACAACAGGCACGCCGAAATTTTTAATATGAGGCAAAAGCTTTGTAAGCTCTTCGCTCGCCCCGCTGTAACTTATTGCCAAAACCGCATCGTTTTTGCCAATCATCCCCAAATCGCCATGCATTGCTTCGGCAGGGTGCAAAAAGAAGCTAGGCGTTCCGGTGCTAGCAAGCGTAGCTGCAATTTTAGAACCGATATGCCCGCTCTTTCCAACCCCGATAACCACAACTTTACCTTTGGTATTAAACATAATCTCAACAGCTTTGTCAAATTGCCAAGAAAGCCTCTCTTTCGCATCCAAAAGCGCTTGCGCTTCAATCTCTAAAGTCTCTTTGGCATACTCATGCGGTTTTTTTAAACTTTCCATATTCTACCCCTGCTGCTTATAGAGTGTAAAATTACCCATTTCAATCATTCCAAGCATTGCGAAGAATCTCATTTAAAAGCTTAGAACTCAGAGCCTAGAGCCAACAAGGTGGCTTCGCCTTTTTTAAGCGGCAAAGCCGCAAATATTAAACGCGGCACAACCGCCCTGCCAGCTCTTCGCTCTTAGCTCTTGGCTCTAAGCTTTTAAAATTTAAGCAAAAAGCTTAAATTTTAAACCAAAACCGCCGTAGGAATTATAAACGGATAACTCTTATATTTTTTAAGCACATATTTTCTAACTAAATTTCTAATATCATTCTCGATAACTTTATTATTTTGAGTTTTTTCTATACTGGAAACTTCCAAATGTTTAGTTACAATATCTGTTATCTCTTCTTCAAACTTCTTAATATCTCTGTTTGCAATCAAACCGTGTGCCGAAACAATCGGTTTATCGGCAAGTTTGCCTTTTTGCGCATCAATTTTCATAACAATGCTTACAATTCCCTCGGTAGCAAGTTTTTGTCTGTCGTTTACAACATCGGCATAAATTTCATTATTGCTCTGGTTATCTATATAGCGTTTTCCAACCTTAACTGTTTTAACCTTTTTAAGATATTTCGGGGTTATTTCGATTTGGTCGCCATCGCTCATAAGCAAAATATTTCTCTCATCAACACCGCACTCTACCGCAGTTTTTGCATGCTTTGCAATATGGTTATACTCTCCGTGAACCGGTAAAAAGAATTTTGGCTGAACAAGGCGGATAATAAGCTTTTGCTCCTCTTGGCTGGCGTGCCCTGATACATGAATATCGCTAAACTCTTTATATCTAACGGTTACGCCGCTTTTTAAAAGCAGGTTCATTAGTTTTGAAACCGAAGCCTCATTCCCCGGAATTGCGCTTGCCGAGATAATAACCGTATCGGTCGGCTTTAGCTTAATATGGCGGTGTTCATCGGTTGCCATTCTTGAAAGCGCCGCCATTGTCTCACCCTGAGAACCGGTTGTAACCACAAGCACCTCTTCATCTTTGTAACGCCCGACTTCGTGCGGTTCGATAAAATGCTCTTCGCCAATATCAATATATCCAAGCTGCCGGTTTGTTTCGATGTTTCTCTCCATAGAGCGTCCGATAACGCAAATTTTTCTGCCAAATTTTACTCCGCGCTCCATAGCTTGGTAAATTCTGTGTATATTTGAAGAGAAAGTGGACATTATCACCCTGCCCTTGGCTTTTTCAAAAAGCTCGTCAAAAGTTTTTCCAACCACCTTTTCGCTTCTTGTAAAACCCGGATTGTGCGAATTTGTCGAATCGCTCATAAGACAAAGCACCCCTTTTTGCCCGTAATACGCAAAGCGGTGCAAATCCATGGTGTAGCCGTCAATCGGTGTATGGTCAATTTTAAAGTCAGCCGTATGTATAATTATTCCCGCAGGCGTCTGAATAGCAAGCGAGCAGGCATCGATAATTGAGTGTGTTGCATGCATCCACTCCACTTTCATATCGCCAATATCGTAAATTTCGCGCTTAATTACATATCTAAAATATTTTTTATCCGCGCTCAAACCGTGTTCATCAAGCTTTTTGCCAATCATTGCAAGCGCTAAAGGGGTTCCGTAAATCGGGAATTTTAACTCTTTAAAAAGGTATGCAATCGCCCCAATATGGTCTTCGTGCCCGTGGGTAATTACAATCCCTTTAATCTTATCTTTTATCGCGTGCAGATAGCTGAAATCGGGCACCAAAATATCTACGCCGTGCATTGTTTCATCGGGAAAACTCATCCCCACATCTATAATAATAGCACTCTTTTCGGTTTCTAATACCGCGA
>JALWKP010000016.1 GCA_027081355.1 Campylobacteraceae bacterium
CATCTTTTTCATAAAGCGATTTAATACCATCTTTTTTATAATTTCTAATCCATCTATACACTGTCTCTTTCCATACATTAAGGACAAATGATATATCAGCTACTGATATACCTTTATATCTCAATAGTAATGCTTGAGCTCTTTGTCTAGTTCTATATTTTTTCTCAATCTTAACTATTTGTTTTAACTGGGCTATTTGTTCTTTACTTAATTCTAATTTTATTTGCGGTCTCATATAGTTATTATATCAAAATGTTTATTTGATGTTTATTGGTTGTTAGCACTTATGCCAGAACCCAGCAGAATTGCCATTAACTCTTCGTTTTTGAGTGCTTTTGCCCCTTTTGCTTTTAACTTTTCGCGCGGTTTGTCGAAACTGTTTAACTCTTTTATGGTTTTCAATTTTATTTCCGTTTTTGCTTATTTTATCAAAAAGTTGGGGAGGTGTGGGGATTTATACTGAAATGTTAATTTTAGGGTTGAGGATTTAGGAGGATAGAACATTAATTTAAGAATTTTATATCCATAAAATGCACAAAGCTAAAAGCCAATAGAGAAAAGCATCTTGATATTCGTATTACAGAATATAGATTACAAAAAACAAATTTCTCTAATCTCTAATTTCTAATCTCTCTTCTCTAAAATAGCAGCTTTTTGCTTTAAGCTTTATGCCAATAAATAGGTATTATACGATGGCAATGGAGGGGGATTTGGGTTTTTGGTGCGATGGGGCATTGCATCTTACGGTAATTATCAATTAACCAAAAACCACCTGCTATCAACTACCAACAAAGGAGTTTACTCCTTCATCTCTCCTTGTGTCCAATACTTAATATGCTTAAGAAGTTCATCTTCTTTTATGGGTTTTATTAATATATCGTCGGCGCCGTAGTTTATGGCTTCGTTTTTTTGGCTGTCGTCGGTTGTCAGCACTATTACTGGGGTAGAACTGTTTTTCTTTTGGGAACGGAATGACTTTAAGAAACCTTTACCATCAAGAATCGGCATTATTATATCTAAAAGCACTAAATTGATTTGGGGCTTTTGGTTTATGATTTCTAAAGCATCAGCACCGTTTGTTGCTTCGGTGATGCTTGCAATAATTTCTGGATGGTGTGACAGCAAAGCTTTTATTAGCTTGCGGTTTATATCATCGTCATCGACTATTAGAACATTTAATTTGTTCATTTTTTATTCCTGAATTTTTTAATGATAGAAGCTATCTCTTCTCTGCTTGTGAGCTGTTTAATAGTATCTATTGAAAGATTTTTAAACTTTTCATTGCTGCTTGGCTCATCTGTTAAAACAATATCAATTTTTTGCTTATTTAATGCTTGTATTATCTCTTGCGTTAAATACTCTTCGTCTGTAAATATTATATCATAAAGTCCCGATTCTATTTTTTCTAATAAATCATCCGGGTTGTCATTGGAGTCAAATTCTACTCCAATAGATGCCATAAGTGTAGATAAAATCTTATTGCTTAATGGAAATTTTTTAGCAATTAAAACCTTTGGCTCACTATTTTCAGAAATCTGTTTATTTTCTTCTGTTTTATTATCTTTTTCTAATTGAGGGTTTGCCTCTGATTTTTCCTGTTTTTCAGAAACCGGATTGGAACTCTCTTCTTTTATAGTTGATTTATTGCTAATGAATTTGTGCAAAATATAAAGAAGTTCTGCCATTTCAATTGGTTTAGAGATATATTCATCTAAGCCCTCTTTTAGCAATCTTTCTCTGTCTCCTTTTAAAGCGTTTGCAGTTAGGGCAATTATTGGCACCTCTTTTAAATTATTTTCTGATTCAAACTTCTTAATAATTTTGGTAGCTTCAATACCGTCTAATATCGGCATTTGAATATCCATAAAAATTAAGTCGTAATCGTTATTTTTTTTACGTTTTTCTACTGCAACTTGTCCATTATCTGCAACATCTATATCTAAGCCAAAACCTTTTAAAACATTTACAATCAATTTTTGATTTATTATATTGTCTTCTACAACCAGTGCTTTTGCCTTATATTTAGCATGAACAATTGGAGCTTCAACCTCTTTTACCTCTTCAAATTCTGTTAAGAATTTCAGTGTATTTAAAAATTTTATGAAGCTTACAGGTTTATATAGAATTTTTTCGCTCTCTAAACCGTATTTTGCAATTTGCTCTTTTTTGCTTAATGTGCTGATTAAAATTAAATCTTTTCTTCTTTCTTTAACAATATCTTCTATTAATGCTTTATCTGCTCTGTCAGCATCAACTATAATTGCATCAATTTCATTTTTATTAGATTTTAAAATATTTTTAAACTCTTCTATATTTTCAAAAGCAGTGTATTTAATTCCATAATATTTAAAATATTTACCTAAATAATTTGCAAGTTTATTCTCTTTGCTGCTTTGATAGAGCATAATATTTAAATCGCTGAATGCATCTTTATATGTTTTATTTCCGCTGTCTATCTCTTCAATTGGTATGGTATAATGGAATGTAGAACCTACGCCTTTTTTGCTTTCTACTTTAAGTTCGCCGCCCATTAACTCTACATACTGCTTGGTAATTGTCAAGCCAAGACCTGTTCCGCCGTATTTTCTGTTTATAGAAGAGTCGCCCTGCATAAATGGCTGGAAAATGCGTTCTAACTGCTTTTTGCTCATACCTATACCGGTATCGCTTACTGCAAATTCTATCCATATGCGGTTGTCATCTTGAACTTTAAAGCTTTTTTTGATTTCAACATCAATTTCGCCGCCGCTTTCTGTAAATTTCATTGCATTATTTAGCAGGTTAGTTAAAATCTCTTTAAGTTTTGTCGGGTCGCCTTTTAATTTAGGGCTGATTTCTGGGTCTAAGAAGTAATTTAATTCTATATTTTTTTCCGCCGCTATAACTGCGAAAGTATCTATTGTGCTGTCGAACTCTTTAGCGGTATCAAAAATTACATGCTCTAACTCTACTCTGTTGCTTTCCAATTTAGAAAGATCTAAAATATTGTTAATAATATTTAGCAGGTTATCGGAGCTTTTTTCAATAATATTTACATACTCTTTTTGCTCATCGTTTAAATTGGTATTTTTTAATAATTCCGCAAAACCGATAATACCGTTCATCGGTGTTCTAATTTCATGCGACATATTTGCCAAGAAGTAAGATTTCGCTTTATTGGCTTCTATTGCTGCTATCTTATCCTCTTTTGCTGTTTCTACCATATTTTCTAAAAATTTATAACTTTTACGAATACCTTGCGAAGTTTCAAAATCTAAACTGTTAATATCTTCTAATTCATCTTTTACACTTGGGTCGGTCTCTCCGATTTTTGCAACAGCGTTTTTTAGTGTGCGTTCTAACTCTTTAGAATTATCTTCTAACTCTTTAGCCATTTTATGACCAAAAATTATTAAAATTAAAGAGATTACAAGCAATAAACCAAACAGTGCAATTAGTGACACATATTTTTTAGAGTAATTTGTCAAATCCTCTTTTGCTTCGCTGTAAATAACGGTAGAAGTTTTATTATAAAGTTCTATATATTTAGATAATACAGTAAAAAGCCTGGTTGTGTCTGTGCTGTATTTGCCGCTGTTTGCATTTGTCATAATATCGTAATAAGCATTTATAAATTTCTCTTTTACAACATCGGCATTTGAATTTTTAAAAAATTCTTTTACTCTGTTAGATAACTTTTTGTTTTCTATAAGCTCTGGATTAAAAAGCATAGCTTTGGCATGATAATCAAGCCATCTGCTTAGCATATCTTTAGTAATTTTATTTTTATGCTCAATATTATAAACAAGAAAATCTCTTAAGAGTCCGGTATATTCTTGGCTGATATATAAATTTGTTAAAGAGTCGCTTGTTCTGTTTATATTTACATCTAATGAAAAATGGCTTATTTGCAATAAATTTTTAAGAGTAGGAGAAGTCAGCTCTTCTGTATAACTGTCTAAAATTTTTTGGTAATTTTGTGCATTTGCTTTTGCTGCTTTTTTTCTTAATAAGCCAATGTTGTTAAGCTGGTTGTTTAAAGTGCTGTAAGAGTTTTTATTTATAGTAATAGAATCAGCAGGGATAAGATTTTTTGGAAGTATTGTATCATTTTGTATTATTAAGTGGTTTTTATAAGCTGTAATTGCTTTATCTGTTTTTTTATACTGCATTTTAAGCAATTCTAAATTCTCTTTTTTATCCGAAGCAAAATACATAGCTGTAAGCCCGCGCTCCCTGCCAAGTTCCAGCAAAAGTTTGTTTAAATACTTATTGTTGTTTGCTACAATTTTATATGCTTTTATCTTTTCATAATTCACATATGTATCATAAAAAAGATAAGTTGCCGCGGCTATTAAAATAAGTGTCGGCAGTATTGTAATAAGTTTTAATTTATTTTTAATCTTCATTGCTGTTTTTCTCCAAAGAATTTACTTCGCTCTCTAAACCTTTTAATTTAGCTGCAAACTGTTTGATTAAATTTACATCATTTTCTATATTATTCTCTTTTTGTATCTTAAATAGATTTTCTGCAATAGTATTTAAACGCAAATTGCTTGCCGCACCTTTTAGCATATGTGCAGTTGTCTGAATTTTTGTTAAATCGTTGGAATTGTAACTGTTAATTAATATTGGCAGATGTTCTTTTGCCTGCTTAATAAAATCCTCTACAAATTCTAAAATCAATCCTTTTGGCAAATTCAACTCTTCAGCTGCTCTGTTTGGGTCGAAATTGACACTCTCTTTAGCAATCTCTTTTAATAAAGTAGAAGCATCTGTTAATTCGATAACATCGTTATCTATTTGCAACTCTTCTTCTTTAGTTTCTTTGACTTCAGCTTTAGGTGCAGAAACTTTTGGCTCTTTTAGAGTATCGTCTGTGTAGAGTTCTTGTTTAGAAACTGCCTCTTCTTTAGGCTTAGCAACTTGCAACGCCTCTTCGTTAAAAATTTTTGTTTTATCTTTTTCTGGTTCAGCCTCTTCTTTTTTGCTATCTTCTATTTTACCTTCTAATTTCATTTTAAGCATAGAAGATATTAATGTGATTTTATTTAATATATCACTTGGGTTGCTGCTGTTTTTTAATGCTATTAATTTTTTTGTAATTGCATTTAAAGAGAGTAATTCGCCTGCATCTGTCAGCATATTTATAGTTCCAGGAACCCTGTTTTCTAAATCGCCTTTGTATTTTTTTATTTCAGCCAAATAACTGTTTGTCAGCATTTTGTAACTCTCTATATCTATACTTAATTTAGCTGCATTCTCTTTAAAATCAATATTGCTGACTTCATGCTTTGCCAAATTATAAAGTGCTTGAGTGCTTAATAGTTCAGCATTTGCATCTTTTGGTTCTTCTTGTTCTTGAAGTTCAGGTTTTTGCGCTTCGATAACTTTTACTTCATCAACATTTTCCGGTTCTTCTTTTTTACTCTCTTTTTGTATATTTTCTTCTGCCGGTTTTTCTGTTTTTGATTCTTCAACGCCAATTTTAGAAATTTGATCTATTAATGATTGTTTAGAATCCTCTAAACTTACAGTCTCTTTTGAGTCTCTTTCTTTTGGAGTCTCTTGTAATTTTAACAACTCTTCTTCTTTAGGCTCTGCAATAACTTCGGCGCTCTCTTTTGGCTCCTCTTCTAAAGGTGCTTCCGCCTCTTCCAATTTAATTAAATTCTCTTCTGTTAGAGCGGTTTTTTCCGGCTTTTCTTCTTTAGGCTCTGCAATAACTTCGGCGTTCTCTTGCTCATCAGCCAATTTAATCAATTCATCTTTTGTATCTTCTTTTAAAGACTCCTCTCTAATATGCTCTGGAACAGGGGGAACGGCAATCTCATCTTCTGTTGCCAATTTAACCGCTTCAATATTTTCAATTTTATCTTCTGCTTTTTCTTCCGCTTTGCTTACCGCTTCTTCAAGAATTTCTTTAATGCTTTTTTCTTCTTCTGTTTTAATAGTCTCTTTGTCACTAAGCGGTTCTTCTCTTAAAGATTCTTCTTTAATATGGTCGGGAATTGGCGGAATTGCTATCTCATCCGAAGCAATTTCTATTTTGCTTTGCGGCTCGCTTTTAACTGTTGCAATGTTTTTGGCTTCATCTTCCTCTGGAACAATTTTTATCTCTTCTTCCGGTTTCATATCGGCTATTGCAATTTTTTCTGTCTCTTTATCTTCCAATTCGCTGCCGCTTTTTAAATCCAGCTCTTTATTGTCTTCCAGCTCTATCTCTGTATCTTTATAATCTTTTTTACTCCAAGGAAATAATTTTTTACCAAGTTTTTTAAGCCCTTTTTCTTTTTCTTCGGATTCTGTTTCTGCAGAATTGGCATAATCTACAATTTTAAGCTCTGTTTTATTGGCAGTTTCATTTTCCTGTATAATCTCTTCTGCTAATTTTTCGGTAGATTTATCAATATTTTTTTCAATATTTTTAGTTGCTTCTTCTATCTCTTTTGAATTTGGAACTTCAATATTTTCGATACTTTTTAGTAATTCATCTTTTTGGGTTGCAGGTGCGGTTTTTTCTTCTTTATCTGCTTCTAAAGCCGGAATTGCAAATTCATTATCTTCTGTTTTGACTGTATTTTCTTTAATCTTTTTAAGATATGCCAAGTTTTTTTCTTCATCTGTTTTGACTTGAAGTTCAGATAAAGCATAAAGGGCAAATTCTCCAAAAGCCGAGTGTAAAATCGATTTTTTATAACTGAATTCTAAATTTTTTGTAGGAATTTTTAATTCATCTTTTAACTCATCAAGAGTTATTATTTGGTCTTTCATCATTGATGATATAGAACAAGCATCTCTCCAGCCTATTTCTGATAAAAACTTATTGCTAGCTGCAATTATTAAATCCTCTTTGTTTGTTACAAAATACATAATATCATCCCTTGAAAAATCTTTTTACTATATTATTATATTACTTATTAAATTTTGGTTTAATTTCTTATTTTTATACAATTTTCACACTTTTTAATGCATCTGCCACTTTTTTGTTAGTTATTTTGGCTATCTCTTCATAACTCCCATTCGACAATGCCTCGAAACTTCCGAAGTAGTTAAGCAGTTTTTGCACTGTTGCTCTGCCTACGCCTTTTACCTCGTAAATAGATAAATCCATATCCTCTTTGCGCTTCTTTTTTTTATGGTAACTTATTGCAAATCTGTGCGCTTCATCTCTTAATTTTTGTATAAAAATAAGTCGTTTATCTGTGATTTTTAAGTCGAAAATTTCACCGTATTGTGTCCAAATTATATCTTTTGCAGCCCCTTTTGCCCTGTGGGCTTTGGCATCTAGCTTCTCTTTGGCAATTGCGATACAGTCTAAATTCACCTTTGATTCGTTTAGTAACTCTTTGGCAAGCTTTAATAGCGTTGCGCCGCCGTCTATTACCCAGAGGTCAGGCGGGGAGTTTTTGGCAAAGCTTTCTATGCGCCTGCTTAAGAGCTCTTTCATTTGTGCATACTCATCTTTGGCGCTTAATTCATACTGTCTGTAACTGCTTTTATCCCAAGCGCCTTCATCCCATACAACCATCGCACCCACAGTTGCTTGCCCCATCATATGGGAATTATCGAAAATCTCTATTCTGTATGGCTCTCTCTCAAGAGAAAAAAGCTCTTTTAACTCCCGTTCTATCGGTGTTTTTTTATCTTCTTGTTTTAGCAATTCATCGGCATTTAAAAGCGCTAAATTTATAAGCTTGACCCTGTTTCCGCTTTTTGGGTGCTCTATTTTTATTTTTCTGTTTAGTATCGAACTTAAAGTTTGCGCAGTGCTTGATTTATCTTCAAAATCGTGTGCGGTTAAAATCGCTTTGCTGTCAATGCTTAAAAGGGTTTTATAGTGCGACAGAATTGCCTGTTTATACGCTTCGTTTTCGTCATAATTTTCTATGTTCCTAAAGTAACTATGGGTTGAAGAGACAATTTTGCCCTCTCTCATAAAAATTCTAACCACAACGCCCCTGTTTTTGCCCTTTTTAATTGCAAAAATATCATAATTTGCACTGCTTGCAAAGTCGATTTCCGATTTTATCTGAAGCGATTTAATATCTTCGATTCTATCGCGCACTTTTGCAGCCTCTTCAAAGCGCTCGTTTTCTGCCAGCTCAAACATACGGTTTTGCATTTTCTCAAGCAAAATTTTTCGGTTTTGTATAGCCTTTTTTGCCTGCTGGACAATTTTTGCATACTCCTCTTTGCCCACCTTCCCTTCGCAGGGTGCAAGGCATTTGCCTATTTCGTAAAACAGGCACGCCTTTTGTGACTTTATGCAGCTTTTTTTCTGCACAAGCGGATAAAAATCATAAAGCGACTCAAGCAGGCTTTTTGCCCCGCTTGGAAAGGGACCGTAATATTTGATTTTAGAACCTTTAATTACCCGTCTTGTTATCTCAAAACGGGGGAAATCTTGTGATTCGTCGATATAAATATACGGATATGTTTTATCGTCGCGAAGCAGAATATTGTATTTTGGCTTTAACTGTTTTATTAACGAATTTTCCAAAATAAGCGCATCTTCTTCGGAATTTACTACGATATAATCTAAATATTCTGCTTGCGAAAGCATTCTGCCAATTCTTGTAGCCATAGAGTGCTTCGGGCGGATTGGCGGTGTCAAAAAAAAGTAACTTTTTACACGGTTATTCAAATTTTTCGCTTTGCCCACATATAAAAGTTTGCCATTTTTATCAAAATACTGATAAACTCCGGGCTCTTTTGGCAGATTTTTTATAATATCTTCAATTTTGCGCATATAAATTATCTCCGTTTGGTTGACTTGTTAACTGGTTATTGGTGTATTGGTTTAATTATTTTCCAGTAACTAGTTAACCAGTCAACCAGTTAACCAAAAACCCTTCAAACTTTATTCCCCCTAATATCTTCTTGAATTTTTTTAAAAAGTTCGATTAAATCGCTGTCTTGTGCTTTTATTTCAAAATTTCCGCTTGCTAATTCTCGGTATTTAGGGTCGGTATCTTCAAAAATCAGAGGCGGGGGCATATGCAATTTTGATATAAAAAATTCTACTTTTTGCACATTTTTAAACAACTCTTTACACTCAATCTTAACTTCGCTTATCTGTTTTAATAGATCTTTTACTAAATCTTTACTATAATTAAGCTCATTTTTAAACCC
Source organism: Campylobacteraceae bacterium (assembly GCA_027081355.1). Classification (GTDB taxonomy): domain Bacteria; phylum Campylobacterota; class Campylobacteria; order Campylobacterales; family Sulfurovaceae; genus JAADEQ01. Next base: position 9,115 of record JALWKP010000016.1, read on the forward strand.
GGGATGTTTAAGTGCCCCAAAAAGCGTATTGTTTTTTATATAAAAAAATGCTATCGCTTTTTGAAATCTTGGCGGCAAAAACATCAGCAGACTATTGTAACAGGAGTATTTTTGCACAGATTTAAATTGATTTTTACCCTTAAGCGCATCAAAAATTTCGTTTACTCTTTTCATATTGCTATTATAGCATCTTTACTGTTAAGCCTTAGCTTTAGCGGCTGCGGATATAAAACGCCTCCGGTTTATCAAGCGAGCGGTAAATGAGAAAGCATTACGATACAATTATAATCGGCGCTGGAATTGCAGGGCTTTATCTGGCAAGCAAACTGCCAAAAGAGAAAGATGTTTTGGTTCTTTGCAAAGATGTGCCGTGGGAGTGCAACACATTTTATGCCCAAGGCGGTATGGTTACTGCGCTTGATGAAGCAGATATTCCTTTTCATATAGAAGATACGCTAAATGCGGGCTCTCACCATAATAAACTTAAAGCCGTAGAGGTTCTTTCGCGCGACTCTTTGGATATACGCGAAGATTTCGTTAAAAGCGGCATGGAGTTTGATACCGACGAAGATGGAAATCTGCTATACACCAAAGAGGCGGCACACTCGACCGAGCGTATTTTGCATGCGGGCGGAGATGCAACGGGGCGCTATATGCATATGTTTTTAATGAGCCAAAACCCGCACAAATTGCAGAAAAACTCTTTGGTTTACGATTTGCTTATAGAAAACGGCAGATGTTACGGCGTTAGGGTAATGATAAATTACAAACCATACACCTTATATGCAAACTCTGTTGTAATTGCCAGCGGCGGGATTGGTTCGCTTTATCAGTATAATACCAATTCTCGCACCGTAAGCGCAGATATACACGGTATTTGCGTCGAAAAAGGGATTGAACTTAAAGATATGGAGTTTATGCAGTTTCACCCGACTGTTTTTGTTAAAACTCCGTTTGCAAGAAAGCTTTTGCTAACCGAAGCGCTGCGCGGAGAGGGTGCGTGGATTGTGGATGAAGACGGCAAAAGGTTTTTATTCGATTACGATGAGCGGGGCGAGCTGGCAAGCCGCGATATTGTTTCGCGCTCAATCTTTTTATATAAGCAAAAAACCGGCAAAAAAGTTTATTTAGATTTTAGTATGTTCGAGCCGAAATGGTTTAGAAAGCGTTTTCCAAATATTACAAAAACTTTCGAGGCAATCGGTTACAATCTGCCAAAAGACAGAGTCGAAATTTCACCTGCATTCCACTATGCAAACGGCGGGATTGACTGCGATTTAGACGGAAGGGTGCCCGGAATTAAGGGGCTTTATGTTGTGGGAGAAGCGGCAAGAACCGGAGTGCACGGGGCAAACAGGCTTGCTTCGAACTCTCTGCTTGAGGGTGCGGTTTTTGCTGCAAGATGTGCAAAAGCTGTAATAAATGATAAGAATTGCTGGGAAAAAGAGCCCACTTTTGATAAAGATTACGATACACTTCTGCACGAAGAAAATGATAAAAAATATAAACATCAGCTTCGCAAAATTATGTGGGACGATGTTGGAATAGTGCGCACAAGAAAAGGGCTTTTGGAAGCGAAAAACTTTATTTACGACACAAAAAGCAAAAAGATAGGGCGGCTTTTAGAGTTGCGGCTTAATACCGCTGCAGCAATCGTAAATGCGGCGCTTCGCAGAGAAAAGTCTTTAGGTTCACACTATATCGAAGAAGATAAGGATTAAAATGAAAAATGTTCCAATTGTAGTTTTGGATTTTGGTTCACAATATACCCAATTGATAGCAAGAAAATTAAGAGAGAGCGGCGTTTATACCGAAGTGGTGCCATATAGGGAAGATATAGAGGCGATTAAAAAGCGCAGTCCCAAAGGCATTATATTATCTGGCGGACCTGCATCGGTTTATGCCAAAGATGCATACAAGCCAAATGAGGCTATTTGGGATTTAGGCTTGCCGATTTTAGGAATTTGCTACGGAATGCAGCTTATTACCCAGCATTTTGGCGGAGAGGTTGTGCCGGCAGACCACCACGAATACGGTAAGGCGAAACTGCATATTATTAAAGAAGATTCGCCGATTTTTAAAGATATTTCGCAAGATTCTATTGTGTGGATGAGCCACGGAGACAGAGCAGAAAAACTCCCGGTTGGTTTTGAAGCAATAGGAGTTAGCGAAAACTCTCCGTATGCGGCAATTGCAAATGAAGAGAAAAAAATATACGCATTCCAGTTCCACCCCGAAGTTCACCACTCTGTTGAGGGCACAAAGCTTCTTAAAAACTTTGCAAAATATATCTGCGGATTAGAGAGCACATGGAATATGGGAAGCTTTGCAAAAGAGAAAATAGAGCAGATAAGAAAGCAGGTAGGCAGCGGCAAAGTGCTTTGCGGCGTAAGCGGCGGGGTGGATAGTTCTGTCGTTGCGGCGCTGTTGCACGAAGCTTTGCCAAAAGAGCAGTTAATTTGCGTATTTGTTGACCACGGGCTTTTAAGAAAAGATGAGGCTAAGCAGGTTCAAGATATGTTTAAACTGCTCGATATCCCGCTAATTACCGTAGATGCCAGAGAAGAGTTTTTAAATGCCCTAAAAGGTGTAACCGACCCTGAACGCAAACGCAAAATAATAGGCGAAAAATTTATTGAAGTTTTCGACAGGGAAGCTAGCAAACATACAGATGTGAGCTTTTTGGCGCAAGGAACGCTATATACCGATGTAATCGAATCTGTTTCGGTAAAAGGACCTAGCAAAACAATCAAATCGCACCACAATGTGGGCGGTCTGCCGGATTGGATGACTTTTGAGCTTGTAGAGCCTTTAAGAGAAATTTTCAAAGATGAGGTTAGAAAATTAGGTCTTGAGCTAGGATTGCCAAAACATATGATAGAGCGCCACCCGTTCCCGGGACCTGGGCTTGCAATTAGGGTAATGGGCGAAGTAAATGAAGAGGCGCTTAGATTGCTTAGAGAGAGCGATGCGATTATGCAAGAAGAGCTTCGCGCCAGCGGTTATTACACAAAAGTGTGGCAAGCGTTTACCGTGCTTTTAAATGTGCAGTCTGTGGGTGTAATGGGAGATAACAGAACTTACGACAACACCGTTTGCGTTAGAATGGTAGAGAGTGTTGATGGAATGACGGCAAATTTTGCACATATTCCGCATGATATTTTAGAAAACATAAGCCGCCGCATTATAAATGAGATAGACGGCATCAACAGAGTTGTTTACGACATTAGCTCCAAACCGCCTGCAACAATTGAGTGGGAGTAAATCTTGGGTAAAGTAAATAAGCCAAAATTTGGTGTTTTTAAAAATGTAACTTACGCCATAGAGGGTGCAAAAACGGTGCTAAAGAGCGAAAAATCGTTTAAAACGCAGCTGCTTGTAATCGCCCTTATAGGTATTGCACTAATTTTCATAAACATAAGCACAGTTACAAAACTTGTGCTATTCTTTTCCACCTGGCTTATTCTCGTAGCCGAAGCCTTTAACAGCGCAATCGAGCGCGTAGTAGATTTAGTAACCCAAGATTACCATCAATTAGCCAAAGAGGCAAAAGACATAGGCTCTTTCGGCGTTTTACTGGCATTTATAGTTATCGCAACTATTTGGGGCGTTGCTTTGTATATTGAGTTTAGATAAAATCAAATTAAATAGAAACTCTGTCTTCAATCGCCCGTGCAAGAGAGAGGGTATCTACATTTTCAAGCGATATGCCGGTTGGCACGCCTTGGGCTATTTTTGTGAAGTTTAAGTTTAAATCTTCGAGCTGGCTCTCGATATAGAGCATCATTGTATCGCTTGCAACCGAGGGGGCGAAAGCGAAAATCAGCTCTTTTGCATCTTTTAAGGCTTCGCGCAGATGGGTAAAATCGAAACCGTCTATATCGCTTAAAACATAATACAAACCGTCATACTGCCCCACTTTTTCGATTGTCAAAATATCTTTTGCACTCTCTACAAGGCACACTTTAGATTTATCCCGCATATAATCGCTGCAAATTGGGCAAAGTTCGTCTTCGCTTAAATTGTTGCATTTAGAGCAGCGGCGGATACTCTCTACTGCCCGCTCTATTGCGTGTGAAAGCTTCATTCCCTCAAACGACCCATCAGTTACAATATGATACGCAAGCTTCATAGCGCTCTTTTCTCCAACACCGGGCAGTGAGGCAAAAGCTTCTACTAAATTTTTAAAAGGTTCTAAGTTATTTTTCATAATCTACAACTTTTGTGTATTCTCCCCACTCTTTAATAACTTTAACCACTTCTAAATGTGCAGGGTGTGTTGCATAAACTTCTAACCCCTCTTTGGTATCGAAAGTTGCAGTTAAAACCAAATCCATAGCTCTGTCGCTAGGTTTAAAGTTAATTCCTGTCTCCATAGAGTTTAAAGGCTCTATTTTACTTACCAACTCTTCTAACGATTTTTTAACAGTTAAAATCTGCTCTTTAGAAACAGTATCTTTAAATTTAATCATTACTATATGAACTATCATAAAATTTACCTTAGAATTTTTCCGTAATTATATAATTAATGTGATAAAATTACGCACAAATTAAATAAAATAAGGATTGCCTTAATGGAAGAACTTTGCTATTACGAAGTTTTGCAAGTATCCAAAGATGCTACAATTACAGAAATCAAAAAAGCTTACAGAAAACTGGCACTAAAATATCATCCGGATAAAAACCCGGGCGACAAAGAAGCAGAAGAGAAATTTAAAATAATAAGCGAAGCATATGCCGTATTAAGCGATGAGGAAAAAAGAAGAATATATGATTTATACGGAAAAGAAGCCCTAAACGGCGGGGCTTCAAGAGGGTTTAGCAACAGTGGAATGGATGATATTATGGATATATTCAATTCTATGTTCGGCGATGCTTTCGGTTTTGGACAAAACGGCAGAACACAAAACAGCAACTCTATGCCATACTCTTTAGATATAGAAATTGAAACAACTCTTGAATTTAACGAAGCTGTTTTTGGAACCGAAAAAGAGATAGAAGTAAGATATAAAGAGCCGTGCCAATCTTGCAAAGGAACAGGTGCAAAAGACGGCAAACTTTCAATTTGCGATTACTGCGGAGGACAAGGGCAAATTGTTATGCGCCAAGGCTTTATGACTTTTGCGCAAGAGTGTCCAAAATGTCACGGTAAAGGGCAAATGATTAAAGAGAAATGTATCGATTGCGGCGGCATAGGCGGAATTGCTAAAACAGAAAAGGTAACTATTAATATTCCTGCGGGTGTAAATATCGGTAACAGATTAAGGGTGCCTGCAAAAGGAAATATAGACAACAGAGGCTACCGCGGCGATTTATATATTCATTTTGATATTAAAGACGACGAGCATTTTGTCCGCGACGGGGATGATGTTTATATCGAAGTTCCGGTATTCTTTACTCAGCTTTTACTATCTGAAGAGGTAGAAGTTCCGTCGCTTGAAGGGAGCTTATCTATAAAACTCTCTCCAAAAGTCAAGGATAAAGAGCATTTTGTTTTCTATAACAAAGGTGTTCCGAATGTAAACAATCCAAGCAGACGCGGCAGATTTATTGCGCAAATTAAAGTAATTTATCCTAAAAAGATAAATAGTGAACAGAAAGAATTAATTACAAAACTTCACGAAAGTTTTGGATTAGAAAGCAAACCAAACAGAAGTGTATTTAAAAATACATTCGATAGAATTAAGAAGTGGGTTAAATCGTAATATTAATTTTGCCCGAAGGCAAAGAAGTTTAAAATATAATTATTTGCCTTCTACTGCTTCTTTCAAATTTTTACCAGCTTTGAATTTTGGAGCTTTATGAGCAGGTTTAGTATAAGTTTTATCACTCCCTGGAATTTTACCGCTTTTTTCTGGAACATCTACAGCTAAGAAAGTTCCAAAACCTACGAAAGTTACACTATCTCCTTTTACCAATACTTCTGTTACAGTATCTAAAAATGCTTTTAATGCATTCTCTGTTGCTGCTTTACTTGAAAATTCACCTTTTTCTTTCATTAATTCTACAAATTGAGCTTTTGTCATGAAGCAATCCTTATTTTTTATTTATACTTAAATTATATGAGTAAAATCTTATACAAAGTTTAAAAAGTGCTTATTTATATTGATTTTATGTAAAAAAGAGGGGTTTTTAGAATATTTTACAAGGTTTTATGGTGCGGCAGAGAGGATTTGAACCTCCACGGGCTAATGCCCACTAGCCCCTCAAGCTAGCGTGTCTACCATTCCACCACTGCCGCGCTATTATAAAATTGCTTTATAAAAAATTAATAAAATAATAAATTAAGCGGATAAATACCGCTTAATTTTTACCTTTATTATAGGTAAGGGTTAGAGAATAGAAGAATAAATGCAATAACAAGTGTATAAATAACCTGTGCTTCAATCATTGCTAATGCAATGAACATTGTTGTCATTAATTTGCTTCCTAAACCAGGGTTTCTTGCAGTTCCTGCAATTGTAGCAGCTGCGGTGTGACCCATACCGATACCGCCGCCGATAGCAGCAAGACCAACACCCATACCTGCACCCGCTAAAGAGTAAGCTTGAATCATCTCTTTACCGCCTTCACCAGCAAAAGCAAAAGCACCAAGCGCTAAGAAAAGTAAAAACAACTTTTTCATGAAAAAATCCTTAAAATGTATTTGTTTAAAGTCCTTTGGACATGTTTTGAGTCCGTTCGGCTTGCGTATCCCTACTTATCACTCAAAAACGACAAAATTATACTTGAATTTATGTTAAAAAAAAATGAAATAGTAAGTTTTTTTTGATACAATCTTATATAATATTTTAGCAATAAGGTTTTATGCATATGAATTTACTTAAATTTCTTTTTATGATTATTTTTTCTCTAACTTTTGCGAATGCAAATATTTTACAGCCTGTTAGTAAAACTAAGTTTAAAGTATTAGATGATAATGGCAATTTAATTAGAGAAGTTGATTTAAAAGGGCAAGAGTTTATTGTGGTCTCTGTTAGAGAGGCAGGAAGTGACGGCAGGTTTTATGCGGTTGATAGGGACGGCATTGTTTGGTGGAGCGGAATTATTACTTCCGGTGCCGATGATTATAAAACGCCAAGCGGTATATATACCGTATTAAGAAAAAAACGGCACTATATGTCTAAAAAATATCCGGATGAAGATGGTGTTGATAATATGGATTTTGCAATTTTTTTTACAAATCAAGGGCATGCTTTGCATATGGGGAGCGTAAACTGGATGTCTCATGGCTGTATCCATATAGCACCAAAAGATATTCCTGTTCTGTTTCATTGGGCAAAAATCGGAGACACTAAAGTAATAATAACCAGAAAATCATATATGCCATTTGCTAAAGATGATTTAATTAAATTCGGCTTTAGATAAAATTGATTTATGGTTGGTTGATTGTTTGAGGGTTTTTGTCATTCCAAATGAATCTTAAAACTTAGAGCTGATTGTGAGGCTGCGCCGCGTTTAATATTCTCTCTCGATCTAAAGCTTCAGAGCTTCGTAACCAGTGAAATTTAATAATATTGCACAGCGCCTCTGTCTAATTATCCATTATCAATTAATCAAGCTACTGCCAGTTCCACTCTTTTGTCTTTTTGCGATACCACGATAACATCTATTTTATCCCCCTCTTTTAAAGAGCTTAGCATATCGCTTGGAACTTTAGAATTGTGAAGCAGCGCATCGTAACCGTCTGGCATCTCTATAAAGTAGCCAAAATCCACACACTTTTTAACCTTGCCTGTATATATTCTGCCAATTTCATATTTTGCAACAGGTTTAGAATCTTTTTCTATTAATTCCAAAATATACTCTTTTGCTTTCTCTATGTCTTCAGCATTTTGACCTGTTATTTTGGCAATGCCTTTATCGCGGTTTAAATCTATTGAAACGCCGAATTTATCTATAATTTCACGGATTGTTGAACCGCCTTTTCCTATAATTAGCGGTATTTTAGAAGGGGAAACTTCAAATTCTATAACAGAAGGCAAAGCACCGCTTGGCACAATTTTCTCTTTTGCCTCTTCCATAATAGATAAAATATGCTCTAAACCTGCTGTTGCTTGATTTAGCGCTTTTTCTAAAATTGACAAATCTAAACCGTCAAGTTTAATATCAAGCTGGAGCGCCGTAATTCCCTCGCGGCTTCCTGCAACTTTAAAGTCCATATCTCCATAATGGTCTTCTGCTCCCATTATATCGGTTAAAACAGCATAATTTTCACTGTCTTTAACAATCACGCCCATTGCAATACCGGCAATCAGTTTTTTAACATTTACTTTTGCGGCATAAAGTGAAAGCGAACCTCCGCAAACTGTTGCCATAGAAGAAGAGCCGTTGCTTTCTAAAATTTCCGAAACTACTCTGATAGTTTGGTTGTCTTCTAGCTCAACACTAGGCTCCAGCGCTCTTTTTGCCAAGTTGCCATGCCCCAGCTCTCTTCTGCTTGGTGCGCCTATGGGTCTTGCTTCGCCAACAGAATAGGGCGGAAAGTTGTAGTGAACCATAAAGTTTTCATTGCGAGAAGATGTATCGGTTAAAAGTTCATACATTTGCGCATCTTTATTATCGCCCAATGTTACGCTTACAAGCGCTTGGGTTTCACCGCGTGTAAACAGTGCCGAACCGTGAACCGAAGGAAGCAGATTTGTTTCTATGCTAATTGTCCGCACATCTTTGCTTCCCCTGCCGTCAAGCCTGTGTCCGCTTAGAATCTGCTCTCTTATTTTATCTTTTACCACGCTTTCAAAAGCTCTTTTAAGTTCTGTTTCTTCAAACGGCAGAGATTTTTCCTCCATCTCTTTAGCAACATCTGCCAAAACTAAATCCAAAGCATCGGCTCTTTCACTCTTTGCCATATTGCTGATAGCTTCTTCTATTTTAGAACTAAATTCTTCTAAAATATGCTCTTTTATTTTACTGTCTGTCTCTTTGTAATTAATTTCTAAAATAGTGTTCGATTTAAATTTGGTAAAATTCTCCAAATAAGCAGTGCTCGCACTGTTTATATACTCTGTTGCATCTTTTAAAAGAGCAATAAGTTCATCTTTTGGCAATTCGTTTATTTTATGTCCGCCTTCACTGGTAGCAATAGCACGCATCTCTATCATTGCAATATCTTTGCCGCTTCCGACAACAAGCAAGTCTAAGCTGCCGCTTTCTAACTGCGACAGTTTTGGATTAACGACTATTTTGCCATCATTTTTTGTAACTCTAACAGCCGCAATAGATTTATCTACCGGTAAAGAAGAGACAATCAAAGCCGCATTAGCCGCATGCAAAGCAGCAACTTGTAAATCCACTTCGCTATCGCTGCTAAATACGGTCACATTTATTACAACATTATTGCTAAAACCTTTCGGAAACAGAGGTCTTAAAGCCCTATCTACAATTCTGGAAGTCAAAGTTTCAAAATCGCTCGGCTTGGATTCTCTTTTAATAAAACCGCCCGGAATCTTGGCAGCTGCATAAGAACGCTCTAAATACTGCACTGTTAAAGGTAAAAAATCTTCTTCGGATACCGCTTTATCTATTGTTACAGTTGCTAATAAAACCGCCTTGCCCTGTCTGTAAAGCACGGCACCGTCAGCTTGCTTTGCAACTTTTCCAAATTCATAACTCTCTTTTAAACCATTAACATCCAACTCTACAATTTGGCTCATAATTTACCTTACATTAAAAAATTGTGATATTCTACCCAAATATCCGTAAAATTCCGATTATATTTTAAAAAGCTAAGAGCTAATAGCGTAGTGCAGAGAGCTAACAAGGCAGCTTCGCTTTTTTTAAGCGGCACAGCCGCAAAATTAGCTATTAGCTCTAAGCCCTTAACCCTTAGCTTTCTACCTAGATTTTTCGCTACGCTCAGAATGACGCTACCCTTAATTCCCAACCATCAATAATCAACCATTAACCAATTAAAAAACTCCGTTAAACTTCCCATTATGGTCAAATCCCGGTATCTGTTTGGAAAGCTCCTGTTCATCAAATGAGTATCGGAAATCCTCTATATATTCCATAAGCAATTTATATGCAGCATTAATTTTTACAATTTGCTCTTTATCGTTGCTAACATCGGGGTGAAACTCTCTTGCAAGTTCTCGGTAGCGCTTTTTAATTTCATTTTTGGTTACAAAAGGCGGCAACCCCAAAACATTTAATGCTTCGTAAAAAATATTTTTATCCTCCAAACGGCAACACCTTAAATTGAACTTTAAAGTAATTATTGCTAATAGAGCCTCTAGCACCCCCCTTTTTAATTACAGGACGAATATTTTGTCCAAATGCAAAATCAATATTCCAGCAGTGCCTATCCAAAAAAGTGCCTATTTCCCAATTCTTCAAATTTCTGTCTTTTAAGTTATAAGCAACATTAGCCCTAAATTTCAAATTGGCTTTATAATTATAATATCCGTTAAAATTCAACTCTTTTGTTGTTGTCTCAAAACTTAAAATATCCCGTTTCCACAAATATCCTAAATAGAGTCCGTAAATGCCATTTGTATAGCCAATTCTATGGTAAACTTCCGTTGCTTTGCTATGTAAAAAAGAGTAATCCAGCTTAGAGTAAAAAGACCAGTTTTTATATCTCAAATTTAACTCTTGTGATAAATCTCTTGTTCTCCCCTCTTTGGGGTAGTAGTGTGCTTCTAAAATATAATTTATATTTAATCTATTGTGAAAACTATGCCAATATTGATGTGTCCTAAAAGTTATTTTAGATTCAAAAGGAATATCATCTACAAAATCAACCTTTAACTCCTTGGGAATCTCTTTATATTTCATCCACTTTTCGCTAAGAATAGAAGTTTTCGTATATGTGGCACTAAAAAACATTGTGTGCACGCCGCTTTTATAAATTTTGCTAAGTTCACTGCTTAACTCTATGCTATGGTTTAAAACAACAGAACTGTATTTCTTTTGATTTAACGGCACATTATAAAAATCATACCCCGTAGCTTCTAACTCTTCGCCGATATTTAAATTTAAATAACCGCTAAAGAGAGAAAAATGCGCTTCTAAAGGAACTTTGATTTTGGCTTTAAAAGCTTTTGTTCCATTTTCCCGTGTATAATTTGTAAGAGTTGCATCTACCATATAAGAGAGATTGTTGTAAATAATATTTGTATAAGGAATGTGAAAATGTAATTTGGGCAGAATTTGTAAAGTGTTTTTATTGCTTCTTTTAGTGACATCTTTAAAATATTTTAAGCCGATACCGGTATAAAAATAATTGTTTTTAATAAAATAGTTAAGTCTTGATTCATAAAAAGAGCCTTCGGTATGGTGATAAAATTTATCATTAACCTGTAGGTTTAAATAATCTAAATCACTCATATAAATGCCGCTAATATAAAGTTTATTCACATATCCATTTTTAGACAAAGTATCAATTAGAGAATTGTTTTTATAATATAGTTCTGCCCCATAATGTTCTTTGTAATTTAGCTTATATTTATTGGTGTAACTTGATTTATCTTTAAAGTATCCTATTCTGATTTTACCAAAGGAATATTTTGTATCTGCAATTCTGTAAGTTGCAAATATACCATATCCTCTATTGCTTCTAGTTAGTAAGTCAAATTCCAAATCTTGTGATTTGCTAATAGCCCAAAAAATAGGCTGAGAATATACAAATCCATCATTATTATCATAAATAAATCTAGGAAACAAAAGCCCGCTTCGTCTTTTTTTAGAAAGGAAAAGCGGCAAATAAGGCACATAAAAAACAGGAATATCTTTTATATAAATTTTTGCATCATCCAGTTTAAGCTTTTCGCTTTTTGTATCGTAAAGCGCCTTGCTAAAGCCTATCATCCAGTCCGGATTTCCAACCGCACAGCTTGAAAAAAGGGCATTTTTTAAAGTTATGTTATTATCAAGTTTATTCGCTTTTTTTGCAGCTATCCATATCTTTTTATCATCAATTTCAAAAAAATCTTTAAAAGCCACTTTGTTATTGTCTAAATTAACTTTTAAAGTTTTTGCACTGACTCTTTTGCCGTTTTTGCCAATAATTATTACATTGCCTTTTAAGGTTATGATTTTCTTTTTAATATCATAAACCCCGCCATCTGCACTCATTACATCGCCGTTATATACCACTATAACGCCGCCGCTGATTGTTGCGCTGTTTTTATTTTGGGCAACGCTGTTGGCATAAACTTCTACCTCTTTTTCTACTCCGGCAGCTGCCAGTGCAGCGCTTAAAGAGGCAGATAAAACAATCTTTCTAAACATCTATTACCACACAACTGCTTATTTTATCATGCAAAGTTTGTCTTTTTGTATTAAAAAAGGCAAAAAAGAAAGTAAAATAAAAAAGCATTTCGCCAATTTCCCTAACAATGGCGCGAATAAACGCTTTGCCCCAAGAGAGTTTAGCACCCGTTACCTCATCGACAGCTTTTATCTTAACCGCATACTTTCCGATTGTAGCACCGTTATTTGCGATAAAAAAGGTATGATAAATAACCTTTAAGGCATACAATACCCAGCTATACTGCACAATAAACGCCATCATTAATTCCGGCGTATTAAGCATTGTAATTTGCTGGTAAAAAATTGCTGTAAACAGAAGCGAAACTATAATGTCGTCAATCGTAAACGATATTAATCTCTTGCCTATGCTAGCGTATTGCACATTTTGCATTTTAATCCCTAAGCGCCTGATACGCTATATCCATTCTGCACTTTTTACCCGCAAAATGCACTTGACCTGCCAGCATATAAGCTCTGTCTCTAGCTTCCCTTATAGAGTTTCCAAGCCCCACGCACACAAGAACCCTGCCGCCTGTTGCCAAAAGCTTGCCGTCTTCATCTTTGCTTACTCCCGCATAAGCGATGTAAGAGTTGTTTTTTAAATCTTCGTGCACGATTTCATCTACAATAATCTCTGCTGGCTCGCTGCTGCTGTATGGATAATTCTTGCTTGCAAGCACCACACCCACGGCATAAGTGTTCTCTTTAAACTTAACCTCGGCATTTTTTAAGTTCCCTGTTGCCGCCTTATAAAGCATATCTGCAACGCTAGATTCAAACAGAACCATAAGCTCTTCGCACTCAGGGTCGCCAAAACGCACATTATACTCAAGCACATACGGCTCGCCGTTTACCACCATAATACCAATAAAAAGCACACCCGTATAAGGCATACCGTCAGCCTCTAAACCTTTCAAAGTAGGCTTAATAACCCTATCTTCCACTTTTTGATAAAGCTCGTCGTTAACAAGCGGCGTCGGCACATAAGCCCCCATACCGCCCGTATTTGGACCTTCGTCATTATCCATCAGCCTTTTATGGTCTTGAGCCGCAGGAAGCACAACATAATCTTTGCCGTCACACACAGCAAAAATCGAAAGCTCATAGCCGTCAAGATACTCTTCTACCACAACTTTAGCTCCCGCATCGCCGAAACTCTCGCCGCTAAGCATACCCTTAACAGCATCCACCGCCTCTTGTTTGCTCTGCGCAATAATCACACCTTTACCCGCACAAAGCCCGTCTGCTTTTACAACAATCGGCTCGCTTAAAGTATTAATAAACTCTTCAGCCTCTTCCAAGGAATCGGTTTCGATATATCTGGCAGTAGGCACCCCGTATTTTTTAAGGCAATTCTTCATAAAAACCTTAGACCCCTCCAACTGAGCCGCCGCCTGCGTAGGTCCAAAAATAGTAAGCCCCTTCTCTTTAAAAATATCCACAACCCCGTCAACCAATGGAGCTTCGGGACCCACAACAGTTAAATCCACCCCGTTATCTTTAGCAAACTCGGCCAACTCGTTATAATCTTTAATATTTACATTCTCTCCAAGCTCATCTGTTGCACCATTCCCGGGCGCAAAATATATTTTATCCACATTCTCATCTTTACTCAAAGCATACCCGATAGAATACTCACGACCCCCGCTTCCAATAATTAAAACATCCATCATAACTCCAAACTGTATTTATTTTAGAAATTATAACAACAATACCCTTCCACTTTGGCAAAATATGGCAAAATAGTTTACGATAAACTTTTGTTTCGCAATTTACCCGTAGGGGTCAATCTATGTGTTGACCCGCTGGCTTAAACTGCCGTAAAATTATCCACCGCACAAAAAATTATCTTCCAAGCACCCCAACGGGGCGCGACACACAGGTCGTCCCCTACATTAAAACAAAACCCAAACTACAACAGCCCCAGCTCTTCAGATATATCCTTAACAAGTTTAGAAAGCGGTCGTTTATGTAAATCTTTATCTTGTTTATAACTGGAAAACAAATATCTATAAATCTCATCTTGGCTAAAACCAAATTTAGAAAGTTCTTCAATGTAGCTTTGCGGATAATAAGCTTTCTTAACTAGCAATTCTAAAACAATATCTTTGTGCTGTTTATAAAGCTCATCTAATTTAAAAAGTTCAATATTTGCCAAATTTCCATTTATTTCTATTTCAAAACTATCAAAAATATATTTTTCTCTTTCCACTACCGCAAATTCAATATTCAAAGGCGTAAATGTAAATTTATAACTATCAATTTCTATATCATATGGATTTTCTAATCCTTCTTTTACTTTATGAAGCTTTGTATGATTGCATATAGGACAAGATGGTATTAGATTAAAAAAACTCATAGCCAAAAACGGATAAATAGATTTTGGATAAAAATGGTCTATTTCCGGTCTTAACTTTCTACTATCATTATCTACAACAAATGTATAGTTACGGTTACAATAAGGGCATGTATTTAAACCTAATGCCTTTACAAAATAATACGCACCGTAATTTTGTCGAACACTCCAATTGATATACTCTTTTTCAAAAATCTCTTCACGAAGTATTTTATTTAACTCTTTGCCCTTATCAATACTATCAGGAAAATATTTCTTAAAAAACTCAATATAAAGCTTCATTTGAGAAGTATCAGCTTTTAAAATATTTTTAATCTCTTTAGGATTAGACAAATGTTCTATGCAGTCGTCTCTATAATCCAAATTAGAAATCAAATTAACAATACTTTTAGAAATCTCTTCTATATGCTTATTAAAAAGCTCTTGATTAAACTCAATCTTGACCATTTTTTATGCGCTCTATCTGTTTTTCCAATTCCGCAATTTTTTCTTCTTTTGTTTTAGGGAATTTTTTATCATACATTTTCAAAAGCTTCTCTTTTAAAAACGGTTCGCCTATTGCTTCAATAACTTGCTTAATATGCTCTTTCTTTGTAAAAATTTCATCTAAAGTTTTTTTATCATTCAAATAATCTATAATTTCTTGAATCTTCTTTTTAGCAAACTCTCCCATTAAGCCATCTTCCATAAAAAAGCTGTCGGTTAGTAGAGTGTGGATATTTGCCCCGAAGGTTTGTCGTATATTTGTACTATTATTTAAAAAGACTATATTTTGATATGGTATATCAGATAATAAGAATGGTGAATGCGTTGTAAGCAAAATATTAATATTTAAAAATTTAACTTGTTTTAATATAGTTAAAATTTTATAAATATATTCTCTTTGCCATTCTGGATGTAGTCCAAGTTCTGTTTCATCTAAAAATAAATTTATTGTATCGTATATATTTTTTTGGTAAATATTTTCTATATGTAATAATATACTTAAAATCAAAGTAAAAAGACTCTTTTCCCCGCTGCTTAAAGAGTTAAATGATTTTTCATTTTGAAAAAATTCAATTTCTGCCCATGAAGGAATTATTTCCAAAATAGAAGACAGCTTTTCTAAATCTACTTTTGATTCAAATGCATCTAATAAATACTTATTACCATAGATTTTTTCTTCATGAAATTTTATAGATACCTTAATTTTTCTTTTTTCAAATTCAGATGCATCTTTGTCAAAAATATTTTTATTTTTTATATACATATCATAAAAATTTTCAAATGATAAAAACTTTTTTTTCTTAAAAAATTTAAACTTTTTTTTATCAATTTTTAAAAATTCCTGTTGAAATTTTTTTGTAGCATTAGAAGTTAAAGTTTTTAAAACTAAATATATTAAATTTACTTCTTTTAAATTCTTTTTATCTACAGAACGAAGTACATGACCTTGCTCTAAATTTAGAATTTCACCATTACATTTTAAATATCTACTTTTTAAAGTTTCACTTAAAGAGTTACCTTTAAATAGTAGTTTACTAATAAGGAAAGATAAAGAAATTTTATTTGGTATAAAAAATTCTTTGACTACTTGATTATTACTAATATTTTTATAAAATCTTAGAATATTTTGGTTATTATGATAAGAAATGTCTTTTAAATTTATTTGTTGGTCATACTTTGAAGGTTCAATTAGAATAGCTGATTCATAACGATCTGATTTATGGTACAGTGCATTAATCCAATCTTCTTCTTTACTATCTAATAAACTATCTAATAAGTAATTATAATAGATAGTATAAAACTTAAAATGATTTACTCTATAATTGATTTTATTGTTATTGTAGATAATAGATATATCCATACTATTACTAGATATATATTCCCATATATTATCTTTTTGAATAACTAAAAAAGCTTTTTTATTAAATAAGTCTTTTTTTGAAAATAATTCTAATATTTTTTTTAAAACACTACTCTTCCCACTCCCATTCTTCCCAACAATAGCCGTAATATTAATATTCTCTCCAAAAAAGTTAGGAATATAATCTTCATTTTCTTCAATAGTCAATTCATTTCTATCTTTATCATACTCACAACGAAAGCGAGGAGAAAAATTAAAGCCTTGTTCTTTTATATTTTTATACTCTTCCACCCATAAATAGACTAATTCCATAAAATCCTCTTAAAAAATTATTTTCTCAACATATTATACCAAATCAGCACCCTTTGTTTCTTCTGTCTTAATCATCATGACTGCATACGCATATCAAATAAGCTGTATCATCTTCTATATTTAGCAATATTCTGTATTGGGTATTTAAAATTCTAATAGAGTATCTGTTTTTATCTTTTTTGCAATTCATTTTTTTATAATGCAAAGATTTATTGTGCGGGTCGGATGTAAAAAGTTTTAAAGTTTTATCTATATCATTTTGAGAGGGTATATGCTTTTTGGTAATAAATTTCTGAGTACGCAAAAATTGTGATGTTTTAACCAACTGCATATTTAAGCTGTTTTTTGATTTTTAAGAGCTTTAACTTCCAACTGTCCCATTCTATCCATATAAATATTTAAATTTTTCAAAAGCTCTTCGGTTTGTTTATACAGTTTTTGAAACAGCGGGTCTCTGTTTTTTATCTCTTCTAATCTTTTTTTAAAAAGTTTTAAATCGTCCGTCTCTTTTAAAACAGTATCGTAAAATTCATCCAAATCCGCAACAGGAAGAGTTTGCATTTCGTCTAATTCTAAAGAGAGTCTTTCTAATTCTACATTTTGCTCATGAAATTTTTTTAATATAAGTTGCATAATATCTTCAAATAATTTACGCGGAGCACTATTTAAAGCTTCTTGGGCGACATTGGTAAAATCTATCAAATCAATAAAACTACCTCGCATTCTCGCAGTCATTATGTAACCTTTTTTAGCATATTATAGCATCTTTGCTTAATATCTCATATAGATTTACTAAATCTTTAAAAGTGAAATAGTTTTTTAAATACTCTTTTGCAAATATATCTTCTCGAATTTCACTGCCGTCTTTTAAGCTTCAAAAATAATCGGTGTAAAATCTGCTTTTACCTAGTTTGATTTTTCTCATCTTTAACCTTATTGATATAGAGTTTTCTATTTTGAAATAAAGCTTTGATATCTTCTGGCAAATATAATCTTTTTTTATAATTATATCATAATTTTTATCTGCTGGGTAATAATAAGCAATATAAACCGTTTTAATACCTTTTAAAAATATTTCGGTATAATATTGGTTATTTTAGCCTTTAAAGGGAGCTTGATGAGTGATTTGTTTGAGAGTAATTTGATTGAAGATATAAATATCGAGGACAGTATTAAAGGGAGTTATTTAGATTACTCTATGAGTGTAATTGTCGGGCGGGCTTTGCCTGATGCCAGAGACGGGCTTAAGCCGGTTCATCGCCGTATTTTGTATGCGATGAATGAGCTTAACTTGACTCATAGGGCTTCTTATAAAAAGTCGGCTAGGATTGTCGGGGATGTTATAGGTAAGTATCACCCGCACGGAGATACGGCAGTTTACGATGCGCTGGTTCGTATGGCGCAGGATTT
>JALWKP010000017.1 GCA_027081355.1 Campylobacteraceae bacterium
TTAAACCTTATAGGAATAACTCTCTTTAGAAAATTGATAAAAGCTATAAAAGAAGGAAATATAGAGATAATAAAGCCTAAAATAGCACAAGTATTGGCTTAAGGAGCTAATATTTGTGTTATTTTTAGCAAAACAAGAGTAAAATTACTAGAAGTTGAGAATAGTTCTTAATAAAATGAGATTTATACCAGATTTTAAAAAAACAGCCTTCAATATTTGATTTACTGGGGTGGTTTTTTCACAGTCTCTGGAGCTTTGGGACGAGGGGAAGCTTTGGGACGAGAGGAAATCTTCACCCCTCAACCCTAACCTCTCCTAATTCAAAAGCAAAGACAGAACCGCCTTTTTGGGAATCGCTTTTAATTTCTAACTCTAAACCGTGCAGTTTTAAAATGTAATCTACGATATACAGTCCCATTCCAATAGAGTTATTCCAGCTAATGCCATCGACTCTGTAAAACTTCTCTTTTATTCTTGCAATATCTTTGCTGTCTATTCCCACGCCGAAATCTATCACCTCTGCGCGTTCTTTATTGCATTTTATAATAACTTCGTCTTCGGAGTATTTAAGAGCATTTTCAACCAAATTTATAAATACATTCTCCAGCATATTTCTATCGGCAAAAACCTTTACCTCTTCGCACTCTAAGATTATCTCTCTGCCTTTATATTTTTGCTCCAGCATCTCTTTTGTGCTTTTTGCAATATCTGCTAAATTAAACTCTTGTCTATTCAGCGCAATTGATTCGTTTTCAAGTTTAATCGAAAGAGCCAAAGTGTCTATCATATTTGATATTTTATTAGCATTGCTTTCTATTTTGTTTATAAATTTATCTTTAAGCTTTTCGTTTAAATCCGGGGTATCTTTAATTGTCTGGGCGTATCCGACAATTGCGGCAACGGGGTTTTTAAATTCGTGGCTGATTGCCGAAATTATGTCGCTTTGACGCTTTGTAACCTCTTTTAAGCGTTTTGTATAGCGCTCTTTTTGTTTTCTGCGTTTTTTTAGTTTTTTCGCAACTTTTTGGATTTTTTTAGAAATCTGTTTAAACTCTTGGCAGCACTCTACATCTCCTAAATATATAGAAAAATCCTTATTAAGCATAGATTCTAAAGCATTATCTATTTTTTGGGCGTCTTGGGCGATTTTTGCATTTATTTTAGAACTAAAATACAAAAGCATAACGACAAGCAATATAAAAAATACCAAAACTTTAGCGACAATTATAAGCGCTTTGTCAAAAACGCTTTTTTGGGTTACAGCTACGCGCAAATAACCGTTTTTAAGCGCTTTTGCAACATAAATCAACTCTTTTTTAAGCGTGTGCGAATAGCGGATAGATTCGCCAAAAGCTCTCTGTTGGGCTTTTATGATTTCGGGGCGGCTTATATGGTTTTCCATTTTTTTAGCACTATACAAGCTGTCATAAATAACCGTGCCGTTTTTATCTATATATGTAACCCTAACGCCTGTTTTTTTCGCCAATTGCTGCAGGTAATTTATATCTATTGTGTTAATAGTTGCCGCTTTTAAAATATTTTGCATCGATTTTAGCGAAGCTTCAGTCTGGCTCTTTTTTGCAAAAAAGAAACTTACAGCCATAGTAATAACAAATCCGGCAAAAACAACCCAAAGCGAATTGCGTAAAAACTGCTGATGAAGTTTTAGCATAATTTATAACCCACTCCGCGCACAGATTGAATATACTCTTCTTTATCTTCAAGTTTGTTTTTAAGCCTTGAAATTGCCATATTTACGCTTTTATAGCCCACATCTTCTTGCCAGACTTCTAAAATAAGCTCATCTCTAGGGATTACACGGCTTTTGTTTTTTATTAAATACTCTAGCAGTTTAAATTCCAGTTTGGTTAATTTTAACTCTTTTGAATTTAAAAAAGCGCTAAAATCCTTTTTGTTTAAAAGCAAATTTTTATATTTAATTTTATCTAAATTGCCGGTGTATCTTTCTATGTGCCTTTTTGCCCTTAAAACCAGCTCTTGCATATTAAACGGCTTTTTAATATAATCGTCGCCTCCGCGCAAAAAACCCTCTTGCACATTTTCATCGCTGTCTTTTGCTGTTGCAAATATTACAGGCATATCGTAACCATAAGAGCGAAGCTTTTCTATAAATTCGCTCCCCTCGGCTCCGGGCAGGTTTCTATCTACAATCATTAAAACGACATTTTCTTCTTCTAAAGCCTGCAAAACGCCTTTTGTGCTTGTAAAACCCAGCACGTCAAAACCCGCGCTGCTTAAGTGCAGCTCTTCAAGCTCTAAAATATCTTCGTTATCTTCAATAATTAAAACAGTCTCTTTCACAGTTTTAATTTTCCGCCCTCTATTGCAAATTTCATCAATTTTGCTATATTAACACATCTGTCTGAAATTCTTTCTAATTTTCTGACAGAATTTAAACGGCTTACTATAAACTCCATATCTTCGCTGTTTTCGCACATTGTAGAGATTATGCTTTTTTCTAAAATAGATACGAAGTCATCGCATTTGCTCTCTTCTATGCTGATTTCGCGGATTAAATCGTGCAGTGCGCTGTCGTCTGCTTTTATCAGTTCAACAGATAAGCTAAGCGCTTTTAGAGTGCTTTTGTAAAATGCCACTCTTGTGCCGTCGTCAATGGGCTCTTCGTTAATTATCTCTTGCATAAGCGTATTTGCCTGCGCCTTTACATAATCGCATATTCTGCTAAATTCAGAGCTCATTTTAATAATGGTTGCAACTTTTCGCAAATCAGTAGCTTCCGGTGCATACAAAGCCAAAGTTTCAATTGCTTTCATATCTATTTTAGACTCTTTTTTGCTGCTGCCTTTAACTAAAGCTTTTGCTTCTTTAAGACGCTCTAAATCTTTGCTCTCTAGCACCTCTACAACAATTTCAAAGCCCTCTTTTGCGCTGTTTGCCAATTTGTAAGCATCTTCTATTAATTTATCAAGCGCTTCTTTGTATTTTGGTAACATTATCCAAACCTCCCTGTAATATAATCTTCTGTAAGTTTTTCATCCGGGTTCATAAATATTTTTTTTGTTTTATTAAACTCTATTAAATCCCCAAGATACATAAATGCCGTATAATCGCTCAGACGGCTGGCTTGCTGCATATTGTGCGTAACAATTGCAATAGAAACCTCTTTTTTCAACTCGGAAACCAGCTCTTCGATTGCTCCTGTCGAAATTGGGTCAAGCGCGCTTGTTGGCTCGTCAAAAAGCAGCACATCAGGCTTTAGCGCAACGGCTCTTGCAATACAAAGCCTCTGTTGCTGACCGCCCGACATTCCCATAGCGGAATCTTTAAGCCTGTCTTTAACTTCGCTCCAAAGCGCTGCGCCTTTTAGCGCTGTTTCTACCCTGCCGTCTAGTTCGCTTTTAGATTTAACGCCGCTAAGTTTAAGCCCGTAAGCTACATTATCGTAAATACTCATAGGAAACGGAGTAGGTTTTTGGAAAATCATTCCGACTCTTTGGCGAAGACGCACTAAATCTCTCTCTTTTTTAAGTTCTAAAATATTATCCATACCGCCATCTTTATTTGCCAAGAGAATTTTGCCTTCGTATTTCATTCCCGGATACAAATCGTGAATTCTGTTAAACGCCCTAAGCAGCGTAGATTTACCGCACCCGCTTGGTCCAATAAGCGCAGTTATTTTATTTTTTTCTATCGGCAAATTTATAGATTTCAGCGTAGGCGCAGGCGCTCCCGGATAAGTAAAGCTAAAATCCTCTGCACGCATAATATATTTTTTTTCATTCATATTTTCCCCTTATTTATGTTTATTTCTTGTAATATATCTGCCGGTTAAATTTATAATTAAAACTAAGACAGTTAGCACAAACGAAGCAGCCCAAGCTAAAGCGATGCTTTTTTTATCCGGGAAGGTTGCCAAATTGTAAATGCTTACTGTTAAAGACGGAAATTGGCTGTTTAAATTAAATGTTAAATATTGGTTGTTTGCTGATGTAAAAAGCAGAGGCGCGGTTTCGCCTACAACTCTTGCAAATGCCAGCAGCACACCTGTTGTTAAGCCGACTTTTGCAGCTTTTAAGACAATTTGCAAAATAATTTTATGTTTACTGCCTCCAAGCGCAATGCCGGCTTCTCTTAACTCTTTTGGCACTAGTGAGAGCATATTATCGGTAGTAGAAACAATAATAGGCAGCATCATAATAGTAAGTGCAATTACACCGCCCCAGCCGCCAAAATGCCCGACTTTATCTACATAAATTGCATAGACAAAAACACCCACTACAATAGACGGAGCGCTCATCATAACATCGCTTAAATTTCTTACTATCATAGCAAGCTTATTATTATAGCTGTATTCACGCAGATAGATACCTGCCATTAATCCAAGAGGCACTGCAATAACAGTTGCAATAAAGGCCATAATAAACTGACCTATAATTAAGTTGCGAATCCCTCCTTGCACCAAATCTTTTGTAAATAGATTCCAGTGTATTGTTGCCAAACCTTTAACCATTAAGGTTCCTAAAATCCAAAAGAGAAATGTCAAACCTATAAGCGCAGAAATAGTAGATGCAATTAAAATAATTTTATTTATCAAAAGTCTCTTTTCCATTTAATCTTTCCTTAAAAAGTAAAATTTAGCAAGCGAGATAACTGCAAAACTTAAAGCAAATAAAATAAGAGCCAAATAGAACATACTAGAGAGTTCTAAATCCTGCGCTTCAGAAAAATTATTTGCAAGAAGCACTGGAATAGATGTTGTAGGGTCTGTAATTTTATGCGGGAAGCGCATAATAGACCCAAGCAGGAATGCAACCGCCATTGTCTCGCCGATTGCACGCCCAAGAGCTAAAATAACAGAGCCTATAATTGCTCTTTTTGAATACGGCATAATAACATCTTTTATAACTTCAAATTTTGTTGCTCCCATAGCGTAAGCACTCTCTTTTAAGACATCGGGCACAACATTCATCGCATCTTTGGTAATTGCAGACATAAATGGAATAATCATAATTGCAAGCACAATAGATGCAGTCAGCAAGCCTATTCCGGTGCCTCCAAATGTTTTTTGAATAATTGGAGCAAAATAAAAAAGCCCCCACATACCGTAAATAATACTAGGAATTGCAGCCAAAAGCTCAATCGCAATAGAAACCGGTTTAATAAGCCAAGGAAAAGCCACTTCGGTTAAAAAAACCGCAATTCCCATAGCAATTGGAACAGCTATTATCATTGCAATAGCAGTAGTAAGAATAGAGCCGGTAATTGGAATTAAACCGCCAAAAACACCCCCTTCGTCATCTTCTCCGACTTCCCATATGCTGTTTGTTAAAAAGTGCCAGCCAAATTGATGAATCGAATCGCTTGCATATATGTAAAGCGTAACAAAAATACCCGCTAAAATTAAAAGTATTGATATTGCAGAAAATAGAGAGAATCTTTTAAACATATTGCCAATCATGCAACTTTCCTTAAGTATAAAATACAGCAGATTATACTGTTTTTTGGTAACCAAATAGTAACAAGATTTTACTTTAATTTAAGTTCTAAATAAGGAGTTATCAAAAAGATTTAAGAAGTGTGTTTCTTTCCGGGCAAATCCCGGAGAGTTTTGTTAGAATATACCTTTTTCTTTCCAGTATTTTCTGATTTCATCTTTTGTAGATGCCGGAAGCGGAACATAGCCTAAATCGGCAGCAGTTTTGTCGCCGTTTTTATATGCCCAGTCAAAGAATTTAACAACTTCTTTATTTGTATCAGCTTTTTCAGCCGGCAGCAAGATAAATGTAGCTGCAACAATTGGATAACTTGTATTTCCGTCTGGGTCGCCTATTACTGCGTAAAAGTCGCTGTCTTTACTCCATTTTGCATATTTAGCAGCATCTTGGAAAGAAGCAACTGTAGGTTTTATAAACTTGCCTGCTCTGTTTTGCACTTGCGCAGCAGGCAGACCAGACTCTAGTTTATAAGAGTATTCGATATAACCGATAGAGTTTTTAATTTGCTTAATATTTGCAGTAACACCCGAATTTGATTTGCCCTCAACTACTTTTGGAGCCATCCAGTGAGGTTTTTTGCTTACTTTAAAGCTGCTGTCTATTTTATTTAAAAAATAGGTAAAGTTAAAAGTTGTTCCTGATTTATCGGCTCTAACAGCAACAGTAATTGGAGCATGAGGCAGCTTTAAATCTTTGTTGTCTTTTGCTATAACCGGGTCATCCCAATCTTTTGCCTTGCCGCTAAAAATTGCTGCTATAGCTTCGCGAGAAAGTTTTAACTCGCCGTCTTTTACACCGTCTATATTATAAGCTAAAACAATAGAACCAACTACGGCTGGAAACATATATAGTTTATGTTTAGCCAATTTTTTTGGTTTAAGAGGTTTGTCGCTGCCTGCAAAATCAACACTTCTTTTAATAATAGATTTAATACCGTCACCTGAACCGGTTGGAGTATAGTTTACTTTTACACCAGTTGCTTTATTGTAAGCACTTGTCCACGCTTTATACACAGGAGCTGGGAAAGATGCGCCTCTGCCATTTAATTCAGTTGCGCTAACGCCGGTTGCAACAATAGCTGATACGGCAGTTACAGTTAAGATTTTTTTTAACATTTAAATTCCTTTAGTTTAAATTTACAGTGTAATTATAAGAAAAATTTGTAACAAAACGGTAACAATATTATTTAATTTGATATTTTTTTGTAAAATTTGTTTTATTAACCTGAATTCGATGAAATAACATATCCATTTGGTATTTTGCCGAATTTAGGTTATTGGTATTTGCAGTAATTTTAAGCAGGTTTAAAATACTCGATGCTATCGGTTTAATACAAGGAAAGTTGTGATGAAAAAAGGTTTAAACCAATAGCAGCCAATATTTAGCACTTAGCACGGCAAAGCCGCACTAAAAGTTTTAGAATTTGTAAACGCCTTCGATTCTGATTCTTTGGTCTTTTCTGTCAGTGAAATCTTTATTTTTAACATAACGGTATTCAACTTTGGCATTTACACCGTAAAGTTTAAATTTATACCCAACTCTTGCACCTACTGCAGTTTTTAAACCGCTATCTGGTTTATCTGCTGCAATTTCTGTGTAAAGTTTGCCTTTGCCTAGTTTATAACCCAGCATTAATTTAGCAATTTTTTGTTTAGTTCCCGGCACTGCATTTTTACCGAAGCTGTGGTCTAAAGAGTCACCCCAAAATGCACTTTCGCTGCCAAGGGTTAAAGTCGCATCTCCGTTATTTATATAAGCTAAAGTTAATTTAGCATCTAATGCATCAAATTTACCTCCAACATATGCAGCTGCGCCAAAAGTTGCTTTTGTGCCGTTAGCATTTGAAAGAAGCGCAACAGAATTTGCATCTGCTTTAGCATAAGCTAATTGCAAACCGACTTTTGCGCTGCTAATTTTGCTCTCTGCAGCTGCCCAAGCAGAAACAGCTTTGCCTTTATTTCCATTGCTGGGAATATAATATATAGAAGAGCTTAAAGTTGTATTTGCTATGCCTTTATAAATAGCGCCTAACATATACAGCCCTTTATCAGAGCCGTTAATTTTTGTATCTGTTCCGCCTGAAGCTACGCTTGCAACCCATGCAGCTGCCAAAGTTGTATCTTTTAAATCTGTATTTACAATAGTAATGCCGTTAAAAGATTTTTCTATCGCATTAACAGACCTGTGTGTCCACGCCC
>JALWKP010000018.1 GCA_027081355.1 Campylobacteraceae bacterium
CCAAATGCCGATTTATAAATTTCTACAAAAAGCAGAAAAATTCCCACAATAACAAAGACATCTTTGGTTCTTATAGTAAATTTTGATACCAAACCTGTCTGGTTATAAAGTTTTGACTCATACAAAACATGATTCATATCCAAAACAGTAGGTCCTTCCACTAACCCCGAAGATACTGCAAAAAGTGCAAAACAGTAAAATAGCAACAACCAAGTAAATGTCGATATATCTCTAACTACTGGCATAGACAATCCTTTCTAATTTGATTTAATTTTAGTAACTTTTTTGTTAATTTAAGATTAAATAACCCCATTTTTACCCCTCTGCATCTTCTAAATCATCATCTATTTTATGTAAAAACCTATTTTGAATGTCTGTCGGCTGAAAAATAAGTTTAGCATTTTTAGAAGTAGATATAGCTTTCATAGCTTTCATATATTTATCTCCAAGAAGAATATCTTTTAATATTTCTCCATCAACTTTTCCGCCATTTTCTTTTATTAACTCTATGGACAATCCAACAGCTTCAATAAATGCTTTTTCTGCTTCTGCTTTATTTAGCGCCTCTTTAAGCGCAACATCTGCTTGCAACTCTCTTATATACTTTTGCAACTCTGCATTCTTTTGCATTCCTCCGCGTTTCATTGCACCTAAATTTCTATTTTGACGCGCCACTCTTATCTCTTCTGGAATAATAACTTCGCTTGCATTTGCCAAAACAATTCTTAAGCCTTTTCCGTAAACTTCATTTCCGTTTTCATCTACATACTGATTAACATCTTTTTTTAAAGCTTCTACCAATTTATTTTTAACCTGCGGTCTTTTTGCCAAAAACTCATCTAATGTCAATTCTGCTATTTGTGTTCTTAAATTCCCCTTTACGCCGCCTGCAAGCCAATCTTCAAAGCCAGATGTTATAGCAAGCGCTTTTTTTGGGTCTTTAACTTGAAAACGCACAAAAGCTTTAACTTCCAATAAAATATTATCTTTGGTAAGCGTTTTAAACTCAACAGGTTTTGTCTGCTCTGTCATTTTAATTTTTTTCCGTATTTCATCAAAAATTTTATGGTATTTTACTACGCCGGGTCCTACAATTCTAGCTTTTCCGTTACGCGCAATTACCCATTTTTCACTTTGAGGAATTACCGCATATCTTGTAATTGCAAACTCTTTAATTATTAAAAATATAGCGATAAATACACCAAGTATGGTATCAAGTATCCCAATAAAAGAGTGCATATAATAAACTAAAGAAGAACCGATAACTGTTATAAGATTCAAAACAAAAACATAACTTTTATAATAATCATCAAAAAGGCTATACTCTTCTTTAGCATAGTAACCTATATAATAAAGAGCAAGCATAAAAATAATACCCAATATTATTAGTGCTCTAAAATTCTCATGCTCACTTAAAAATTTAATAAAAATTATTATTAATCCTACAAAAATTGTTAAAAAGACTATCTTAAAAATTTTATGAAATGCATCAGAATCATTACTGTCGCTAAGTATTTTATTAATTAAACTGCCAAAACCATTGCTGTCGCTCAAGTAACACCTCCTATCTGCCAATTTCTCTTAATCTGACTGCCGGCATTTCAAAGCCGTATTTTATATTGCCTGCTGTTGATTCTTCTAC
>JALWKP010000019.1 GCA_027081355.1 Campylobacteraceae bacterium
TGAAGTTATGGAATCATTTATACAACACGATGAGCACTGCCCAAATATGATGAATCCTCGCTTTCAAGATGTTGGCGTAGCATACTACTATAATCCAAAAACAGGTAACGAATTTTGGACAGTTATTTTGGGTGTTCATCATGTTAAAAGATATAAATAGTTAAGAGAATAAAAGGCAAATATGAGCAATATTTTAGAATTCGACTTAGTTTGGGGGCGGGTTACAATGCCATTAAGTTAAGAGTTTTAACTCCATAAAATGCTATAAGCTTAAAGCCGAAAGCAAAAAGCTTGCCATCATGTCATTCCCGTGAAAACGGGAATCCACAGTTTAAACTGCCGAAAAAGCACTTTTTCAACTTTTAGGCAGTTGAAATCGTGGACTCCCACTTCCGTGGGAGTGACAAAGTGGATAGCTTTAAGCTTTCGGCTTTGAGCTTAAAGCCAATAAATGGATATAGAATCCTTAATTTAATGGCATTGGGGGCGGGTATTATGCAATACAAAAGTTTTATGGCTTTAAATTTTAACAGTAAAAATTTTAAAGAGATTAAAACAGCACTAAACAAAGCTTACGGCTACACTTTAACTGTGGAAGGATACAGAGAAAGCTTTTTGAAAGAGTTTTGTAGAGAGGTTTAAGCAAATTTCCATCGCAATATAACGGAGTAGGGCTGTTTTATAAAGAGTTTAATGCAACTGAATATAAAATATACAGCCAAATTAAGGCACAAAAAGATGCTGTAAAATTTGAAGAAATGTATCCCCAGATAAAAAAGATGCAAGAGCTTTTTTATAAAAGCAAGAAAGATTGCAAATGGATATATTATTATGAGTATTCAAACCATATTTTTGAGTTAAAATGCAAAGACAGGCATAAAAAATTTAAATTTGACCCGGAGTATATGAGAGTAGAAAATTTTAATGCCAATGGAAGCAAAAGGGAGTATGCGGAAATAGAGCAAATGTCAATAGGGCGGTCAATTTGCTGTATGTCTTCTGATTTTAATAAGTTTATAGTAACGCTAAATGAACGTAAAATGCATAAAAAAGGTTTGGATATGGAAAAATTATTGAAAAAGATAAGATATAAAAAGGCTAAATAATTTAACAGAGAGTATAGATAATATAACAGTTAGAGTATGCTTACAATATAGATGGCACAAGAGTAAGCAAAACCCTAAATGATGTTGCAACAAACTACTTAGTAGGTTCAAACCAAGCCTTCGCATAAGTACTACAAGAGAGCCAAAACAGTAAAACAGAAGCTTACGGTTTAGATTTAATTAGCCAAAAAAGAGATAATAAAACAACATACTACCTATATGATTATGGCTATTGTAAGCTTTAAATTTATTATAATTTATGGGAGTAAATTTCTTAGCTTAATGGCATTGTAGTTACCCTTAAGCTCTACTTCTACTACGATTTCTAGGTTTTGATACCCTATTAGAGTTGCCATCTCTCTTTTTACTAGCAGATTTTTTCGGCTGATTTCGGTTGCCTCTGCCACCCATATTTATAGGTTCGGCTTTAATACTTGGGTCTACTTCGAAGCCTTCGATTACTACTTTTTTAATCTTTTGTGAAGTTAGGCGTTCTATATTTC
>JALWKP010000020.1 GCA_027081355.1 Campylobacteraceae bacterium
CTCTTTTATCATTGCGGCTTTTGGTTTGCCGGCGGCCTTTGCTAGGTGGAATTTTTCGGTTTGCATTGTTACGCCGCCAAAACCGCAGCATCTGTTCGGGTCGCTCATCTCTTTTATTTCGAAATTGCTTTTTAGCAGTTCTCTAGGCTCTTTTTCGATTCCTTGCACTTTTTTGGCGTGGCAGGCGTCGTGGTATGTTATGCTCTCTTCAAATTTAATGCCGCGGTTATCTAGCAGCTCTTTAAGCTCTGTATTTTTATAAAGCCACTCGGTTACCATAAAGATTTTTTTATTTAACTCTTTTGCCCTGTCTGCCCAATTATCCATTCCGCGGTTTCTAAAGAACACTTCCCAGTCGTGCTTAATCATCGCGCTGCAGGTTGCTTCGGGGATGATAATTGCTTCGACATCGTCTATAAAGCTTTCAAAATATTCGATATTATACTTTGCCAAAGTCTCTACGGTATAGAAATCGCCCGTAAAGTATGCCGGCGCGGCGCAGCATTTTTGTTTTTTGGGGATGAAAATATCGATATTTAACTCTTTTAAAACCTCTACCAGCGCATCGCCGATGCCTGTGTAATTGTAATTTGCAAGGCATCCTATAAATACTGCAACCCGTCTTTTGCCGCCGTTTTTTATCTCTTTTGGGTATTTGTTTAAAAAGCTGGTTTTGGCAAGGCTTGGCAGCAGCCTGTCGGCTTTAAGAATAGGCAAATTAAAGCGCGGCAGCATTCCGCCTTTTTTGGGCTCTTGCTTAAAGCCGCAAGTTTTAAATACCCAGCCAAGCTTCATCATAATATCCATAAGCCATCTGTGGCGAAGAAGCGTAAAAAAGGCTCTTTTAAACCACGCAATGCCATACTTTTTAGCAATATCGGCGCGAACCTCTTCTATAACCATATCTGTCGGCAAAGAGTTAGGGCAGACATCGGTGCAGGCGGTGCATAAAAAGCAGCTTTCGAAAATATCTTTTGCCTGCTTATCCAGTTCCAATTCATCGCGCTCATAAGCGCCAAGCAAATCTATAAACCCCCTCGGGCTTGTTACCTCATCGGCATTTATCTGATGAATTGTGCAAACCGGAATACACTTTCCGCACTTAATACACGCATCGCTGGTTGCTGTAAAGTTGAATTTTTTATCCATTATTAACCTTTGGTTAGTTGAAGCTAAGAGCAGAGAGCACAGAGCTAAGAGCTAACAAGGTAGCTTCGCCTTTTTTTGCGGCTTTGCCGCAATATTTAAAATGCGGCGCAGCCGCACTACTTTAGCTCTAAGCTCTTGGCTCTTAGCTTCAAAAACAGTTTAGCAAAAGCTAAACTGTTTTTGAAAAGCTCTTCTTACTCCCTGCATACTTTTTCATATATGCGTCAAACGGCATTGCTATGTTTCTAATAAGCAGGGTTCCTGTTTGGCTTACTTTTAGCTTATCTTCGCTTAAAGTTACAAGCCCCTCTTTGATAAATTCGCTCAAATCTTTGATTGCATCGGCAAAATACTCTTTAAAATTAATGCCAAGCTCGCTTTCTGCCCTTTTAATATCGATAGAGAAGTTTGCCATAAGCTCCATAATTATCTGTTTTCTTA
>JALWKP010000021.1 GCA_027081355.1 Campylobacteraceae bacterium
ATAAGGCTCAGAAGAACATATAAGATACACCAACTTTTTAAGCTTTATTGTATTTATAGGTTTAATATCAAAAATAAAAGGCAAATCAAATTCGATTGTTGCATTAATGCTCTCTTGTAACTTTAAATAATAATTGGTTCTGTTTTCAAAATAAAAAGGATACGCACCAAATTTTAAATACTCTTCAAAAAACTCAAAAGGTTTAATTTTAGATATAATATCAAAAGCAATTTGAATATGATTTTGTAATATCTCTTCTAACTCAAAAGAGTTAAACTCTTTTCCTGTTTTTAACTCTATAAATTCCCTAAAAGAGAGACTATTCATTTTATAAATTACAGCTCTTCTGCTTAAATCACCTTTAGAGTGTTCTAATTTAATAGCCGAAGAGCCGGTAAAGATAACTTGCAAATTCAATGTATCATAAATTAATTTTAACTCTTGCTCAAAATTTGGATATTTATGAATCTCATCTATTACAAGCAGTTCGCCGCCTTTTTTTTCAAACTCTTCTGCAAAATCAAACAGCTTTAAACTACTATACTCCAAAAACTCTGCACTAATATAAAGCTTTTTAT
The DNA here is from genome assembly GCA_027081355.1 of Campylobacteraceae bacterium. Classification (GTDB taxonomy): domain Bacteria; phylum Campylobacterota; class Campylobacteria; order Campylobacterales; family Sulfurovaceae; genus JAADEQ01. Next base: position 579 of record JALWKP010000021.1, read on the forward strand.
TAAGCTGTAAAGAACTCTCTTTTAAATACTGCAACAAAAGAGTTGTCTTTCCGACTCCTCTAGCTCCTATAATTCCAATTAATTTTTCACTAAAATCTATTTTGCTAAACAGATACCGTTTATAACTAATATTTAAATTATTAAGTAAATTGTAAAACCTATTTTGAAACACTGCTAACATATTTGCCCTTTTTATTAAGCATTATATCATATTTTTTGCTTAATAAGATAAGCAATATTTAAAAATAACTATTTTTTTCTTATCTAGAATTGATGATATAATTTGTCATAATGTCGCCCCCAACTCGTAGGGGCAATCCCTTGTGGTTGCCCACTAGTTCAAATTACCTGCAAAATATCAAAACAAATCAAATATTATATCCGCTTGAATTAGTAACTTTTGTCAATAAGAAAACACTTGCTATTACCATCACCAGACCCAACACTCTTTTTAGAAGTGAATAGTGAAAAACTAAAAGTGAAAAGCAAATTAATTTTTAGCCATACCAATTCTTATTGCTTATATCAACTATTAACTTTTCACTTTTCACTATTAACTCGCGAAGCGTTGTCCCCTTTTGCATTTCTGCGGTCGGGTCATAGAAAAAAAGCAAATAGATACCTAGCCGTGGCTAGTCTTAATCCCCTTTTGCATTTCTGCGGTCGGGTCATATCGACAACAAGGCACGCTTAAGGATAGAAAAGACCAGTCTTAATCCCCTTTTGCATTTCTGCGGTCGGGTCATGATCTGGAAGGTCCCAGCAGAAAATATTTATTATAAGGAGTGTCTTAATCCCCTTTTGCATTTCTGCGGTCGGGTCATAGCAGGAGGGAAACATGTACCTAAAATGGCTCGTGAGGGTCTTAATCCCCTTTTGCATTTCTGCGGTCGGGTCATTTAGGATTATAGAAGCCAAAATAAGCGTTTTTATTTCAAAGTCTTAATCCCCTTTTGCATTTCTGCGGTCGGGTCATCTGTCAGACTACTTAAAGACCATGGTAGTATTTAT
>JALWKP010000022.1 GCA_027081355.1 Campylobacteraceae bacterium
CTTGAAATTTATCTAAAAGCAAATTAACCATCTGAGACAAATTTAACCCCAGCTCTTTAGCTTGAGCCGATAGTCTTTGATGCACCTCTTTGTCTAAAGTTACCTGTGTTCTTTTATGTCGGTTTCTTGATTTACCGACACGCATAGCAACTCTTAATTTCTTTAATTGATTCTCGTTTAGATACTCATCTATCCAACTATTTAATTTATCAAAGTAGATTTCATCTATTGGCAAAGTATCATCAAAAGGCTGCAGAGCTTTTAGAGCTTTATCTTTCTTACTAGAGCCTTCCCAGAATGAGGGGCTTTTAACAAAGCTTCTTTGCAGATAATTTAAGGCGATAACAAATTCCTCTTCATCTCTAATCCGCCACTTATTAGTTCTTTGCAAAACTACCTCCGGTATTTAAGTGTTACATTGTAACATATTTTAATTTAAAAAGCTCTTTATTTTACTTTGTCAAACATCACAAAAATATTTTATAACTTTAGAATATATTAGATAGAATTACAATGCAACAGTGAAGCAAGGTAACTATACAGAGCGTTTAGCCGACTCTTGATGGTCAAATCCGCAAGCGTCCTGCTTCCATAATAAGGGAGCTTTTAAGCAGCTTCTCTTTTGATTTTATCTTCCCAAGCAACTCTTTTAGCTCAATGTTATGTTTGATAGCAATCCTTTCAATTTTTTCGTTAGAGTTCTGTTTATTCTTAGCACAACTTATAATGCTATTCTCCAAGGCTATGAGATAATATTTATTGTGGCGTTTAAAAGTACGGTTTTGTAGCCAACTATCGGGTATCTGTTTTGCAAAACTAAGAACGTTGGCAAACATTGTATCGTTTTCCAGATAATAATCAAGCAGAGTATGACCGCTTATATCTTTGTAAGTAATATCAAAGTTCCCTGCTTTAAGAGCTTTAATCACCAATTCATCTTCACCAAGTGTTGCTAATTTTTGAGGTAAATTCATTCTGCTTAGCCCGAATTTTCTATCAAGATACTGTTTGATGATAGAGGGATTGGAGATAATTATATCGATGCTCCTTGTGTCCTTTTGGGCTTGCTGCTTGATTTGTGCTGCAAGTTCTTGCCTAAATTTAGATGGGTTGATACTATTTTTTGGTTTCATCGGGTTAAGCCCTGGGTCATCCGGTTCGTAAGCTCTTTGAGTGAGCCTATCCAAAATAAGAGAGGATGAAAGTTTTTTGCTGTAGTGTTCTTTGTAGCTATCAAGCAAGTCAAAGATAGTTAATTTCTCTTGCTTCATTATAGCGGCAATATCAAAAAAATCTCTTGATAGTGTGCGATGGTTCAGTATGGCATCCATCTTCATTGCTTTAATTGTTTCAATTCCCGCAATAGTGGATAGCAAGTGCCGTGCCTCCAACCAGAGTCCATCGGCTAATCTCACTCATTGACATAAAGCCCTCACTCATAAGCTCAAAGGTAGCCGGCGGCATAGATGTTTGCAGCTGCTTCATATTAGACACCGAGAATATCCCTAACCATTGGCTTTGAATGAATATCAAAATGTTTTAAAAAGACCTCTTTGACCTTATTATCTCCAAAAGAGAAGCGGATAAAATCAAGATCATCCAACGCCCCTTTATTGATAATAGAGGCAATAATATTTTCTATCGGAACTTTACCTTTAGGGTTGGACCAAAAGAGATTGCTTGATACTCTATATTTGATATTTTCTACCGGCACATAGCCTCTTTTAAGCCACTCTTTATGGCGTGGCTTGATATGCACTATCTCTTTTGATATAGACCCGCGTTGCCCTTTTTTGTAAAATTTTCCATTACCTACTTTAACTATCACTCCTTCTTTGGCAAGGCGTGAAATAGCTTTTCTAAAGGCTGCTTTTTTATCTTGAGGGATAGGCTCAAACACGGAATAATCATAAAGCTTATCTTTTCTTAACCGTCTTAACTTATTCTTAATATAGCTTGATATATTGAATTTAGCGTTATTTTCCATAGCACTATTATATCTAAAAATGTCACATTTTCCAAATATTGGTAAATGCTGTATTTATATTTGCATTTAATTGAAAATATAGGGCACCTCTAATTTTGCTATATTAAATAAATGAATCAAAACAATTTAACAAACCCTTCTGAATTTAAATTATTACATTAAAAACGATATAATTTCCATATGAAAAATCTATTTAGCTATTTTTTAATTATAATAATTTTCTCGATACAGGCGTTTTGCGGTATAGATATTTCTAAAGGAGATAAAATATCTCTTTTAGAGCATAGCAAGGTTTATATTACAAATAAAAATATGAATGCAAAAGAGCTTTACGGGGGGAATTATTTATTACCTTACAGCGGGGATATTATAAATTTGGGGATTTCTCAAAAATATGCATGGGTTGCTTTTACACTTACAAACAGTTCAAAAGAGAAATTAAAAAGATTTGTAATTCCAACTTGGCCGCTGATTGAAGATATAGAGCTTTATGATACACAAAATTTAAATAATCCTAAAAAATTGGGATTAAACTATATGAAAAAACAGAATGAAACAATTTTTTACCATTTTCCAATTACATTAAAGCCGGGTGAATCTAAAACTTTTTTAATGAAATTGCATTCAAATATTATACCTGTTGAATTCAAGATTGTTTCGCAAACTAAAGAAAGTTTTTATAAAGAAGACAGGCATACCCAATTTATCGACACAATTTTAATTGGAGCAATTTTAGCACTTGCATTTTACAGCTTTTTGCTCTATTTTTATATAAAAGATTTAAGCAGCCTATTTTATAGTATTTATTTAATTACCGTTACTTATCAGCAAGTTTCATATTTAGGTTTAAGCACTGTATATTTCCCTTTATGGTTTATCGAAATTGATAAAATGCTTACAATTGTTAAGCTTAATTTACTGATAATTACTTTTGCTTTGTATGCATATTATTTCTTAAAAATAGAAAAAGGAACTTTTATTTATAAAATTTATGTTCTTTTTATCATAGTAAGTTTAATAGAAACAGCTCTTTTTGGAATACCGCCTTTTTACAATTTGTATCCTTCTATGGTCACTGGCACACTATTTATAATTTTTAATTTATATTCTGGGGTTTATTCGTATTTAAAAGGGAACAAGCAAGCGCGGCTTTTTATAGCAGGTTTTGCAATTGTGATTGTCTCTTTTGCTTTTATTATTTCAGATTCTCTTGGGTTAAGCACATATATTCTTGAATTTCAAAATTTATTAATGTATGCAACCGCATTAGAAGCGCTTATTTTTATGCTGGCATTTGCTGACAGATATATTTTGATGCAAAGAGAAAAAGAGTTGGCAGGTAAAAAACTTTTAGCTGAAATTCAAAATAGAAATAGAATAATTAATGCAAAAGTGTTACAAAAAACGCAAAAATTAAATGATGCCCTAAAAACAAAAGAGTTGCTGATAAAAGAGATACACCACCGCGTTAAAAACAATTTACAAATAATATTATCGATGTTACGAATGCATAATGATGATATTAGAAATAAAGAGTTAAACAAAAAATTAACCGATTTAGAAAACAGAATAAATGCAATCGCAAAAACATACTCTATGCTTTTAACCACTGATAAACTTGAATTAATAGATATGAACAGATATATAAATTCCCTGGTTAAAGATATAAAATATACATATCAAAATAGAGAATATAATGTAAAAGTTATAATAAATACCGATACAAAAATGGTTTTAAAAAAAGCTGTTTATATAGGATTGATTATTAACGAAATAGTTTCAAATGCATTTAAACATGCTTTTTTTAAGTGCAACGGCAATATAACAATAACGCTTAAGGAGGGGAACAATGGTTACATATTGGAGATAGAAGATGACGGAGAAGGGGAAATACCGCATGAAACAAACGGACTTGGGTTAAAATTAATAAACAGGCTGATAAAATATCAATTAGACGGGACTTGTGCATTAAATGGCAAGCGATACCATATAAGGTTTAAATAATGAGTAATGTGCTGATTGTTGAAGACGAAAGCATTGTCGCAATGGAATTGGAGGGGTTTGTAGAAAAAATTGGTTACAGTGTTGTGAATATTTGCGCCTATGGCAAGGATGCAATAGAGGTGGCAAAACGCAAACCGATTGATACAATTTTAATGGATATATCGATAAAGGGAGATATAGATGGAATAAAAACTGCCGAAGTTATAAAAAAAAGCAATCCGGCAATAGAAATTATTTTTTTGACAGCGCATTTTGATAATTACAATATTGAAAATGCTGCAAAATTAAATCCTATTTCTTATCTTTCAAAGCCGTTTAACAGGGAGGAGTTGAAAGCTGCATTATCTATTGCTAATTTAAAAAAGAGCAGATATATTCCAGATGTTCCAAATAAAAAAGATTTGGTTAAATTAAATGAAGAGTATTTTTACTATTTGCCGACAACTACTCTTTATTACTTAAAAGAGGTGGTAAATTTAACAAGCAAAGAGAATCAGCTGCTGCTTCTTTTAATTAAAAACAGCAATACAATAGTCGATTCTGCAACAATAGAGCAAGAGATTTGGGGTGGAAATGAGATAAATTTAAATAAAATAAGAGCATTGGTAAAGAGGTTGAGAGAAAAGTTAAATAACCAATTTATCGAAACTGTTCAATCGCGGGGATATTTGTTATCGACAAAAGAGTAAATATTGCCGGCTGCGGGCGGCTTGGCTAAACTCTTTTGATTTAATGATTATTCTTAAGCAAATTCTTAATTCTTAAGATTAAAATACTTTTATGGTTTATTTATATCTGTTTTTTGCAGCTTTTTTAAGCGGTTCTTTGCTTCCTATGGGGAGCGAAGGAGTTTTGATTTATGATGTTTTGCACGGTTACAGTGTAATTTGGCTTTTAATTTTTGCGACTGCCGGTAATGTGCTTGGGTCAATTTTAAATTACTATCTTGGCTTAAAGGGTGAAGAATTTTTACTTAACAAAAATTATTTAAATCCAAATAATCTGCAAAAAGCAAAAAAAAGATTTAAACGCTACGGTGCAATAGCGCTGCTGTTTAGCTTTATGCCAATAGTAGGCGACCCTTTGACTTTTATAGCCGGGGTTTTAGAGTATAATTTTAAAAAGTTTCTATTGCTTGTTACTATATCTAAAGCGTGCCGCTATTTTGCTATTGTATATCTGCTTAAAATTTAACCAATTGCCTAAAAACTAATCAATTTAAATTTTATTTTGACATAATAGTTGCTTATTTTTTAAATTTTACTAAAAATTTTATATTTCTAAATTGCCTAAATTTTGCTATGATAATATATATTTTAAATTACAGGAGGATTTATGAATTACATCATAGACACCTTTTTTGCACTATTTTCATTCGTGTTGATTATCTTTATGGTGCCCGGCTTTGCAATGTTAGAGGCGGGTCTTGTTAGAACCAAAAATGTTACTGCGGTTTTAACAATGAATACAATGATTTACTCAATTGCTTCGATGGCATTTTTGCTTTTGGGTTATAAAGTAGCGTTTGGAGGTTTTGGAAGCGACAGTATGAGCGGCTGGGCGGCTTTTCTTTTCCAAATGGCGTTTGTTGGCAAAGTTGTAAATATTATGAGCGGCGGCATTAGCGAGAGAGCTAAAGTTATTCCTATGGTTTTCTTTACAATTGTAATGTCTGCGTTTATCTATCCGCTTGTTGTAAACTTTACTTGGGGTGCGAACCTTTTAAAAGGGACAATGTTAGATATTTCTGCAATGCACGATTTGGCGGGTTCTACTGTTATTCATTCAACCGGCGGTTGGGCGCTGCTGGCTGCAATATTGATTATTGGCAACCGCCGCGGCAGATATATTAATGGTAAAGTAAAAGCGATTCCTGCATCTAATATTCCGCTTGTTGCTCTTGGCGCATTTGTATTATGGATTGGCTGGTTTGGATTTAACGGCGGCAGTGTGGGGGCAATTTCTTCAAAAGAGAGTGCAGATACAGTAGCGCTTACAGTTATGAATACAAATACAGCAGGTCTTGCGGGGGCTATTATTGTTGGAATTATCAATTACTTCCAATATAAAAAGCTTGATATTACAATGATTTTAAACGGTGCATTAGGCGGACTAGTGGCAATTACTGCAGGTGCAGATGTTTTTAATATTTATTCTCCTATAATAATAGGTGCAGTTGCGGGTGCATTGGTAATTATTTTTGTTCCATTTTTCGATAAACTTAAAATTGATGACCCAGTAGGTGCGCTTTCTGTTCACTTAGTGAACGGTATTTGGGGAACACTGGCAGTTGCAATTTTTGGCAATGCTTCATTTACAGCACAATTAAAAGGTATTATAGTTGTAGCGATATTTGCATTTACTGCAAGTTACATATTAATTTTTATAATTAACAAATTAATACCGATTGCTGCAACTGAAGAGGAGCAGTTAGAAGGTCTTGACAGTGTAGAGTGCGGTATGGAATCTTATCCAGAATTTAAAAGCTCAATTTAAAGGATAGAAAATGAAAAAAATTACAGCAGTTATCAAACCATACAAATTAGATGAGGTAAAAGATACTTTAGTAGAAGCAGGAATTGAGGGAATGACAGTATCTGAAGTTAAAGGTTACGGTCGTCAGCAGGGGCATAGCGAACTTTATAGAGGCGCAGAGTATATTGTTGATTTAATTCCAAAAGTAAAAATTGAAATAGTTGTAAGCAGCGATGAATATGCCAATAAGGCTATCGAAGCTATTAAGAAAAGTGCTTATACCGGTAAAATTGGAGATGGAAAAATCTTTGTTTCGCCAGTTGAAAAAGTGGTAAGAATCCGAACTGGCGAAGAGGATGAAGAAGCGCTTTAATTTTAAACTTAGAGCAAACCATATGTAATTTTGTGAAAACAATAACAGATTTTCTTGTTCCGCATCAGAAGATGCGGAACAGATATAGTATTCAAATTACATTGTAAGAAGAGGAGCGAAGCAAATCAATTGACTATCTTTTTTACAAAGATAAAACATTCAAAGCATCTTTATAAATTGGTTCATCTATAAATCCATATTTTGGGTGCATAAAACCGTTTATATTTTTTTTGGCACTCTCTTCAAAAGCCCTTTTTATCTCTTTTGCTCTTTTGATTTCATCTTTTGTCGGGGTAAAAATCTGGTTGGCAAGTTCTACTTGTGCAGGTCCCATGCAAGCTTTTGATTTAAAGCCGATTTGCCGCTCTAATATGGCAAAATCTTTAAAACCTTGTAAATCTTTGTAATCTTGATACATAAAAGATGTAGCTTCAATATTGGCTGTTTTGCAATCTATTAAAAATTTACTTAATATGTAATTTACTGTTGTATTTCCAAGTTT
>JALWKP010000023.1 GCA_027081355.1 Campylobacteraceae bacterium
CTATTTGCAGCATCTACACTAGAAAATACTTTTACATATACAGAATATTGAAGCCTAATATAGGTCTCTTTTTCTAAATATTGAGACAGCCATCTGTATCTTTTTCTATCTTTCTTTGTTTGTGTCGGTAAATCAAACATTACAACTAACCACATAATTCTAAAAGCACTCATTTATCTTTTCTATCGATATTGTAGGAAAATTTATATATTTAGCTCTCTGAGAAAAAGCAACTTTTTTAAAATCTGCAATATATAACTTTGTTACTTTTCTAATCGTTGATACACCGCCTTTATAAAGAACATACTCTTTGTCAAAAAGTAAAATCAACTCTTTTTTAAGCTCTGGAGTCAAAAACTCTTCTTGAGTATTTTGCAACAATTTTTTAACCGCAATATCTATTATGGGTCTAAACGGTTCTATTAAATCGTCGGCTAAATTGTAGGGATTTAATTGATTATCATGCCATATCCCCAATGCACAATTAAAACCTGCTACGCTTAAATCTCTAGCTATCATACTTCTGCATACGGCATATGCATAATTAAGTGCCTGATTTCGTATATCCAACGACTCTTGCTCTCGTTTTAAATTTTTAAAAAGCTCTTTCCAATAGTGTCTTGCACTTTTTGCTTCAAAATTATATTTATCGTTTAAAGCAACGCTGTTAATATACCTGCCTAAATATTTAAAATCTGCTTCAAAATACTCTAATACTGCCGATTGGTTTAAAATTTTAGCTTCTATAATTAATTGCCATAACTCACTTTTAAACTCTTTACTCCATACTATTTGCGCTTTTATAACTTCTACGCCCAATGCAACTTGTCTATACGGCAATAAAATAGCTTGCGGCATATAGTATTTATCGCAAAAAAGCGTAGCTACTTTATGTTTTGCCAAAGCTGTTAATACATGAGCAGTTAAAGTAAAATTATTACCCTCAAATATAATACTGTCTGTATCACTTAAAGACAATCTAAAACTCTCTTCTTCATTAGCAACTATCAAGTTGTCACTTTTTATGCTTAATTTACAAGGCTTTGTAATTCTTATACTTTTCCAAGCTGCCATTTTACTACTCGTTATGAAAAATTCTATCCTCTACCTCTTTTGGAACACTGCCTAATCTTTGAAACGATTTTATATTGCCCAAAATATCAAGATTAATTTTAATTAAACCGATAGCTTTGCCTACTGAGTGCTGCTTATGGCTATTTGGTTTTCCTTGAAACATAGTAACAAAACTGTGCGGTTGCTGTTTTATATTGCTTGGATATTTAGGATTAGAAAAAGATGCCATATTCTTACCCTCTAAAAAAGAGACAATTCTACCGCCTTTAAAACTGCCTTCTTTATAAACAAAAAACACAATATCGTTTTTAAATACTTTAAAAGAAGCTCTGTTCTCTTTTTTAAGCTTTTGATAATTTGACATATCTATCCGCTTATATTCTATCTTTTTACCGTTATATTTTGCCTCAAAGCCGATAAATGTTTTTTCTGCAACCGCCAAACCGCCGCGAACATCTATACCGCTTAGATTTTTTTGATAAAACTGCACTCTCC
>JALWKP010000024.1 GCA_027081355.1 Campylobacteraceae bacterium
GTAGGACACAGAGTTGTGCACGGCGGAGATTATTTTAAAGAACCGGCACTTATTAACAAAGAGGTGATAAAAAAAATAGAAACGCTTTCATTTTTAGCCCCTTTGCACAACCCTGTAAACCTTGCCGGCATAAAAGCTGTTCAAAAACATTTGCCAAACACTCCCCAAATTGCCGTCTTTGATACAAGCTTTCACGCCGATATGCCAAATTATGCAAAGATATACCCTCTCCCCTTTGAATATTACGAAAAATTGCAGATAAAGAGATACGGCTTCCACGGAATATCCCATAAATATTTAGCCCATAAAGCAGCAGAAATTTTAGGCAAAAAGATAGAAGAATTAAATTTAATTACCCTCCATCTTGGCGGCGGCTGCAGTGCCTGTGCAATAAAGAATGGCAAAAGCATAGAAACATCTATGGGTTTTACCCCTCTAGAAGGCTTAATGATGGGAAGCCGCTGCGGCGATATAGACAGTTCGATAATTTTTTACTTAAAAAAAGAGTTAAAGTTGAGCGATGAAGAGATAGAAACCATTTTAAATAAAAAAAGCGGCTTTAAAGGTATTTGCAATACCAGCAATGCAAAAGAGATAGAGCAAAATTACCTGCAAAACGAACCCCAAGCAAAACTTGCAATAGATATGTTTTTGCACCGAATTTATAAATATATCGGAAGTTACCTAATGCTTTTAGAAAAAGTAGATGCCGTAATAATCAGCGGAGGCATAGGAGAAAACAGCCAATTAATCAAAGAGAGAATAGAAGAAAAAATCAAAAACTTCAGCTTAAAACTTTTACAAATAAAAACCAACGAAGAGTTGCAAATTGCCAAAGAAATCAAAAAACTGTTATAAATAAGCCCAAGCGGAGGAGGAACTCGGGCTAATGTTAAACTTTGTATCTATTAGGAGGAGAAGAAACGATACTTATGTTCAACTAAAGGGTCTTTTATGGGGTCTTTCACCAACCTGTATCCTAGATTGGTGTCAGCATTGTAACACCTTAATGTGAATTAGTTGTGGAGCCTTTTGCACATTTAAGAAAATTTATAATTCAAGGCGCCTTAATTGCTATTGGATTAAGCATTTATATCGATAAAATGCAAAAAGAATAAAGCTAAAAACGCTTTACTCTGTCTGTTTTGAACTTTTTTATACACCATAAACTTTTCTAAATAAAAACATTCCCAAAATTGTTGCACTAAGGGCTAATATTACATTTAATGCTACATTTAAAAAGCTTTTAAAATATAAACCTTGCTGAACCATCATAATAGTTTCAAAAGAAAAAGTAGAAAAAGTTGTTAAAGCTCCAAGCATTCCCGTAACCAGCATTGCTTTTAAATTCGGCGAAATTGTCTGCTCGAAATATAGCGCTAAAAAGCCGATTATAAAGCTTCCTAAAATATTTACCCCCAATGTTCCGTAAGCAAAAGAGGTGCCTAAGAGTTTATTTATATAATATGAACCCAAAAAACGCATAACCGCGCCTATCGAACCGCCTATTGCAACCGAAATTATAATTGCCAAATTCATTTTTTAAGCCTTATATCTTATGGTATCAACATCGCACATTGTAGCAAATGCTTCTTTTAATGCAGGTTCTAATTCATTTAAAAAGTTTCTTATCTTATCGCCGTCATCGATTATTTCTATAATAATCGGCATTTCGTTTGAGAGATTAAAAACATCAAATGTGTGTATAGTAGCATTGCTTCCGACTCCTGCAACTGCTTTATATACGGTTGCGCCTGCCAAATTGTGTTCTTTTGCGCTGTTTAATATATATTTCCATAACGCTTCGTCTTCATATTTGTCGGTATTATCAATGTAAATTCTTAAAACTTTTTTTCTGATTAATTCATGTTTCATAATGTTACCTTTATTTTTTGTCTTCAAAAATTATTATATCATATCGGCTCTTTTTAACTACTGCTTTAGATTTAGGAACCGAACCTAATCTATTTGCGATTCTTAACTCATTTTTTAAGTGCTCTATCTCTTTTTCCATCTCTTCCATTTGCTCTTTTAGGCGCAATATTACATCTATTCCGGCAATATTTACTCCCAAATCGCGTGTTAAACGGAGTATCATTTTCATTTTGTCAATATCTCTTTGCGAATATAAGCGCATTCTACCTTGAGTTCTTGAGGGCTTAATCAAACCGTCTCGCTCATATTGCCTTAGAGTCTGCGGATGAATATTCAGCATAGAAGCAACTATGCTTATTAAGTAAACCGGTTCATCATAACTGTGCATATCTCCTCCTTACGGTAATTTTTGTAAACACTCTTTAAGCTCTTCGCTTAAACTGTCGGCATCTGGCAAGACAACATTTGCAACTAAATACATATTGCCTTTGCCGCCTCCTTGTTTTGGAAAACCTTTATCTTTTAATCTGAATTTTTGCCCGTTTTTAGTGTTTTTAGGAACTTTTAGCGTTACTTTTTTTTCAGGCGTTTCCACCTCTATTTTACCGCCAAAAAGCGCTGTTTTTAAAGGCACATTTATAGTTTTATAAAGGTCGTCGCCCTGCCTTTCGTATTCCGGCGATGGCGCTACATTTACAGTAATTAACAAATCGCCTCTTTGCCCTTGATAACTTTTGCCTTTACCTCGAACCCTTAGAGTTTTGCCGGTTTTTATACCTGCGGGGATTTTAATATCGAAACTCTCGCCGTTATCTAGTGTAATATGATGTTTTCCGCCCAATACCGAAGTGATAAACGGCACGGTAATAGATGTTTTTAAATCTAAATCCGGAGCCCTATAAGCGCCGCCGAAACCGCCGCTTCTGCTGCCGAAACCGCCGCTGCTAAATCCTCCGGAACTAAAACCGCCGCTGCTAAATCCGCCTCCAAATCCGCCGCCGCCGAACATTGCTCTTAAAATTTCATCTAAATCTACACCCGCACCTTGCGAACTTGCAAAATCTTGGAAACTTTGACCGCCAAACATTTGGTCACCGAATTGGTCATATTTTGCTTTTTTCTCAGGGTCGCTTAAAACTTCGTAAGCTGCATTAATCTCTTTGAATTTCTCTTGTGCTTCAGGTGTTTTATTTATATCGGGATGATATTTTCTTGCTAATTTTCTATAAGCTTTTTTAATCTCTTCCGGTGTAGCATTTTCGCTGACACCTAAAGTTTCATATAAACTCTTTGCCATTGACCCGCTCCTAATCAGTAATAAATTAGCGTTATTATATCAAAAAAGTTTAGTCAATGTCAATCAAGTTTAAGGAAAATTTAATATTTTTTTTTAATTTTTTAAATTCGGCTGTTTTTACCCTTGTTATGGTAGTGATAGGTGGATAGTAACTTTATTCATCTGTTTTTTATGCATCCAAAAGCTGGAGTTTTTGGATAAGGGGAAACTTCTGCAAATTTTTCTATTGTTGTCATTCTGAGCGTAGCGAAGAATCTATTTACCGCTGTTCTACCGAGATTCTTCGCTTCGCTCAGAATGAATGCGGTGACAAATTTTTGAAGTTATTCCACAGCCTCCAAAGCTTAGTGATAAGACAATTTTTTACATAATTACCCCATGCAAAAAACAAAAAATTAAATTATCCATTATCAATTTTAAATTCTCCCCCTCAGTGCTCAATCCTCATCTCTCAATCCTACTTCCTAAAACCTGTTCTTCATCGCAATTTTAGCTTCTCTTTCTAATGTTCGACGCTTTAATGTTTCGCGTTTGTCGTGCAGTTTTTTACCTTTAGCCAAAGCAATAGAAACTTTTGCTAAATTTCGTTCGTTAAAGTAAATCATCAGCGGAACAATTGTCAGCCCGTCTTTGCTTACTTTTCCAAATAGTTTATCCAGCTCTTTTCTGTGCAGCAGCAGTTTTCTCGGCGCTCTTTCATCTTGGCTGAAATTTCTGTTTGTGGTATCCAAATGGCTTATGTGTGCATTAAAAAGAAAAAGCTCGCCTTTTACAAAACGGCAAAAAGCATCATTCAAATTGGCTCTTCTCGCACGCAAAGCCTTAACCTCGCTGCCTTGAAGCACAATTCCGGCTTCATATTTTTCTAAAATTTCATATTCGTGTCTAGCTTTTTTATTTTGAGCAATTATATTTATCGCCATTTACACCTGCTTTTTTATAAAATTATAACATAAATTACATTCCAAACTATTAACTATTAACAACCCTAAAAAACGAACTCCCGCTGCCGCTGAAATACCACCCCTCTTTTTCATAATCTTTTAACTCGGGGTAAACCAAAAGGGCGGCTTTGTATAAATCGTTAAGCTGTTTAGAGTCTTTAATATTTTTTAAAATATCAACAGATTTGTTTAGCATTAAAGCCGCACCTGCATTGGCTTTGCTGTCTTTTAAAAAATTTTCCTTATAGGCTTTATAAACAAGCCCTGTATTGCACTCTATATCGGGAGTAAAAATTTCTATATCCAAAGCTTTTTCGTCAAACTCTTCTATAATTTCACCAAAGCCGCTTACATTTGCGCTATCGTATCCGTAAATAAAAAAAGGAACATCAGCGCCGATGGCTGCGCCGATTTCTGCTAATTTTTCCGTAGAAACCTTTAAATTGCAAACCTCTTTTACCATATTTATAAAAGTTGCCGCATTTGAACTGCCGCCGCCCAAACCCGCACCTATTGGAATATTTTTCTTAATCACAACCTTGTGTTTATAAAAAAACTCCAATATATCCAAATCGCCGATATATCTGTTTAGCGCCTTGTATGCTTTGTAAATAATATTCTGCTTAACAGGAATATCTGCCCCCTCTATCGTAAAACTTTCGCATTTTTGCGGAACAAATTCTATTACATCGTATAAATTCTTTACCAGCATAAAACGGGAGTTTAAAGTGTGATACATATTTCCGTTAAACTCTTTTCTTCCTGTGATTTTTAAAAAAATATTCACTTTTGCATAAGATTTTGCCCGCATTTTATACCTTTGGTTTTGGAATTCTGTTTAATCTGTATTTAACATTTTCATTTTCAATTTCGATTATAGAGTAAAAATTCTTGGTTTCTGCCAAATAAATACCGTTATTTCTGTTTTCAAAATAACCCGCATCTATTTTTTTACCAAGCTCTAAAATTTCATCTTCAGCCAAAAAGCGGTTTTTTGGAATTTTTAAATATTTAAACGGATTTAAAGCTTTTTCGTTATCGTATTTAAAAGCCCCTTCGCGGACTCTATGCAAAGAGCTCAAAGTTGCACAGACATCCAATTTACCTGCAATTAATTGCGCAATGCTTCGTATATAAGCCCCTTCGCTTACCTCTATTTCAAAACTTATAAACGGGTGATTGTAGTGTAATAATTTAATGCTGTATATTTCTGAATTTATTTTTTTTAATTTAAAGTCTTCTCCTTTTCTCGCCAATTCATAAGCTTTTTTGCCGTTAATCTTTTTTGCTGAATATTTTGGCGGATAATAAGCAACGTTTCCCTTCATCGAGTTTAAAACCTCTTCAATTTTTTTTAAATCAAATTCGGGCACTGTTTCCATTTTGCCAATATGCTCAATATCCAAAGTATCGCTGTCAGCCCCCAGCCAAAGCGTTGCTCTGTAAACTTTGGGGGTTTTATTTAAATATTGAAATAGCTTAGTGTATGCCCCCGTAGCAACTATTAAACAACCTGTTGCAAAAGGGTCTAAAGTTCCCGAAAACCCAACCTTTTTAGTTCCGTATTTTCGCTTTATATAATACATATAATTATTAGAAGATACAAATATCGGCTTATTTACCACAAATAGTCTATTCAAACGAGTTCCTGTCATTGATATATTGGTATATTGGTATATTGGTTATTGGTTATAAATTAATCACAAATATACAAATAACCAATATACCAATCAACCAAGCTATATCGCTTCTACAAATGTGCTTAAAATCTCTTTTTTATTTCCGCCGAAATTTATTTTTAATTTGTAATCTTTACCGCTTTTTGCAACCTCTTGAACGCGTCCGATTCCGAATATTTTATGCTTAACTAAATCTCCGCGCTTAAAGCTTGCGCTTTTGCTCACTTTTAAACTTTCGTTTTTAATAAGCCCGGCTTCGCCAAGGAAACGGCTCTTTTTTACATGTTTTCTCTGCCCTCTGTAAAAACGGCTGTCTATATAACAAAGCGTTAATCGTTTTTTTGCTCTTGTAAATGCCACGTAAGCTAAACGGCGCTCCTCTTCTATATCGGTAGTTTCGCTTACTATCGGAAAAAACTCTTCTTCTAACCCGATAACATACAGATACTCAAACTCCAAACCTTTAGAGGCGTGAACACTCATAATATTTACAGCATCGCTTTCTACCTGGTCTTGGTCGCTTTCTAATGTTATATCTGCTAAAAAACGCTCTAAAGTAAGCTCTTCGTCTTTAATTATCGCATCTCTAAAGTAGCCGTAAAATTCATCTATATTAAGTACTCTATCAAAGCCATCAACCATTGCGCCGTAGTATTCTCTTAAGCCGGTATGCTCATCAAAAAGGTTGATTAAATTGCCTAAATTTTCTTTTTCATCTTGCAAAAGCTTTATAATTTCTACAAATTCTTTTACCGATTTAGAAGCTTTTTTGCTTAAAAACGAGCGCAATTCATTTTCGGAAGCCTCATCTAATGCAGTAAATATCGGCACTCCCCTGCTCTCTGCAAAATCTTTTATTTTTTCCAGACTCGAAGCGCCAATTCCCCGTTTTGGTTTATTTATAACCCTTAAAAGCGAAAAGTCGTCATCGCTGTTGCTGATAAGACGCAAATAACTGATAATATCTTTAATTTCGGCTCTTTCATAAAAGCGTATCCCGCCAATCATTTTATAAGAGAGCCCGGCTTTGCTAAACCCCTCTTCTAAAGAGCGTGAAAGCGCATTTATCCTATACAGCACTGCAATTTCGCTGGCTTTAACACCGCGCTTTAAAAGCTCTTTGATTTCGCTTGCTACCGCTTTTGCTTCGTAAACTTCATCGATAGAGTGCAAAAGCTTAACCTCTTCGCCGTCGCCTATATGGCTAATTAACTTTTTGCCAAGCCTTTTGCGGTTATGGTCTATTAAAGCATTTGCTACATTCAATATCTGCTGAGTCGAACGGTAATTGATTTCGAGTTTAACAACTTTAGCGCCCTCAAAATGTTTATGAAACTCCAAAATATTACGGATATTTGCACCCCGCCAGCCGTAAATGCTCTGGTCGTCATCGCCTACAACGCAAATATTGTTATGTTCGCTTGTTAATAGTTTAAGCAGCTGATACTGCAATTCGTTGGTATCTTGGTATTCATCTACCATAATATATTGGTAGCGTTGGCTTGTCTCTTTGCGCAAATCATCGTTTTCGAGCAGTATTTTATATGTAAGCGCCAAAAGGTCGTCGAAATCTACTAAATTGTTTTCTAAAAGCCGTTTTTGATATTCGGCAAAAACTTTTGCAGCTTTTTTATAATCTGCAATTTCTGCCCGCTCCTCGACTTCCGAAGGCTCAAGCAGAGCATTTTTATATTTTGAAATTTCATTCGTTAAAAATGAAATTTGCAAATCTATATTTAAATCTTTGCAAATAGCTTTAACCATTCTTTTTTGATCATCGCTGTCTATTATGTTAAATGTGTTTTTACGATTAAGACGGCTTATATTGAATTTTAAAAACAATAACCCAAACTTATGAAAAGTGCACAAAAGGGGCATTGAGCCTGGGCTGTGTTCTATTAATTTTAGAGCGCGGCTGCGCATTTCGCCCGCTGCTTTATTGGTAAAAGTTAAAGTAAGTGTATTTAATGGGTCGATTCCTACTTCGCCTATTAAATAAGCCAAACGGGTGGTTAAGGTTTTGGTTTTTCCGCTTCCTGCGCCTGCTAAAATCAAAAGCGGTCCGTCAATATGTGTTGCAGCTTCTCTTTGCGCCTTGTTTAGCTCATTTAACATAATTACACTCTTTTTTTTAATAGATATTATACATTTTTAATAGTTAAATTATTATTAATCTAGCAATATGCCATTTTACTGCTTACAATTACAAAATGTGTATAAAAAAGTAGCAATATATAATATAAATTTACTATAATCCTTGGTTATTAATCTGTTCAACTAATTAAATAAGAAACTATTACGAAAATTTATGTTAGAATATTATCAGATTTCCATAAGAAATTTTTATACAAAGAGACCGCTGCACAATAGTTGGTTCCAAAGTATTGTGCTAGAAAGTATCAGAAATTAAATAAAATTACTCGAAAGCCTAGCCAAAGCTAAGCCCAGAGGAATTTTTTTGATTTATGATATTTTACAGTGCCGTAATTTGGACTTACTATTATGCAGTGGTCTCACAAAATATTGCAAAGGAGATATCTTGCTAAAAGATTTTTCAAAATTAGAAACTTTTTTAATTGTGGTCAGAGAGAGGGGATTTTCTAAAGCTTCTTCCAAACTTGGGGTTTCTCAGCCGGCTGTAACACAGCAAATTAAATATTTGGAAAAATATTTAGATACAAAATTAGTAGAGAGAAAAAAAAGCGGGATTAAACTTACCAGTTCAGGCGAGGAGCTTTATAAAATCGCTGTTGAATTAGAAGCTGCAGTTATACAGGCCGAAAATAAAATGTTAAAAATTATTAAAAAAGATATTACTTTTAACTTAGGTGCATCTTTTACAATAGGAAATTACATACTGCCGGGTGACTGTTTAAAAGAGATTAAAGATTCCATAGGAAACGATGTAAATTTAACAATTGACATAAGCCAAAATATTGTAAAAAAAATAAAAGAGCGCTCTTTAGATTTAGGTTTAATTGAGGCTCCTATATATGATGAAGAGTTAATATATAGAAAATGGCTCGAAGATGAATTGGTATTAGTCAGCAATACCCCTCTCCCACGCGTAGTAAATACGGAAGATTTATACAATTTTGACTGGGTATGCAGAGAAGAAGGAAGCCATACAAGAATGATGATAAAAGAGAAATTTGAAGAATTAAACATTCATTGTAAAGATTTTAATGTTATTTCTGAAGTAAATAGCTCTACTGCTGTTTTAAATACTATAAGCAGAAGCAAACAAAATTTAGAACGTCCGATTGTGTCTATAATTTCTAAATATTCAATCGCTCAAGAAGTTGCAGAGAAAAAATTGTTTCAATCAAGAATATACGGAATAGAAATGGAAAGAACACTCTATTTAATTTATAATAAAAACAATAAAAACAATCCATTTGTAACAACAGCTACTGATTATATACTATCGGGTAAATGTTAAATCCGGGGGTAAAAAACACCCCGCAACTTTTTAAATTGCTATTTATAAATCCAAAATTTTATATCTTAAATTTTAATTATGCAACCTATGTTGCGTTAATATTTTTTTAACAGAAGTATAATAACATACAAAAAACATTTCTAAGGAGTAAAAAATGAAAAAATTTTTCTTACCTTTAGCAGCAAGCGGAGTTCTTTTTGCAGCAAATAATACAACAGCACATCAAGACCCTTTTGAGCAAATGGATAAAATGTTTAAAATGCAAATGCAAGAGATGGAACAGATGCAAAAACAGATGAATAGTATGTTTAAAGCTATGGAATCCCAAACAAATACGCTTAAAATGCCGGTAATTATGAGCAGCGGCGGCTTAATGAGCAGCGGTCTGCAAGACAAAGGCGACCATTACGAAATTGTGCTTAAAAAAGGCGACAGTGTTAAATCCAAAATTAATGTAGAGGCAAAAAACGGTATTTTAACAATCAAAGTTGAAGAGACAAAAGCGGTTGATAAAAACACAACTTACGGTGTGGTAAAAAGTTATTCAAGCAACTCATATATGCAAAGTTTTACACTGCCAAAAGATGCGGATGAAAATAAAATATCATATGATACGAAAGATAACAAAATTATTGTAAAAATTGGAAAAAAAGAAAAAAAATGATTTAAATCAAGAAAATTAACTTTAAATAGGATATAATTACTCCGTATTAAAATAAGTTTTGGTTTATTTATGTATAAACTAAAATTATAAAAAGGATAAAAATGAAAGAAAAGATTGAAGTGCCTGGTGCAACTGTAGATTTTTTTACCTACAAAGACGGAGAAACTCAAATTTACGAATTTGATACAAGCAGATGCGGTCCGCCAGAGCCTATGGTTAATGCAATGGCAGGTTTAAAACTGATAGACGGACCAAACAAAAAACTTGTAATGATTAACCACAAAAAACCGATGGGATTATTAGATAAAATCGGCGAAAACTACAACATAAGCGCCAAAGAGGAAGATGGCAAAGCTGTCTTAGAGTTTACTTATAAAGCCGGAGAAAGCGAAAAAGCAAACTTAAATGATGCCAGCTGCCACGGTTAAGGTGTAAAAAATGTTTAATATCTCTAAAGATATTGCTCCTCCATTTAAAATGATAGAACCGTTTTTTAAATTCGGTTCTATTATCTATTTAATTTCTATTTTTTCTCTGCTTTTTTTAAACAGCAATAGCAATTTAAATGATTTAAATATTGTCGGATGGGCTCATCTGTTTTTGCTTGGTTTTGTTATGGTTATTATTTTTGGCGCAATGGCTCAATTGGTGCCTGTGGTTCTTGAAGTCGGGCATTTTAGCGTTGATTTATATTATATTATTTTTCCTGCCCTTTCAATCGGAGCTATATTAATGGTTGCGGGGTTTTGGTTTGTTCCTGTTGTCCTGCCTTACGGGGGGCTTTTGGTTTTAATTGCAATGGCAACCTTTCTTTTTGAGACACTTATGACTCTAAAAAAGACAGAAGCCAATACTCTGACTGTAAAAAGCGTTAAATATGGCAATATTTTTTTAACAATTGCAATAATTATCGGCTTTTTTATGGCTTTGGCAATTGGCGAAGGGGTAAATGTTGATATAAGCCGTTTTTTACCAATTCATATTGTTTTGGTTCTGTTCGGTTATGTAACAGTTACAATTATTGGGCTTAGTATGGTTTTGCTGCCTATGTTTGGCTTGGCTCACGGTTATGACGACAGCGATGTGGAATTGGCATTTAAAATAGTCGTAGGCTCGGTAATAGCATATGTTATATGCAAATTAATAGGCTTAAATTTTATTGCAAATATTGCTTTAGCCGCAATTGTTGTCGGTATTGCCTTTTATTTAAAACAGTTATTGACTCTATATAAAATTAGAGCACGCAAACTTGTAGATATTTGGTATAAACACATTTATACCGCTTTTATCTCTTTAGGTGTTGCAGCGGTGTTTGGAATATTGTGGCTGTTATTTGGCTGGGAAAACGGTTTAAAAGTCGCAATATGGCTTTTTGTTTTAGGCTTTTTTACATTTGTGATTAATGGTCATTTGCTAAAAATTATCCCGTTTTTGGTTTGGTTTGAGCGTTTTAGCCCGTTAGTCGGCAAAAAAAGAGTGCCAATGCTTCACGAAATGCTGCCAGATAAAGATGTTGAATATTCGTTTTGGTTTAGCTTGAGCGGCTTAATTGTCGGTGCATTCGGTTTGATGTTTGGAAGCGACTCTTTATTTAAAGGCGGAGTAACTCTGCTTGGATTTGGAGCTATTTTTATGCTGATAACCGTTTTGTATATATTAAAATTTGATGTTAAGGATGTGTAAATGTGCAGCGTAACAAAAGAACAGGTTTATAACGAATTAAGAAAAATCATAGACCCGGAAGTCGGATTTAACTTGGTAGAGATGGGATTAATTTATGATGTAGAAGTTGATGAAGAGTGCAATGTAAAAGTAACAATGACACTGTCTACAAAAGCTTGCCCGCTTCATCAAATGATTACCCAATGGGTAGAAGATGCCCCAAAAAGTATAGACGGCGTTAAAAATGTAGAAGTAAATTTGGTTTGGGAGCCGGAGTGGAATATCTCTATGGCAGAAGATAATGTAAAAAAAGCCCTTGGTGCATTATAAATGAAAAAAACCGTAAAAATGGTTATTAAAGACCTTTATGGAGCATCTATACTCTTTTTTTATTATGCTAAGTGGTTCATAATTATCGGTTTGCCGATACTTTATTATCAATTGGATTATAAAAGAAATTATATTTTGGATATTTTATGGATTTGGTGTATAATTTTAGCTGTTAAAGATTTTGTTTACAAATTCATATTAAAAAAGAGCCATTGCAACAGCGGCAGTTGCTCCAGTAAAGGAAAGTAATGTTTGGATTATTCGATAAAGACGGTATTGGTGTAGCAAAAATATTTTTTGGAAGCACCGAAGAGACGCGCGAAAATTTAATAGAGATAAAAAACCCTTACAGCAAAGAAGTTGTAAGTAAATATCCCGTCTGTGACGCAAAAGATGCAAAAAGAGCTTTAGAAATTGCAAAAGAGGCTTCTAAAACGGCGGCAAAAACTCCGCTTTATCAAAGAATTGCCTGGCTTGAAGATGTGGCTAAAAAGGTGCGGGAAAAATCTGATTTTTTTGCTAAATTGATTGTAGATGAAGTTGGCAAACCTTTAATGTTTGCAAAGATAGAAGCTATTAGATGCGCCGAAACAATCGAAATAACTGCCAAAGAGTTAATAAATATCCACGGCAAAACAATTCCTAGCGATGCAACACCTAGCGGACGCAAAGCTTTGGCTTATTACAAAAGAGTGCCAGCAGGCGTGGCAGTTTGTATTACACCTTTTAACTTTCCGTTAAATTTGATTACTCATAAAATTGCTCCAGCTTTAGGTGCTGGAAATAGTGTTGTTTTAAAACCGACACCCGAAGCTCCAATGTGCGCTTACGAATTGGCAAAACTTTTTATAGAAAGCGAATATGCAGTAAAAGATGCCCTAAGCTTGGTTTACGGCGATGCGGAAGTTGGCAGCGAACTTGTAAGCAATCCGATACCAAGAGTAATAAGTTTTACAGGCTCTGCACAAGTTGGCAGAATAATTATGCAAAATGCAGGCATTAAAAAGGTGGCGCTAGAACTTGGCGGAAATGCAGCAACCTATATCGATAAATATGCCGACTTGGAAGATGCAGCTAAAAAATGCGCATTTGGCTCTTTTTACAACAGCGGGCAGGTTTGCATTTCGCTGCAAAGAATTTATGTGCACGAAGATATTTATGATAAATTCGCCGAACTTATGGCGCAAGAGACTGCAAAATTTAAAATCGGCTCACCTTATGAAGAAGATACCTTTATGGGACCGCTAATTAACGAAGATGCAAAACTAAGAGCCCAAAGATGGGTAGCAAGCGCAATTAACGAAGGGGCAAAAGCGCTGGCTGGCGGCAAAGAGATTGACGGAATATTCCCGCCTACAATAATGACCGAAGTTACAGACGATATGCAAATCATTTGCGAAGAGGTGTTTGCTCCGATTGTAAGCCTTGTAAGAGTTAGCTCTTACGAAGAAGCAATAGAAAAAATTAATAATTCGCCATACGGTTTACAGTATAGTATGTTTACAAATTCATTAAAACTTGCACAAGCTTTTATTGACGATGCAGAGTGCGGAGGAGTTGTAATAAACGATATTCCAACCGTCCGTTTCGATATACAGCCTTACGGTGGAGCAAAAGCTTCCGGTATCGGAAAAGAGGGACCAAAATTCGCCCTCGAAGAGTTTACCGAAATAAAATCGGTGGTTATTTTTTAAGCCTATGGCTTAAAAAGCTTAGAGCTTGGAGCCGGCAGTATCGCTTTAAAACGCGGCTTCAGCCGCACCATTAGCTCTGAACTCCAGGCTCTAAGTTCTCAACTTTTAAAAAAGGAAAACATGAAAATAGCAATATCCGCCTGTCTTTTAGGCAACAAATGCCGTTACGACGGAACAGACAATTACGACCCTAAACTTTTAGGCAAATTAGACAGACACGAGCTTGTTGCCTTTTGTCCCGAAGATTTCTGTTACGGCACACCGCGCCCAACAATGGATTTAATAGATAAAAACGGAGAAATAAAAGCAATATCCAATCTAACCGGCGCCGATTTAAGCAAACCGATAATAGAATATGCCAAATCTTTTTTTGAAACTCACAAAAATATAGACCTTTTCATAGGCAAAGACAGAAGCCCAAGCTGCGGGGTTTACAGCGCTAAATTATACGATAAAAACAAAAATTTAATTTCTACAAATTCTACGGGATTAATGGCGCAAGAGGCAAAAAAGAGAGATATAAAAGCAATTGATGCCGAAGAGTTTTTAGAAAAAGGTATAGATATATAGGACAATTTTTATGGTTATCCGTTTATATTTAAAGGGCACCTTTAATAATAGGTGATACCCACAACATCTTCAGCTTAGCTCACAGGCAAGGCGCATCTTCGCAGAACTAGCTGGGCTAACTCAAGAAGATGCAACGCAGCATAGGCAGAAGCTGAAGATGCCCTTCGGGTGGGCTTTGAAGAAGTAATCTTTTGCTAGATACTCACTTCGCCGTAGCTACGGCTACGCCTTGAGAGTCTCTAGCAAAATCTTACATCTTCAAAGTCCATTGTGGGTATTACATATTATTAGAGGTGCCCAAAAGTTTAAGATTTCCTAAATTTCGCCAGCCACTCTTTTTGCTCATCGGACAGGCTGCTTAGTGAATTTAAAATTTTTGCTTTTAACTCTTCTAAATCTTTTAACTCCAAATAGTCTAAAAGTTCAGGAGCAATATCGAAATTTTTGACAGTTTGGCTATTCCATAGAGACTTTATCTCATTTAACAGAGCTTTTTTATCTTGCATTAAATTCCTTTGAGTAAAATTATACCAAAAATAAAAAAGGCTAATATTGATATTTCGTTATATTTTATCATTTTTTTTGTTAATCGGGGCTCTAAATAGTGCAGATATAGAAGTGATTGAAAGTTTCGATACAAATCCTCAGCCTGTTATAGAACAAACAGTTATACAAACACCTCAAATTGTCAGGCAAAAGAGTGTCACTAAAACCCAAGAGCCAAAAGCAAACAGAAGAGAAGCTAATATAAGCAAAAAAACTCTCAGCAAAAAAGCTCCAAAAAAGGAGCTAAAACAAAAGATTGAAGAAAAAAAAGTTTATAAAAAAAGCAAAGCAAAACTTGTAATAATTATAGATGATGTGTCTCATATGTATCAGCTTTACACAATAAAAGCTTTGCCTTTTAAAGTTACTCCATCGATATTTCCGCCAACTAGAATGAATATGCAAAGCTATAAATTAGCAAAAGGTTTAAAACATTTTATGGTGCATTTACCGCTAGAATCCCACAGCAGACAAATGAATACTATTTATAAACTTTTAAGAGTTAATGCCACACAAAAGCAAATTAACGCAAGAGTCAAAGAGATAAGAAAATTATTCCCAAATGATGTGTATATAAACAACCATACAGGAAGTGTTTTTACCTCTAATTACAAAGCCAGCAAAAAACTTTATAAGGCTTTAATTGATAATGGATTTATTTTTGTAGATAGCAAAACAACCCCAAATACGCAAATTCCAAGAATAGCTAAGGAATTCCACAAAAGATACATTAAGTCGGACTTTTTTTTAGATAATATCCTCTCTGTCAGTGCAATAGAAAAAAGAATAAAAGAGGCGGTTGCGCTTGCTAAAAAAAAGGGTTATGCAGTAGTTATAGGGCATCCGCATCCTCAGACTTTTCAAGCTCTTAGAAATATGGCAAAACTAATTCAAAGCGTGCAGACGGTTTATATAGATGAGTTGTAAAAAAGTAGATTTTAAAATAAAAGAACTTGAATTTATGGCAAAAATACCAAAAGATATTTGGTATATTGGGAACAAAAAACTTTTAAACCGACGCAAAGTTTCTATCGTAGGCACAAGGCGCCCCGGCAATTACACAAAAGATTATACCTTTAAATTGGCAAAAGCTTTAGCCAAAAGAGGGGTTGTTGCAGTCAGCGGTGCGGCTATGGGCGTGGATGCTTTAGCTCATAAAGGCGCAGGAGCAGCCAATACAATCGCTGTTGTTGCCAACGGTTTAGATATAAAATACCCTGCCGTAAACAAAACGCTTATTGAAAGCATAGAGCAGCAAGGCTTAATGCTTAGCTTTTTTGAACCTGGATTTAAAGCTACAAAATGGAGCTTTGTTTCTCGTAATGAATTGGTTGTAGCTTTAGGAGAAATTTTAATAGTAACCGAAGCCGACTTAAACAGCGGAAGCTTAAGAAGTGCAGAATTTGCCCTGAAAATGGGTAAAGAAATTTATGTCTTGCCGCACAGATTAAATGAAAGTTTGGGAACAAACGAACTTTTAGAAAAAGGCTTGGCAAAACCGATTTACAATATAGAAGAGTTTGCAAACCGCTTCGGCAAATTGGATTTAAGACAAGATAAATTTACCCTATTTTTAGAAAGCTCCCCTACTCTGGATGAAGCCTTAAGCAGATACGGCGACAAAATCTACGAAGCAGAACTAGAAGGTGTAATTACAATAGAAAACGGAAGATGTGTTTTAATTGGATGATAGTTTATAATTGATGGTGGATAGTTTATGGTTTATGGTTTATGGTTTTTGGTTGATAGTGGATGGTTTTTCGTAATTTGTATTCCTAATAAAACCGTGCAGACTGTGTCTGCCCGCTGGGTGCGATTGGTTTTTGGTTAGATTGAAAACTTTTACCTCCGTTTAACCTTTGCGGGGCGACACACAGGTCGCCCCCTACAATTACATCTAAAATCCTGCATCCTCAATCCTCAAACCTAAATCCTAACAACTTCAATCTCTTCTCCCTCTTTTATTAAACTTTTATCTTCATCAAATATAGCTATATATTCACTCTCGACAAGCGGTGTTATCATTCCAGAGCCGTATTTATTGTTTTTGTAAGCTTTGAATTTACCATTAATTAAATTGCCTAAAACTATATTTGTCCGACCCGGTTTTAATTTTAATTCAAATCCGTTTTTTACCGGTATTGGTTTATATAAATAATCTTTTGCACCTTGCATTTTGTAAATTATCGGCATTGATAAAAGCATAATATTTACAATTGCTGCCAGCGGATTGCCCGGCATTGCCATAACAAAGCTATTACCCATTACCCCCATCATTGTCGGATGACCCGGTTTAACCTTGACGCCGTGAAACAACTCTTTTAAACCGTTTTGCAAAAATGCCCGCTTTGTAAAATCGGCATCTCCGCCGCTGATTCCGCCTGTTGTAATAATTAAATCATAATTTTTAAGCCCGTTTATTGCCTCTGTTGCAGCATCTAAATCATCAGGCAGCGAACCTAAATACCCACTCTCGAATCCATTCTTTTTTAAAAGCATTTGTATATTAATGCCATTAATATTGTAAACTTCATCTTCGCTGGCTTCCTGCCAAGGCTCTTTTAACTCATTCCCAGTTGATAAAACCGCAATTTTCAATGGCTTAAAAACTTCAATTTGCATTATCCCTTGCGAAGCGAGCAGCGCAATTTTATCGAATGTTAAAACTGTTCCTTTTTCTAAAAGCAGAGAACCTTTTTTCTGTTCCTCACCTTTTAAACGCAACGCATTGCCTTTTTTAATCTCTTTTGCAACTTTAATATAATCGCCGTCTATTTCACAAATTTCATACGGCGCAATTGTATCGGCATCGTTTGGAACTTTTGCGCCTGTCATTATTTTGTAGCACTCATTTTCTTTTAAAATCGGTTCTTGCTTATCGCCTGCAAAAATTCTAGCTGCCACTTTTAAGCGTGAGCCTATTTCACTGTATTTTAAAGCGTATCCATCCATTGCAGAATTATTAAAAGACGGCAAATTTTTTACGCATATCACATCTTTTGCAAGCACTCTGCTTAAAGAATTTGAAATATCTATAATTTCGCTAGCAGTTACTGTTTTACATCCATTTAAGCCTAATTCTAAAGCTTCTTTAAAAGATACCGACACTGTTTATCCTTCTTTTTTAAGAGTATTTTATCAAAAACTTTACTATTTATAAGCATTTTTAGTCTATTTAATAAATATTTAAGTTAAGCTTGTGTAAAATTACGCCCACACAAAGGACAGGTGGGTGAGTGGCTGAAACCACACCCCTGCTAAGGGTGCGTGTTCGAAAGGGCACCGAGGGTTCGAATCCCTCCCTGTCCGCCACTTTCTTCTTATTTCTTCAAAATAATTTGATATAATACTATTAAGCTGCTATATGAGGTTTTAAGATATGGATTATCTGGCAATTGTTTTAATAGTTGTTTTTGTTAGCATATTATTTTATTTTTTTATATATAAACCTTATATAAAAAACAAAATAAAGAATTTGGATATAAATTTATTCAATTTTAGGATTTTAATAAATTATATTGCACCTGCTTTTACAAATTTTGATGCAGCTTCTAAAAAAACTAAAAACAATAAGGAAAAAGCTATTTTTAAAAAAATTAAAAAGGTTTTTACTGGCAAACAGGAAAAAACTCCTGCAGAAATTCAGTTTAAGAATATAGATAATAAGAAAACAGAAGAAAAGCCCCGGAAACAGGAAAAGCAAGAGGCAAAAAAAGAAGAACTGAAAAAAGAAAAACTAAAAAAAGAAGAAGCAAAAAAAGAAATAGAGCCAAAAGATAATTCTAAAAAAATTTTTATATACGGTTTGCAAGGTTCAGGGAAAAGCACTCTTCTTGCTTCTTTATTAAAATATATAGACTTAAGCGAAAATAAAATTCTAATAGCTGAACCAAATGATGAATATTTAAAAACATTAATTAAATCTTTTTATAACAATAATTTCCCCCCTAAAAACAGTAACGGTGAATTTAAAAAAATAAAACTTATTTATGAAGACAAAAACGGCAATAATAAAAAATCGTATATTTTTTGTGATGCAAGCGGTACTGAAATCGAAAAGATGTCTCCCGGCAGCCCAGGTCACAGTTCACTTTTACCTGAAATTAAGAATTGCTTCGAAAAAAGCGATGCATTAATTATTACCGCATCGCTAGAAAACAAAGCGGCAGATGATATTGAAAAATTAAGAGATTTTATTAGTTTTTTAATAAAAATCAAATATTCAAAACCTATCTTATTTGTTTTTACAAAAATAGATATGATAAAAAACAGTAAAATAGATTTAGAAACGGTAAAAAAACAATACAACGGCTCTGTAAAACTTTTAAATAAACACATAGACAGTATAAAATACGGTGATTTTAGTGTAGGAAAAACAGACACTTCCATAAAGATTAATAATAATTTTTTAAAGAAAAATGAATCTATTACAGTAATTAAAGAAGATAAATCAGGAAAATACGCAAAAGAGATTATAAAGTTTTTAGAATCTCTTTAAGCTCTTGCCCGGTTTTGGCTGTTGCAAAGCAAGCTTTGTTATTGCATATTTGAAAATCATTTGAATTTGTTACTTTTAGCCCAACATACGGATAATCAAAGTGCAAATCTTTTAAATTTAAGCTATTTGATTTAATTATAATATCATCTTTTATGTATCTTATTGCTGCATCGGTTATTGTCGGGCGAGAAATTGGCTGGCGCATTATATTGTATGAATTTACTTCTAAAGTTTTAAAAGCAAATTTTTCATAAACCGGCTCAGCCAAAGAGCGTAAAGTCAGCAAATTTTGCACCATTATAGAAACAGATGACGGATAAGATGCGTCGTAATCATTGGCAAAGTTTTTAAACTCTTTCCCGCCGACTCTCCAGAAACCTTCACTATAAAAGTTTTTTATAGCTGCATTTGTTAAATCGGCAGCTTTTATAAGCTCTATTTCATCCAAATTGACGCTGTATGCTTGCAAATAGGCTTTTATAAGCCATGCATAATCCTCTAAAAAGCCTTCTATTTTAGCTTTGTTTTCTATTAAAGCACTATGGTAAACTTTTCCATTTATTACCATTTTTTCTTCTAAAGCTTTTAAACTTTTTTCTGCTGCTTCTAAAAATTCCGGCTCTGTTTTAGCCATTTCAAACAGAGAAGAAACCATCATTGCATTCCACGATGTAATTATTTTTTTATCTATAAACGGATACTCTCTTGCCGCTCTAATGTTACGCAAAATTTTTATTGCTTTTTTAAACTCTAAAGATTGCTTTATGTTTAAATTTTCTAATCTGACAATAGATTTGCCTTCAAAATTGCCTTTTTTTGTTATACCCAACCTGTAAAGAAAATCGCTGTTTATTCCTGCATTTTCAAAAGCTTTTTTTGTTTCGCTGTAATCATATACAAAATATCCGCCCTCTTCTGCGTTACTGTCTGCATCGCTTGCTGTAAAAAAAAGATTTTCTTGGCTCATTCTATTTTGCATAAACTCGGTAATTTCGGCAGCGACCTCTTTATATCTTTTAATATCAAAGGTTTTATGGGCTCTAATTAAAACATTTATCATTAATGCATTATCATAAGTCATCTTTTCAAAATGAGGAACCAGCCACATTCTATCTGTGCTGTATCTGCAAAATCCGCCATCTACAATATCGTAAATGCCTCCTAAAAGCATATTATCGAGCGTATGTGTTACTATTTTTTTTAATTCGTCATCTTTAGTTAATTTATATAAATTTATTGCCAGCTCCAAGGTGTAAGCATTTGGAAATTTTGGGGCATCACCAAATCCGCCCCATTTTTTGTCATAAACTTGCTTAATTTGTCTGCTTGCAATGCTTATTAAAGCATCGCTTAGTTTTGTCGCTTCTATTTTGCTTTTTGGCTTTATGGCTTCTAACACCTCTTGACCTTTTTTTTCCAGCAATTTCGAATCTTTTTTATACGCTTTTGTAATTGTATCTATTAAATCGTTTAAACCGTTAAGCCCGTATTTTGGATATGGGGGAATATAAGTTGCAGAATAAACAGGATTTAAGTTTGGAGTTAAAAAAATTGTAAGCGGCCAACCTCCGGGTTTGTTATTCATTTTTATAAAAATCTCTTGAAAATGTTTATCAATATCGGGGCGCTCTTCTTTATCTACTTTTATGGATATAAAATTTTCATTCAGCTTTTTTGCTATATCAATATTTTCAAAGGACTCTTTTTCCATTACATGGCACCAATGGCAGCTGCTGTATCCTATGCTTAAAAAAATAGGTTTATTCTCTTTTTTTGCTTTTTCTAAAGCTTCATCACCCCAAGGAAACCAATCTATTGGATTGTTTGCATGTTGCAAAAGGTAAGGAGACTCTTCATTAATTAAACTGTTTGCCATAAAATAACCTTTTGTTAATAATTCTTTGTTATAGTTGCATTGAGGGCACCTTTACACCGAATATACTTTAGAAAGCTTAAAAAGGAATAAAATGAAAAAAATAATTTTACTTTTTATTATAATAACCACATTTATTTTTGCGGATTTTGGCGCTTTTAAAACCCTAAAACAGCAAAAATTTTTAACTCCGCAAGAAGCTTTTAAAGTAAGTGCAAAGAGCGGCAGCGATGGAATAACAGTTGATATAAAACTAGGCAAAAAAATACATATTTACAAAGATAAATTAAAATTCAATATAGTAAAACCGATAAAAAAAGAGCTTAATCCGCAGCTTCCAAAGGGCAAAGATTTTGGCGGAGAAGAGGGGTATGAGGGCAATTTAACAGTTAAAATTCCAAACTCAAAATTAGGATTAAACGGCAATTTTACCCTAAAAGTCAAATTGGCAGGCTGCTCAGATGCGGGAATATGTTATGCGCCTCAGGTTTTTAATTTTAATTTAAAATCAAATGCAGAAGTCTTAAATAAAAAAACTTCGGTAAAACCGCAGCAAAATAGCGAAAAGAAAAGTTTTTTCGGCAAGCTTTCAAAATTGGCAAAAGAGGGTAACAGCAAAGATATAGCCAAAGCTTTAAAAAGTGAAGGGCTGCTGTTTATTTTACTTTTATTTTTTGCAGTCGGCTTATTAATGGCTTTAACCCCTTGCATTTTGCCGATGGTGCCAATTTTGAGTTCTATCATTTTACAACAGGCGGGCAAGAAAAAAGAGGGGTTAAGCCGCGGCGCTTCATTTTCTATATCGCTGGTTTATGTTGTTGCTATGTCGTTTACATATGCGGTAATAGGGGTAGTTGCAGGGTTGCTTAATTTTGATTTGCAAGCCAATTTAAACAACCCTTGGGTGATTATTCCCGTTGCTTTAATTTTTATTGCGCTTTCATTTTCTCTTTTTGGCTATTTTGAAATTGCTTTGCCTGCAAGCTGGCAGACAAAACTAAATAAAATCAGCAACTCGGCAGAAGGCAAAGGTTACTTAGGCACGGCGGTAATGGGTGCAATTTCTGCGCTTATAGTAGGGGCTTGCACTGCTCCTGTTATTAGCGGTGCGATTATTTTTATCTCTATTACGGGAGATGCGCTGCTTGGCGGTTTGGCTCTGTTTGTAATGGGCTTGGGTGCCGGAGTTCCGCTGTTGCTGGTTGGCTTAGGTGCGGGCAATTTGGTTCCAAAACCGGGCGGATGGATGGAAAAGGTTTCTAAATTTTTTGGCTTTTTAATGCTGCTTATGGCGCTTTACATTGCAAGAGGAGTCATAAGCCCCGCCCTGTTTATGTATGCATTTGCAGCTTTGCTGATTGGTGCAGCAATTATGTTTGGAGTTTTTGAAAACAAAGAGACAAAAGGTTTTGGCGGTGTATTTAAAACCTTGCTATTTTTAATGCTGCTTTACGGCTCGATAGTATTTATAGGCGCAACAGCCGGCAGCAAAAGCGTTTTAAATCCTTTAAAACCGTTTATAGGCGTTAAAACTG
Source organism: Campylobacteraceae bacterium (assembly GCA_027081355.1). Taxonomy (GTDB): domain Bacteria; phylum Campylobacterota; class Campylobacteria; order Campylobacterales; family Sulfurovaceae; genus JAADEQ01. The sequence continues at coordinate 22,610 of JALWKP010000024.1, forward strand.
CCGGCATTGCAAAAGAAGAAAAAAAGAGCTACTCTTTAAAACAGCTTTTAAATGAAATTAAAAATGCCAAAAAACCCGTAGTTGTAGATATAGGCAAAGACAACTGCGCAGCTTGTAGCGAATTGGCAAATATAACTTTTCCGGATAAAAATGTTCAAAAAGAGTTAAAAAGATTTAAATTAATAAAATTAAATATTACAAACTATACAAAAGATGACAAAGATATAATCAAGCACTTTAAAATTTTCGGCGCTCCTAATATTTTACTTTTCAACAGTAAAGGAGAAGCCTTAGACGATAAATTTATACAAGGTTTCATAGAACCTGAAAGATTTATTGAAATACTTAAAAAAATTAAGTAACCTGAGTTTGATGGAATAGTATATTGAGACCACTGCACAATAGTAAGCCCAAATTACGGCACTATAAAATATCATAAATCAAAAGAATTCCTCTGGGCTTAGCTTTGCTAGGCTTTCGAGTAATTTTGTTTAATTTCTGATACTTTCTAGCACCATACATTGGAACTAACTCTTGTGCAGTGGTCTCATATTCACAAAAACCTAAAAATGGGTAATACTTTCAAGTTTCCCTTTAGGTTTTATGAGCGTTATGATTAGACAGGTTTTTTTAGTGCAACCCCGCAGCGAAGAGAGAACAATCAGCCAGTTAGTCTTGCAAAAATTTGTTGTTGCCTATGCTGTGCCTGCACTATCTTTGAGAAAAACCTCATTAAATAAGTTAAGTAAAGCTTGATATAATTATTTTTAAATTTTAAGGGCGGCATATGAAGCAGTTAAATAATAAATATATCGATAATCTAGTTCATAAAGAAGAGTTATCAGATAAAGAGTTGCAAGAATTGTTAAAAGCCAGAGATGAAGGAATTGTAGATTTTTTTTTAATAGATGTGCGTGAAGTTTCTGAATTTAAAGAATTGCATATAGTAAAAACTGATAAACTTTTGCCAAAAAGCAAATTTAATGAATGGTTTCCCGATTTAAAATCAAAAAAAGAAGAAAATTTAATTATTTACTGCAGAAGCGGCAATAGAAGTTACCAAGTGCAACAGGTGTTATTAAAATACGGTTTTAAAAGTGTATCTAATTTAACAGATGGAATTATCGATTATACGGGAGATGTTGAGAGCGGTTCTATATAAAGGCAGTTGAATTTATTTATATTTTTAAGAAAATTTTAATATTTTTATTAAGAAAAATAAGTTAAAATTCGTATGTTTAATAAAATTTTTTGAATAAAAGGAAAGATAATAATGAATAATATAGATATTAACTCAGATATTTTTCAAGCAGAATTAGAAAAAACTTGGAAATTTGTAGAAAAGGTTAATAAACAGTTTGGTTTTACCCAGAACCCCGATGAAGAGATAAACGAAAGCGTTGCAATGGGATTGGCTAGAAACAGACTAATGTATGGCAAACGCTACTGTCCTTGTTTTATAGTTCAAGGCAAAACAGAGGAAGAGCGCAAAAAAGCAAATAACCGAATATGTCCTTGCAAACCTGCACTAGAACAAGAAATCCCAAATGACGGCGTATGTCACTGTGGGATTTTTTGCACACCTGAATATGCTCAAAAAAAGACAAAAGAAAAAGCTTTGGAAGAAGCTGTTCATAATCATTCAAGAGGCTTGACACAAGAAGAGGCTCAAATACTTTTAGATAAAGAACAATTGGATGCTGATGAATTAGAATCTCTTTTAGAAGCTAGAGAGTTAAAAATGATAAATTTTTCATTGATTGATGTGCGTGAACCTATGGAATATGAAATGGCTCATATTGCCGGCACAGATGAGTTACTGCCAACATCACGCTTTTATGATTGGGTAAATAAAATTCAGCATCGAAAAGACGAGCATATAATTCTTTATTGCCATACAGGAAGCCGAAGTTATCAAGTTCAGCAAATTTTAAAACAGCAAGGTTTTAAACATATAGGAAACTTTACCTATGGAATTATAACTTATGGTGGCAAAATAGAAAGGGGTATGTAGCTTTTACGCCCTGCCGCTTAGATTAAAATTTTAACTTTTTACGCTAAAATCATTAATAAAAACCGCTTTTAGGATAAAAATGCACAATATTTACAAAATCGCAGCAATTGCGCCCGATTTGAAGCTTGCTAACCCTATTGCTAATGCCCAAGAAGTTATTTCCCTTGCAAAAGAAGCAAATAGCAACGGAGCGGCAGTTTCGCTTTTTCCCGAACTTGCTTTAACAGGTTACAGCATAGGCGACCTCTTTTTTCAGCAAAATATTTACTCGGCGCAAACCGAAGCGCTAAAAGCAATTTTAAATGCAAGCAAAGAGATAGAAACAGTTATTGTAATAGGCTTTGCTTTGCGCTGGAACAACCGCCTTTACAATAGTGCAGCAGTTTTGCAAAAAGGCGAAATTTTGGGAATTGTACCAAAAAGTTATATTCCAAATAAGCAAGAGTTTTACGAGCTTCGCCATTTTGTAAGCGGAAAAGATATAAAGAGGCAGACAGTCAATATTTTGGGGCAAGAGGTTCCTTTTGGGACAGATTTAATATTTAGCAGAGATTTGCTCCGTTTTGGGGTGGAAATTTGCGAAGATTTATGGGCAGTTACGCCGCCAAGCAATGCTTTAGCTAGTGCCGGGGCGAACTTGATTTTAAATTTAAGCGCAAGCAATGATATTATCGGAAAAGCAGAATACAGAAGCGAACTGGTTAGAACCCAAAGCGCTAGGCTTATTTGCGCATATGCTTACACCTCAAGCTCAATCGGAGAGAGCGGAAGCGATACAATATTTAGCGGCGATTTAATAATAGGAGAATACGGCTCTATTGTAGCGCGCGACGATAAACTAAGCTTTAAAAGTAAAATAGTTTACGGCGATGTAGATTTGGAGAGAGTCAGCAATATCCGCTATCTTGATACCTCTTTTTCCCAAAGCGAAACGGGCAGTTACAGGGTTATTGAGCTTAGCGCTTTAAACCAAAACAGCAATATAAACCGATACTCCGACCCGCATCCGTTTGTTCCAAAAAATGAGAGTGAGCGCGCAAAAAGGTGTGAAGAGATTACAAACATTCAAGCTTATGCGCTTATTCGCAGAATGAAACAAGCAAACATTAAACGCGCAGTTATCGGTATTAGCGGCGGGCTGGATTCTACTTTGGCGCTTTTAAGCACCCACAAAGCGTTTAAAATCGCCGGCTGGGAGAGCAAAGATATAATCGCAATTACAATGC
>JALWKP010000025.1 GCA_027081355.1 Campylobacteraceae bacterium
GGCGACCCGGCGCAAATTCCGCTCTATTTTCTTATTAAAAAGGCACGAGAGCAGGGAGTGCGGGTGCTTTTAAGCGGAGATGGGAGCGATGAGCTCTTTTTGGGTTACAGAACTTACAAAGAGTATCTTATGATGCACCGCGTCTTAGATTTGCCTTATGCAAACTGGCTAAAAAACCATTTGCGGCGCAACTTTAGCATGAATAAAGAGTGGGAGTGGTATAAAAGGGCGCTTAACGGGCTGGTTATCTTTAGAAGCAGCGCCGAAATTTACACAGACAGGCAGCTTAATATGCTGCTGCGCCTGCAAGAGCGCGACAATAAAAACTTTGAAGCGCTAGAGCCATATTGGCAACGCTTTAAAGATAGCGGCAGGGATATTGTAGATTGGTTCAGTTACTGCGATTTAAAGGTGCAATTAGCAGAGTTTTTCTTAACCAAAATCGACAGAGTCAGTATGCTAGCAGGCGTAGAGGTTCGCACCCCGTTTTTAGACAGGAAAGTAATAGATACAGCTTTTAAAACCGACCCAAAAGTTAGGTTTAACGAAAAAAATGTAAAAGAGGTGCTAAAAGAGATTGCCAAAAACTATCTGCCAGATAGCATAATCAACCGCAAAAAGAAAGGCTTAAGTTACCCGTTTATCGAATGGATACTCGAAGAAAACGGCATAGAAGCAATTTACAAAGCGAATGAGAAATTTAATTTCCTAAACGAAGAACATTTAAACTTTTTAAGTTCAAAAGCAAGCCAAGGTAAATTTAAACAGCACCTCTTTCCGCTTTTTATGCTTTCAGTTTGGCTGCTTAGAAAAACTAAAATCCAATAGACGATGAGGGGCACCTCAAAAAAGAGGTGTTTTTAAATATTAGTGCGCTTCTGGTAAAAGAGATGAATGGTGTTCTAGTATCATCCATTCTCCATCAACTTTTTTATATACAAAAGTAAATCTTGCAGGAATATCTGCTCTTTTGCCGTCTTCTGTATCCATTTCAAATGTATATAAACCCGAATTTATTGCGATATCATCATAAATGCGGATATTGGATTCATCAATTCTGCCATCTGGATGACCTTCTAAAAAATGAGAAAAGTAATCTGCAATCTCTTCTCTGTTGTGTCTTACTTTTGGAGATACCGTAGGAACCAAAATTCCCTGTCCGTCATCTAAATACATTTCTGCCACTTTTTTAGGGTCTCCTGTCTGCAAAGCGGCATTCCATTTTTCAAATGCTTCCAAAATTTCCTTTTCCATTTTTATTCCTTTTATTGTAATTTTATAAAATATCTCTAAAATAGCATATTTTGCACTAATTTTTTATAATAAAGTGTGTTTTAAGCTTATTTTTTTGCCCAAAAGCTACTATAGTAAACATTTTTTATTAAAAATCGGATAAATCATCAAATATAGTAACATATTATCGAATTAAAATCTTTCAGACATATAAAGCCAATTCTATTGCCATGGTAAAAGCAAAAAATATTGTTTTATGAAATTTACTGTTTTGTATGGTATAATAAATATAAAAAGGAAAAATAGTGAAAAATTTTATTCTTGCTTTTTTTGCATTATTCTTTTTGGCAGGCTGTGGCGGCGGAAGTTATGATTCTGGCAAAAAAATTACCGGAGGAACGGAAATTGCAAATTTTAGCGCTAAGGATATTGCAAAAGAAGCTGCTGATTATCAATATAAAAATATTAGTTTTTTCGGTTATAAAGCTTACAAAATTCCTTATACAACTTATGATGAGCAAGGAAATAAGGTTCAAGCTACGGGGGTAATGGTTGTTCCAACGGCCTTAGGCGTTTCTGCAGATAAAAAAGAGGAATTAGAAAATATAAAAGCAAGAGGCTTTGCAATAGTTGTAAATTGCCATGGCACAATTTTTGCAAACAGCAAAGCCCCTTCTGTTTATGTTGAAAACAGCAAAAAACCTACAGTTTTGCCGGTTCTTTTTAGCGCATATGGCGGATTTATCCTGTTAATGCCCGATTATATAGGTTTTGGCGGAAGTAAAGGGCACTACCATCCGTATCTGTTAAAAAAATCTTCTGCAAATGCAGTTAAAGACTTTATCGCAGCAGCAGTAAAATTTGCAAACAATAATATGATAGAGTTGTCGCCAAATAGAGATATTTTCTTAACAGGTTACAGCCAGGGCGGATATGTGGCGCTTGCAAGTTTGGGAAAGATAGAAGACTCTTTTGCTTACAATATAGATTTGGCAGCGCCAATGGACGGACCTTATCTTTTAGAACCTTTTGGCAAGGCAGCAAGCGAAGCTAAAACCTTTAAAGTTCCTTCATTTATTGCCGATGTGTGCTATTCTTACGCAAAAACATACGGCAAAAAAGTAACAACTTTAATAAAAGAGCCATATGCCGATAAATTAAGCAAACTTTTTAACGGAAATTATACAAGAGAGCAGATAGATTCTCAATTGACAATAAAAATGCAAGGCAAAGACGGTTTATTAAGCGATGAAATTGTAGAAAATTACGATACATCTTGGCTTAGATTAAAACTTTTAAAAAACAGCGCTCCTAAACTTTCATCTTATCTTACACCGATTAAGTTGATTCACTGCAAAGGTGATGATATAGTTCCTTACAAGATAGCAACAGCAACCAAAAAAGTTTTAACAGCATTGGGCTCTAAAGCAGATTTGATAACCATAGAAGATGAAATAAATTCCAAGCCTCTAAGCCATATAAAATGCGCTATGCCAGCTTATATTTATACCGCAAAAATGTTTATAAAAAAAAGAAAAGAGATACTGGGGTATTAATTGGCACAGAACCGTTTAATCTGTTAAAAACAGGCTGAAAGGATAAAAATGGATTGTGAAAAACAGTTGCTTAAATTAATTAAGTCAGTTTCGTTTCCGTTTAAAACAGATAAAGAGTTAAAACTGGCGCTTAAAGCAAAATTGACAAAAAGAGAGTTAAAACTCTTAACAGCGCTTTGCAGAGGCTTAAGCAAAGAAGAGATAAATTTGCAGCTTCGTTTGGATAACTCTGCTTATACTTTGCTATACAATAAATTGGTAAAAAAATTAAATCAAGAAAAAGTAAAGCAAGCTATTTGCGATTACAGCGCAAAAAGCGAGTAAAGCAAACCTTTCTCTAAGACTTGCTTACCGCTTTTTGAATTGCTTATTATCTAAAAAATGTTAAAACTATTTACTTCTTTTTATTTAATTTCTGATACTTTCTAACACCATACTTTAGAACTAACTATTGTGCAGTGGTCTCTATAAGCAAAAAACTGTTTGTAAATTAAAGTATTTAATCAATCAAATTTATATATGTCTTAAGTATGTCTGTATTTCCTGTTATTATAAAAATATAATATATCGATAAAATGGTAATATAATTAAGCCAAATAATATAATAATGTTAATATAATGTTAATATATTACTATATAATTTTAAAAAAAGGGAAAAATGTGTTTAAAAAATCGGTAATATCTATAGCGGCTTTAAGCGGTATGATGTATGGAGCCATAACTGGTTTAGCATACCGGGATTACAATGCCGACGGTGTCAGGCAAGGAGGCGAGCCGGGAGTAGCTAATGTAATTGTCAAAGCATACAGTAACAGTAAAGATTCAAAAGACAGTTTTGTAAAAGAGACAAAAACGGATGAAAACGGAACTTACAGTCTGGATATTCCTTCGGATAAATTACCTATAAGGCTGGAATTTTCTTTACCGTCAGACGCGTGCAATGTAAAAAAAGGGATAGATTTTCCTTCTGCTGGCGGTGCAAATTATGGAACTAGTGTGCAGTTTGTGAAAAAAGACGGTGAAAAACACAATTTTGCAATAAGTTATCCGTATGACTTTTCTACAAAGGAAAATCCTTATACATTTGTGCCAGTAATGATAAACGGCGACCCTACGGGAAATGGAAGCGCATCAACCAAGCCTGCACTGGTTAAGTTTCATTTTAAAGATGAAGGACATGCTTCAAACAGCGGACGCGGCTTGGACGATGGTCCTGCTTGGATAGAGCTTGCAAAGCAGAAACAAATAGGAACAACTTACGGAGAGGCATACAGCCGCCAGGCAAGAAAGATATTTGTTACTGCATTTATGAAGCGCCATAGCGGTTTTGGACCGTTAGGAACAGGCGGTATATATATAATTGACCCGGATAAAAATTCTTCGCAGCAAGGCAATGTTAATTTTTTAAATTTAGATAACTTGGGGATTGAAACAAGCGACCAAAGCAGCAGTTACACTGCAACGGTTCATAATGGCGATGACGATAATGAAACCAATGATTATGTAGATTTCTATGCAGTTGCCGGAAGTAATAGCGACAGAGGATTGCCAAAAGATTTTGACAAACCAAGCAACGATCCTATGGCTTACGGACAAGCCGGCAGATTGTCATTTGGCGATGCTGATATTAGCGAAGACGGAAGATACCTTTATGTATCTAATCTTTATAAAAAGAATATTGTTAAAATAGATTTAACAGACCCCAAAAATCCTATTGCACCAACGGCCGATAATGTGAGTGAGAAGGTAGAAGAAATTGACCCTCCAAATCCTTGTAGCGAAAGCAGGGGCGGCAACGGCGAAATGATACCTTTTGCTTTAAAGGTAACAAGGGCTAAGCTTTATGTGGGAATTACCTGCACGGGTGCGGATAAAGACGGCAATGCGGTAGTATCCGATAATTCTGGAATGAAAGGCTTTGTTTATCATCTGGATTTAAACGGCACAAGCAATTGGGTAAAAGATGTTGAGTGGTCGTTTGATTACAGAAATAATGACGGAAGCGGTAAACCTTGGAAGCTGTGGACTAATAAATATTATACCGATTATGAGTATCCGATTCCTTTAGTCAGTGATATTGAGTTTGACAATTCAGGCAATTTGCTTGTAGGAATTGCAGATGTGCAAGGCAATAAAAGAGGATTCAGTAATTACGGTTTAACGGGGACGAATACACATAGTGTTGCAACAGAGGGTGATTTGTTAAGATTTGTCAAAGATATAGGCACTTGCAGTTACGGTGTTGATTTGAAAAAAGAGTATTATGATGACGGTAATGCGCACAGCGAATCGACCGGCGGGGCTTTGGCAGGGCATCATACAAGTAATAAAGACTCTGTTCTTTCACTTTTCTTAGACCCATATAAACCAAGCGGCGGCCGTGATAAAACCTGGTATTCTAATGGGGTGATGCTTTATGATAATAATACCGGAAAAACAATAGATGTAAACGGAGATGGAAAATACGGTTATGAAATTGTTCATAATAACTTAAATCACTTAGGCAAAGCAAACTCCCTTGGAGATATAGAAACAATGGAGTTTGTTCCGCCGATTGAAGTGGGAAATCTGGTATGGGAAGATAAAGATAAAGACGGCGTGCAAGATGCCAACGAACCGGGTATAGAAGGTGTAAAACTATTTTTAAGCCAAGGAACGGACTGTAATAATAAAATTGCAGAAACTGTAACAGACAAAAACGGAAACTATATATTTAACTTTGCAAATGTTAATTCTAACAGCAATAATCCTGGTTTACAAGCAGATACAGACTATACAATATGCATAGATAAAATGCAATTTGTCGATGGCAAAGGCGTAGAAGGAACGCCTCTTGAGGGGATGTATTTAACGGCTGCAGATGAAAAAGGAAATTCCGATAATCCAGATGATACAGATTCGGATGCAAAAACCGATAACGAAGGGGCGGCATATATATCTTTTCATACGGGCGGACCGGGTCAAAATAACCACAGTTACGATATTGGTATGATTAAAACCGTATGTATAGGAGATAGAATTTGGAGAGATGATAACAACAACGGTATTCAAGATGATAACGAAGTTAATGTTGATGAAAATGTAAAAATTGAACTTTTAGATGAAAACGGAAGCAGTGTAAAAAATTATAAAGGTGAAAATGTTGCGCCCATTAATACCAGTGATGGAAAATACGAGTTTTGCAATTTGAATCCGGGCAGGTATAAAGTTAAATTTACATATCCAAGCACTTACAAAGTTAGCCCTAAACAAGAAGGGGATGATAACACAACAGACAGCGATGTAAACCCAAGCACTGACGAAACAGATGTAATTGATGTGCAAAAGTATAATAAAACGGTAGATTTGGGGCTGTTTATGCCCGCTTGTATAGGAAATAGAGTTTGGCTTGACAAAAACGGAAACGGCATTCAAGAAGAGGGTGAGAAAGGTATAGAAAATGTTACAGTGAAACTTTACGATACACAAGATAATTTGGTTGCTACAACCAAAACTAGCGGTATGGGCGATTATGAAATTTGTAATTTAAAACCGGGTGATTATTATTTAAAAATAGATATGCCTGACAGCAGTTATGTATTATCACCGAAAAATGCAGGCGGAGACAAAGAAAAAGACAGTGATTTTGACCCGGTTGCATTAAAAACCAAAACAACAACGCTGGAACCTGGAGAAAAAGATTACTCTTGGGATGCCGGAGTGTATCAACCGCCATGCCTTGGCGATTACACATGGCTGGATAAAAATGTGAATGGATTACAAGATGATAACGAGCCGGCACTTTCGGATGTTACGGTTACACTGCTTGATAAAGACGGCAATATGGTAACAAAAGCAGCTGACGGCAGTGTGTATCAGAACAATCCAAGAAAAACAGACGGCAGCGGCAAATACCGATTTTGCAACTTAAGACCGGGAACTTATAAAGTTAAATTCACAAAAGCGCACGATTCTAACGGAGCGCCGTATTTATCTACTAAGAAGATAAATGAAAATGACGATAAAGATAGCAATGTAAAGCAATTTACAGATGCAAAAGACGGACTTATTTCCAATTCGGTAACTTTGGAAAGCGGTGATGACAACAGAAGTATAGACGCCGGCTTCATCCAAGAGCTATGCCTAGGCGATAAAGTTTGGGAAGATAAAAACGCAAACGGTATCCAAGAAGATGGCGAAGAGCCGCTTGCAGGTGTAAAAGTTAGCTTAATGATGAATAACGGCAATGGCTGGGAAGCAGCAAAAGATGTAAAAGGTAATAGTGTAGAAGATAATGTTACAACTGCAAAAGGCAACTATAAATTCTGCCACTTGCAACCGGCAATTGATTATAAAGTAGTCTTTGAAAAGCCAAAAGGTTATTATGTAACCGATAAAGATAAAGGCAGTGATGATGCTAAAGACAGCGAT
>JALWKP010000026.1 GCA_027081355.1 Campylobacteraceae bacterium
GCCCAAATAGCTTATGAAATAAAAAAAGAGATTAGCAGTTTTAACATAATCGCGTGTAATGGAACTGCAACAAAAGAACAATTGCTATACTTAAAAGAAAACGGTGTTGATAGTTATAATCATAATTTAGAAAGTTCAAAAGAGTATTATCCTAAAATTTGCACAACTCATTTGTGGCAAGAGCGCTATGAAACGGCGCTAAATGTTAAAGAGGCAGGATTAAAACTCTGTTGCGGAGGAATTTTCGGAATGGGCGAAAGCAAAGCAGACAGAGAAAGTTTAATAGATTCAATAGTATCTTTAAATCCTGATTCTGTGCCGATTAATTTTTATATTCCAAATCCCGCATTGCCGATAAAAAACCGAAATATAAATTTTGAAGAAGCTTTAAATGTTATCCAAAAAATAAGAAAAAAACTGCCAAATGCCAAAGTTATGGTAGCAGGCGGACGCGAAGCTGTTTTTGATAATTTAAAAAAAGAGTTTAAAATGTATCAAGCCGGCGCTAATTCTATAGTTATAGGAGATTACTTAACTGTCAAAGGCAATGCTCCTCAAACCGACAGGGAAAGATTGGAAAAAATGGGTTTAAAAATAGAACTTGAGTGTTAAGAACCAATATCTGTAAAATACAAAAACTAAAACCGGCAAAATCTTTTCGTTATTCTGGCTTGAGCAAGGAATCTAAAGCTTCAAATTTTATATTTTTGTGCAGTCTTTTGCAATAATAGTGCAACATCGTTTAATTTTTATGCCAATAAATGGGTGTTTTACTCTTAATTTAACGGCAATGAAGGTGCTTTAAAGAGCTTTAAACTTCTTCTTAAGGCTCTTTTTAATCATTTTTTTAAAGTTTTTAGGCTCTAATATTTCGATTTTTGGCAGCCATTTAAGCACAATATCTTCTACTTCTCTAAAATTTGTAACGCGATAGCTTACTTCTATTGAACCGTCTTCAAACTCTTGCAAAACCCTTTGCGAAGCGAGATACTTTTTGCGTTTAAAATATCTTGCAATAGATTTATGAGCTTTTAATTTTATCTCGATTTCATCGCCATCATAATTTGCCCAGGGGCTTTGGAGCCTGTTTATAAACTCAACCACGGAGGCATCTTTGGTAAAAGTTTTGCCGGTAAACTCTACGCTGACAATCATCGAAACCCTGCGGTATTCAAACTTATGCCTAGTCGCGTAAAGCCCGACTATATAAAAGTTTTCATTTAAAAAAACAATCTTATAAGGCTGAAGTTTTGCGTAAAATGTTTTCTCTTGGGTTTTGTAGCCTATTTTAACCTCTTTTCTAAATTTTATAGCGTGTTCGAGTTTTGACAAAGTGTCAAAATTTGTCAATTTCTCAAACGGGCGGGTTTTAAAATCGTAAACAGACTCTGCCCGTTTTATCAGTGCTTTTGTGCTTTCGCTAATTTGGCTCGATTTACGGATAGTGTCAAACAGATTGACAATATTTGCCAGCGTCATTAAATCGCTCGCATTTAAAACCTTATCTAAAAGCAC
>JALWKP010000027.1 GCA_027081355.1 Campylobacteraceae bacterium
CAGCCCTGCATACTCTAAACTTAAATTAGCATAATAACCTTTTCGTGGCGTTAAATAATCATCTGTATTATCAAATGTCACAGAAGCGGTAAGTGCAGATTTTTTATATGATTCATAATCTGGGTCCCAAGTGTCATAATCAGCATACTTAACATCTCCATACTCATAGCCTATAGATGCACTAATATATCTAGTCAGTTTTCTGCCTATACTTATATATGCGCCTTTCTCTTTCTTAGTATAATCTATAAACTCATACTTTTGTTTATAAACTCCTACTGAAAGACTGTATAAAGAATCAAATACTCTAGGGTCTGTTAAAGATACACCGTAATTGTAAGATTTCTCAGCCTTTTCTAAGTTAAAGCTATAGCCAATACCTGTTCCAAATATATTTCTGTCTGATAAAGAAGCGCTGACTCCAAGACCGTCATAACTTCCGTAACTTAAACCTGCCATAATACTGCCGGTTTGAGCCTCTTTAACATGAACATCTAAATCTACTGAATCCGGACCTACTTTTTTAGGCACAATTTCTGTGCTCTCAAAATACCCGGTTCTTTGCAATTCGTTTTTAGAATCTTTTAAATCTTGCAAATTAAATGTATCTCCCGGGGCTAAATAAATGTATCTTCTAATAACATGATCTTTTGTTTTTGTATTGCCTGAAATTTTTACATCGTTAATTTTAATTTTTTGTCCTAAATTAACAGCATAAGTTACATCTATGGTATGAGTTGCATCATTTTTTCTAAATTGAGGTCTAGCCTGTGCAAAAGCATAACCTTTATTTCCTGCCAACTCAATTAAATGGTTTAAATCGTGGCGTAATTTCTCAACATTAAATACTTTGCCCTTTTTTAATTCCAAATCTTCTTTTATTTTATTCATATCAAAGCCCGGAATAGGCTCTACATTTACGCTGGATACACTGTAAGGCTTTCCTTCGTTTCTAATTGTAAATGTAACTTCAGCACTCTTAGAAGCAAAATCGGTTTTCATTAAAGGTTTATCTACTTGAACATCCAAATAACCTCTTTTTAAATATTCGTCTCTGACCTTTGCCTGGTCATATTCCAAAGCAGAAGGAACGGCTTCGCCGCCGCCTGTCAGCCAAGAAAACATACCTCCGGGCTTATTTATAATAGATTCTTCTAAAACAGAGCTGGGAATTGCATGATTTCCGATAAAAGTTACCTTTTTAACTTTAATTGGGTCTCCTTTATCGACATTGAATTTTACCTTTACTCCGTTATCCTTCATTTTAGCATCAACAGAAACTTTGGCATCAACATATCCTGACTGCTTAAGAGCCTCTTGAAGATTATGAGCAGCAGCCTGAAGTGCGCTGATAGAATACTGGTCCCCCTCGTGTATTCCGGTTATTGCCTCTACTTTATCGGCAGAAAAACCGCTGGCATCAACATTTACTATCTTACCCGAAAGATTTGGCAAATTTGCCAATAATGCAGAAGCAGTTATAACTGAAATAAATGCCGCTTTTTTTAACATATTAGACCCTTTTATAAAAGTTTTATAATTAATATAATACCTATTTTTTGGTAAAAAACCGTTTTTTTAGGACATATTTTAATATTTTAAATATCATAATACAATATTTATTACCAAATGGAACTTTTGCAAAAAACAGCTAACTCTCCAAAACCTCTATTTTAACTTTAGAATCTCCGTAACATGCCATGTCTCCCTCTTGGCTAGAAATTGGCGGAGTTAAACGGTTTACCCCCTTCACACCGCAATTTATCAAAACAGTGTCTTCCCGTATATCATCAAAAACCTTAGCAGTAAGCTCCAATTCTCCCCAAATAGATTTTACCAATACTTTTGCCGCGTCTTTAATACCCAGTTTTGAACTTAGCAAGACTTCGTTTTTGGGTCTTTCAAATTGAAAATTGAGCGTTTTGCTGTTTTTAGGGGTTATAAGCCAAAATTCATCGTTTTTTGTTCCTATCTGCTTTCTAAACCTTCTTAAGGCTTTTATGTCTTCAAAATCATCATAGAAATCTTCAATAAATTCAAACTCTTCTCCTCCTTTTTCTCCAAATCCGTCTGAATAAGGTATCTCTTGATAAGCGGGGCTTATCATTTTATTCTCTGTTTTTACTGTCTGCTTTAGCCAATAATCAATATAATAATCTAAACTCTCTATTGGCTCTTTATTTAATCTTTTTAGTATCTCTTGAGTAAAATCATACTCGCTTATTCCAATTTTACTATCGTAAACTTTATTCATTTTTTGCACATAATGATGACCGTAAGAGAGTCTGACATCATCTTTTTCTAAAAAGTTTTTCGCAGGAATTATAATATTTGCCAAATCGCTTGTGTCATTTTCGTAAAGCCCAAAATATATTAAATTTTTAACACTCTTTAACTCTTCGGTTACTCTGTTTGTGCAAGGCATAGATTCGGCAGGATTACCGCCTTGAACCAAAACAGTTTTATATTTTGAAAATGGAGTAATTGCTATCTGTTCGGTTTTTATATTTACCTTAAAAGGGTCATCAAACCCCAGTCTTGAATTAGATAGATAACTAACTCCGCACCCCTCTTTTCCAAAAAGCCCAAGCAGCGCAGCAAGCGCATCTATTGCCCTTAATGTAGAACTGCCGATTTCATGACGCTGAACTCCAGCCCCCACTAAAAAGACTACCTTTTTATTTTGCAGCATTAAAAGCAAATCGCCAATTTCGCTTAAACTAAGCCCAATATGCTCTAAAATTGCTTTTATCCTAAAAGTTCTTGTAAATTCGTAATACTCTTCGTATTCACTTGCAAATTTTTCCAGCCACTCTTTATCTTCGGAGTTTTCCATAATTATAAAGCGTGCCAATAGTATTGCTAAATAAAAATCGCTTCTTGGCTTAACCTGCAAATGCAATTTTGCCTTTTTGGCAATTTTAGTTTTAACCGGGTCAATTACAATCAACTCTTTATCTTCAATATACGGCATCAAATGAGCATTTGTAACGGTTACATTCCTGCCCCATACAACAATAACTTCGCTTTTTGCTATCTGTTCAACCGGAAGCAGCCTATTGACGCCGCGTCCTTCTACAATTCCGATATCGCCTGCTCCGTCACAAAGAGTCCCGCGGGTCAATACCCCGCCTGCCCTCTTAGCAAGCAGGTTTGTAACAGATTGCATAACCCCCATATTGCCTGAGCCTCTCCATAAAATCCAACTATCTTGCAAAGCTTCCGCAACAGCGTCTAAAGCTTCGCTCATAGTAACCTCTTTGCCGTTTACCATCGGAGTGCTTACCCTTTTTGCTTCGTGAATATGCTTATATAAATGGGCGCACAAAGTGCCGTTTGTATATGGCGTATTACTTCCCGCAACTAATCTGTTTGGATAATTCGGATCGCATACAACCGAACACGAATCAAAACAGTCAAGCGGACAGGCTGTATGTATCATTTTATTTCTACCTTTACAAGCTTAGAAAATCTCTCCTCCGGTTTAATAATTATTTCTGCCCGGTACGAAGAGATATATTTTTTATCCGCAATCTTCCATATCTTGCTAAACTTTAAATCAGTCTCTTTACCGTTTATATATATTTTCTTACTATTTATATTTTTTAATTCATCTTCATTTAAATAGAGCACTATTTTGGCTCTGCTAATGTCACTTATTGTAGCAATTGGTAAACCAATGTTTACAAATTCACCCTTTTGGACATTCAAATTATACAAATATTTTTTATCTAATGCAATATTTTTTTTAGAAATTGTATCTTTTAAGAGTGTAATTTTCTGTTCTAAATTGATTTTTTGTTCTTTTAAATTTAAGATTTTTTCTAAAGTCCCATTATATTGAGTCTTTGAAGACACAAAAGCAGAATATATAGAATTTTTTTGATTAACCGAAGTGCTACTTAAATTCACAACATTTTTATATAAAAGCTCTTTCTTCTCCATATTGCTTTTAAGCCAAGGCAGCATTTCTTGATTTAATTTAATCATTTTTTTGATAAGCTTTAAAGATTCTATGCTGTGCTGTAAATCTATCTTATTTAATTTATCGTCTATCTGAACAATTTGCCCGGTAACTACGCTGCCTTCTAACTCTTTTTTAGCCATAGTTACCCTGCCGCTGACTTCAGATTTAATTATAACAGTTTGATAAGGCTCTATTTTAGCATAATGAACATCGGCAAATAATAAATTAAATAATATAGCTATATAAAATATTTTTTTCAATTTTTATCTCGTTTTGATATTTTTTACGTAAATATACCTAAATTTTATAAAAATTGCAAGCAAAATGATAAAGCAGTAAGCTTAAAGCAAAAAGCAAAAAAATTATCTGCTATCTATACAAAAAAACAGATCTAATCTCTAATCTCTATTCTGCCTTTAGCTCATTAACCGGGTATAGCTGTAAGCCGGGTTCTGTATTAGACAGTTATTTATCTAGGCTAGCTACTGCTAGCTAGCTCAAGCGAAGCACACAAATTGCAAGGCTTATACCAGGTGCTTCTTGCTGCGGGTTGGGTTTACCTGGCTGCCCGTGTCGCCACAGGCACCGGTGGTCTCTTACACCACCCTTTCACCCTTGCCAAAATGGGGTCAGACCCGCAAAAGTTTCATTGCTTCGCAACAAAACTTTCGAGGTCAGACCCCGCTTTCTGGCGGTCTGCTCTCTGTTGCACTTGCCCTCGCATTGCTGCGGCCATCTGTTAGATGGAACCCCGCCTTGCTGCAGCCCGGACTTTCCTCTTGGCAAAGCCAAGCAACTATCTGCTATACCCAATATGTTATTATACCATAATTTATGAAATTGTGCTATAATAACTTAATAAATACTAAAAAGGAGTGTAAATAATGAAATTTAAAATAGTAGCTTTATCTTCAGCTGTTGCACTGTTTTTCAGCGGCTGTGCAATGACCGAAGGCGGTTTAGTCAAAGATAACAGTATGGACAGAACCAAAGCAGGCGCTTTAATCGGAGCAGTAGCCGGCGCATTTATGGGTGCGGGTGCATCTAAACACCATAAAGCCAAAAATGCCCTCTTAGGCGGATTAGCAGGTGCAGCAGTGGGCGGAGGAGTAGGCTATGCATTAGACCAGCAGGCAAATGAAGTTGCCGAAGCTTTAGGAACCGGTGTTAATAACGACCCGCTTGCGGCATTAGACCCAAATAAAACAATTATTGTATCAAAAGGTGACAATTACGTTAAAATAATGTTTAGAGACTCTATGATGTTTGCCTTTAACTCTTCTCAGCTTCAGCCAAGCGCCAGAAATAAAGTGTTAAAAATTGCTGCTCTTTTACAAAGATATCCGCAAACAATTGTTCAGGTAGCAGGATTTACAGACAGCAAAGGAAGCTTCCAATACAATAAACAATTATCGCAAGAAAGAGCTCAAAATGTTGTTTCGGTTCTTACTTCTCAAGGTTTAAGAAACAGAATTTCCGCAGTAGGCTGCTCTTATAATAAACCTTTAGTCCCAAACAAAACAGAAGCCCAAAGAGCACTTAACCGCCGTGTAGAAATTTATTTATACAATTCGCCAAATGCAGTAGTTAATCCTTGTATATAAAAAGTTTTTTTAGAATTTGCAGGGCAATATTGCGGCAGCCGTTATCCGGCAGCTGCAAGGATTTCTAACTATTTTTTCTCTTGCAATAGCATTAAAGTATGTTTAGCTTTTTTGCTCCCTTCTTCGGCAGCTTTTTTATATAAAGCTAAAGCCCTGTCTTTATTAGCTTTAATTTCGCCGTAACCGTTATCGAAAATTACAGCAAGTAAATAAAGAGCATCTTTATCGCCCTCTTTGGCTTTTTCGATTGCATCTTTTAAATCATTTGGAGTTAATTTAAAATTTATTCCGCCTCTGCCTTTAACCTCAACACTGTTGGTTAAATTAACAATTTTACCTTCTTTTAATTTAGCGCTTAAATCCAATAAAGAGAGTGCCAATTTTGCATCATCGCTGCCTAACTCTGCAGCTTGACGGTAATACTTTATAGCCTTTCCTATATCCCGAGGAACTCCGTCCCCGTTTTCATAAACAAATCCAAGCTGGTTTAATGCCTCTACATTCCCTTTTTTACCCTCTTGCATTAACTTCTTAACATCCACAGAAATTGCCGCAAATGCAAAAGCAGATAATAAAACCAATAATATTGCTTTTTTCATATCTTCCCCTTACCCTAACTCTTTGGCTCTATTGTAGCAGCTTTCCATAGCTTTAATAAATGCGCTTCTAACACCGTTTTCTTCCAAAGCATAAAGCCCCGCAGCCGTCGTTCCGCCGGGTGATGTTACTATATCTTTAAAAACAGCCGGATGGGTATTTTCTAAAACAGCGCCAACTCCTTCAAACAATCCGCCTAAATACTCATACGCTTTATCTCTGGGCAAGCCTAAATTTACAGCTCCATCCGCCAAAGCCTCTGCCACAATTGCCAGCCACGCAGGCGAAGAGGCTGCCAAACCCGTTGCAATATCGAGCTCTTTTTCACTGTTTAACCAAATCGCTTTGCCAATAGAGCTTAAAATTTCCAGAGCCTCATTCTTAAAGCCCTCATCACCCACAACCGAAGTTACCGCCTTTTGATAAAGCGCCGCAACATTTGGCATTGCGCGGATATAAAACTTTGCGTCTATTTTCTCCTTTAGTTTAACAATAGGAGTCCCTGCAAGTATAGAAACCAAAGCATCCGCCCTGCCCTCAAACTCCAAATGCGGCAAAGTTTGCGGCTTTACCGCCAAAATTACAACAAAACCGTTTAAATTTGGAATTTTATTTAAAAACTTAACATCAGAATAGAGTTTTTTTAATTCATTAATTCTGTTTTTATCTCTTTCTACAACAGTAATATCAAATTCCGCCAAACCTCTTAACATAGCAGAACCCATATTACCTGCACCTATTAAAAGCAGTTGCATAAATAGCCTTTTTTTACTATTATTATACTAAAATATACAATAAAATATAATGATTTGCATCTAAATAAAAGAAGGTTTAT
>JALWKP010000028.1 GCA_027081355.1 Campylobacteraceae bacterium
CGATATTGTATGCTTTGTTTATCGGCATAAGTTTTTCTCGCAATTGGTCATCAACTGCGTGTAAAGAGATTGCCAAGTTTACACCTAAGTCAAGTTTTGACAATTTGTCAATTTTACTGCTTAAACCAGAAGTTGATACTGTTTGTCTATGCGGGGATATGCTTAAACCCTCTACATCGCTAAAAATCCGCACAGCTTGGGCTAAGTTGTCAAGGTTGTCAAGCGGTTCGCCCATTCCCATATAGACAATATTTACTTTACGGTTACTGGCAATATTATTGTCAATGTAAATTTGCAGTATCTGCTCTACTATTTCTCCTGCTGTCAAATTTCTGACAAATCCTCCTTTGGCTGTTAAGCAAAATGCGCACCCTACTTTGCACCCTACTTGGCTTGAGACGCATACTGTATATTTTGCCAAATGTTTAATTGAGCCGTCTTCGTTATATTGTGCAGGCTTCATTAAAAGCAAAACTGCTTCTACAGTATGTCCGTCATACAACTCAAAAAGATATTTAATAGAGCCGTCACGGCTTATTTGCTTTGAAACTATTTTACTAGAGAGTATCTCGAATTCTTGCGCTAATTTTGCGCGCATATCTTTTGGCAAATTTTCCATTTTAGAAAAGTCGGTTACTTTTTTTGTATATATCCAGTTATAAAGCTGCTTTGCCCTAAATTTTGGCTGAACTATCTTTTCTAACTCTTTTTTGGTGTAGTTTAGAATGTGCTGTTTCATTTTTTTAATCCTAAATCTTGTATCTTATTTTCTAGCAAATTAATTGCCTCTTTGTGGTTTTTAATAAATTGCTCGTGAGCATCTTCGTAGCAGTAATTTGTAATTACAAACAGTCCGCCTGCTGGTATATTAAACTCTTTTGCAACTGCTAAGACAGAGTAAAACTCCATACTCTCAGCTTGTAAGTTAAGCTTTAAGTATTGCTCGCTAACTTTTTTAGATGCTGTAATATAATTAGAACAATTTACAATTGTTTCACGGGAAACATCTTCAGCAGTGCTGATAATATTGTCTAATGGGGTGTAAGCACTTTTACTTAAAAAGCCCTGCTCTATATTAGATGCCGTTTTGGTTTCAAAAATATCAAAAATCCCTTTTTTACCGTAACTTCCTGCCGTTCCTACAAAAAGTAAAAATTCGGGCGGATTCATAAGGCAAAGCCTTGTTAAATTTATTGCACTGTTTATTAGCCCTACCCCAATTGGAACAGCGCCTTTTATCTGTTCTATATCGCCTGCACAGATTAGCAAGTTTTTTCCTTTCTATTTTTTTGAAGCTTTGCTTCAAAGCTTAGAGCTAAAAGCCAAGAGCTTAGAGCGAATTTGAATTACGGATTACATAATTAAATCCTAACCGCAATCCCCTGCTCTTTTAGATAGTGTTTCAGATCCATTATGTCAATTTCGCGAAAATGGAAAATCGAAGCAGCAAGCGCGGCATCGGCGCAGCCGTTTACAAAAGACTCTTTTATATGCTCCATTGTGCCTGCGCCTCCGCTTGCAATCAATGGGATTTTGGCAACTTGTGCAATGGCGCAGTTTAATTGGTTATCGTATCCTGCTTTTGTGCCATCGCTATCCATACTTGTAACCAAAAGTTCGCCAGCGCCTCTTTCATATGCCTCTTTTGCCCAAGATACGGCATCAATTCCTGTGTCTTTTCTTCCGCCGTGGGTAAAAATATTCCATTTGCCAGGTGCTACTCTTTTTGCATCGATTGCTACAACAATGCATTGGCTGCCAAAGCGCTTTGCCCCTTCGTTTATAAATTCGGGGCGTTTTATTGCGGCAGAATTTATACTTACTTTGTCGCAGCCAACTTCTAGCAAATTGTAAATGTCGCTAAGTTCTCTTATCCCTCCGCCAACTGTCAGCGGAATAAAAACTTCGCGCGCAACCTCTTTTACAATATCTACTATTGTTTTTCGTTTTTCGTGTGTTGCGGTTATATCTAAAAAGGTTAATTCATCCGCACCTTCTTGATTGTAGCGTTTTGCTACCTCAACCGGGTCGCCGGCATCTCGAAGACCTACAAAATTAACACCTTTTACAACACGCCCGTTATCAACATCCAAGCAAGGTATTATTCTTTTTGCAAAATAATCCATCGGTTATCCTAGTATAATAATTATAGTAGTATATCAAAAAAGTAGTAAAGCAGTGTTGTTCGCGAGAGTAAAATCTCGCTTAAATTGGACATTATTTATGCTTATTATCGTTAGAAACTCCCGGATTTTCTTTTTTACCCTTTCGAGTATTAGAAGAGGTATCATCTTTCATAGCCGAATCTAAAATTTTTCTTAATTCTGCAATATGCGGTTCTAACTTCTTTCTTGTTATCATTTGACCTTCATATGTTAGTTTTCCCATAGTTGCTAAAACTTTTTTGCCAGTTTTAGTCTTATAAAATGCAGCTATATCTCTTAGCTCTTGTGCTGTATAGTATTTGGCATACAACTTTGCCAAATCCTTTTTCATAGAATCCCAGCCGATATATTTTTGATAAAAACTTCTAATTTTACCCTCAACTTTTTTAAATTTGCTGTTTGCTCTGATTAATCTGTATGTAGAGTTGTTTACAGCTGCTTTATAAACTTTTTCCAAATTTATCTCATCTAATAACTTTTCTGCTTCTTGTAAAGATGTTTTTAATTCCTCCTTTTTTTTCACACTTTTTTTTATCTTGGAAACATTCATATCATTTTTGGTTGAATTTGTTTCGACTGAAGTTGCAGCTACTGCATTTACCGATAAAGCACAAAACAATATAACCCCACACACCCCTTTGCGTAACATAGTGCTTCTCCTTTGGCATATAAATTTTTTGCATTTTATTATACAATAAAAATGAACTATTTTATCTAATTTATATAATATTTTTAATAAATTTTTTTTTATGTAAAAATTTAATGATAATATTATACACAGTTTATAACCTCTTTTTAACACAATATCACTTATAATACAGTAAAAAAAGGTATAAGATGCATTCATTCGCACCTGAAATATTGCTTATTACTATACTTACGCTGGTTATTGCCTCCGATGCATTGGCAAACCGGCTTAAAATCCCGTCTGTATTTATTTTGCTTGCAGGCTCATATTTGGTTTATACATATTTTAAAGCGGCAGTTCCTATCGATTTGTCTAAAGATTTCTCTACTGTGATTTTATTTTGTATCCCGCTGATTTTTATGGGAGATGCCCTTCATCTCAAATTTACAGACTTAAAAAAGCATGGCTGGGCAATTTTTTATTTAGCTGTGGTTGCAGTTGCATTCTCTATTGTCGCCGGCGCCCTGCTCTATAATTTCGGACTCTTCAGCGGGCTTAGCCTTGGCGGTTATGTAGCGCTTTTTGCGATAAATATGGCTACCGATGCGGTTAGCGTGCAATCGGTGCTCTCGCGTTTTAAAGGCATTAGCCATGATATAAAAGTGCTTATCGAAGGCGAAAGCCTGGGCAACGATGCAACTGCTGTTATTGCATTTTTCTTTATTGGCATGCCTTGGATGCTAAGCGGTCATATAGATGCTTCGCACGCGGCTTTAGATGCTCTTAGAGTCTTTTCTCTCAGCACGCTTATAGGTTTGGTTTTGGGTTACGCTTTTTATATGGTTATGAAACTTTACTCCGATAAAAGAGGCGAGCTTTTCTCTTTTATTGTAGAGGCTTATGCAGCTTATCTGCTTGGCGAGGAACTTCATGTAAGCGGTATTTTGACACTAATTGTTGCGATTGTTGCAACTAAGGCATGGATAGATTTTGATTTAAACGAAAGCGATTCTAAAAAGGTTAAATCTTTCCTTAGAACAATCCGCCTTGGCACAATTGCAAGCACATCCAAAGAGCGTTTGGAATATATTTACGAAATGGCAAAAGAGTTTGGATATATCGCTTCGGTTGTGATTTTCTTTGCACTTGCTGAAATGGTGGACTTTCATAAACTTTGGGAATATAGAGCAGAAATTTTGGCAATGTTTATTGCTACAACCCTTATTCGCGCCTTGGCAATGGCAAAATTCACATTTATCGGTGCTAAAATCGAGCAAATTAAACCTGTCGGCAAAGAGGGCTGGTTTATCTTAACATTCTCGGGAATGAAAGGCGCACTATCGATTATTTTGGTTCACTTAATTCCTGAAAGCTTTAAATACAAAGAGATGTTTGAATCGGTTACTATTGGCGTTGTGGTGCTTTCTATCTTTGTTTATGGAATTACGCTGTGGACTTACTTTACATTCTTTAGAAAAGAGGAAAAAACAACTATTTTTAAAAGAGCATAAGAAGATAGCCTTTGCTATGCTTCTTTAATCTATCATTCACAATAAATTTTTAAAACTTTTAATCCCGTTTTTACTTTATTTCCCTACAATTTTACTTAAAAAAACAGGGGGATTTATGAAAAAAATTTTATTTCTATCTGCGATAAGTGCTCAATTAATTTATGCATCTGGAAATTCTAATGCTGATTTTTGGGGAAAAATCGGTTTTAGGTATGATGCTCAAAAACTAGATACAAGTGCAAACAGTTGGGGAAAAGAGGACAATAAGGTAAAAGCGATTGCAATTTTAGGCGTAGAAAAAGAGCTGGGGTTTGGTTTTGGTTTTGGAGCCGAGCTGGCAGAGGTTTATGCATTTGAGGGCGATATGAGCAAAAAAGACGAAAGAGCCGAGCTTTCTCAATTTTATATAACTTATAAAAACGGAAATACAGCCGTAAAAGCGGGTCGCCAGACACTTCCTATTGAAATTAGCCCTTGGGCTTGGAGTGATAGAACAGCAGGTGTGGTAAATAGAGCTTATAACGGTGTTACGGTAGTAAATACCGATTTGGCAAACACTACGCTAATTGGCGCCTGGATTGCGAGTTTTACCGATACAACAGGCTCTGTTAAGATAAACGGCTCTAATAAGGGGCTTTTTATGCTTGCGGTTGAAAACCGCGCTTTAAAAGATACAACGCTTCGCACCTCGCTTTATTATATCCCAAAAAACGGAAGCAAAGGCAAAGCATTTTCTGCATGGACAACAGCCGAGACAAAAATAAACAGCGTAAATTTGGGCTTAGAGTTAGCATATGTTAAAGCGGATAAAGGCAATAAACAGATTTTAGTAGGCAGCAAAACAAAAGCCACTTTTGCAGCCGCAGCTTATGCACAAAGCGATTTTGGCGCACTGAATGCCAAATTGACTTTAGCATATATAAATAACGGCAACGCAACGCTAAATTTAGGCGGAACAGGCGGATTTTGGACAGATACATACATCAATTGCTTCGGCGGCGAAGTAAGACCAAAATACGGCAAACAAAAAATCGCAAAACTGGATTTAAATTACAAACTGCCAAAAGATTTAGGCAGCATTTACGGCGGTATCAGCGTAGATAAACCGACAACTGGAAAAACCGCACTTGGCGCAAGGGTAGGATACAAATTTAAAATATCCGAAATTACCGCAAAAATCGAATACAGATACTTAAAAAACAAAGATTTTACAACACGAAAAGACCAAAGAATCAGGGTAGAGGGGTATTATAAGTTTTAATTTTATAATGATAAATCAAATCCTCTGAAAAAGCATTAATTTTGCTCAGGAAAGTTTTATTTTTTCCTTCGCAAGTGCTAACGCCCCTTTGGGGGGATGGGTTTAATGCTCTTTTTTAGCCTGCGGCTAAGATAAAATTTTTTGCTATTAAAAGCCAAAAACTAACCTCCTCGTCATTCTGTGCAGAAAACAGAAATTTTGTATTCAATTACAAAAAAACAAATAATATTTTCTATTTTCTGATGTCTGTTTTCCAAATGAATCCAGAGTTTGAACTGCTGTAAAATTCCTATTTTAACTTTTAAGCATTTAAAATCGTGCTTTCCCTTTTCTTCTGGGGATGACAGGAGGCGGATATTTTTTGCTTTCTGCTTTTAGCTTTGTACCAATAAATTGGTATTTTACTCTTAGCTTACCCCCCCTGCAGGGTTGCAAGCCCAAAGAGCAAATTACAAAACTTTTGTTCAATTTATAGTATTTCAGAGGGTTCAATTATAAATAAAAAGCAGTCTCCCCATTAGGGAGAAATTATAGATTTGCACCTTTATTAGATGCATTTTCATCTTGTGAATCTTTTTGATTTTTATTATTTCCTGTTAAATCACTGTCTGTATCGCCGCTGTTTTGTCCGTTGTCTTTGCTTGCATTATTGTCTTTTATATCATCACTGTCGTCATCTACATCGCTGCCGCTTTTATTGTCGTCATCATTTTCATCTATATCATCATCAGTTTTGCCATTGCCTTTCATATCGCCGCTATTGTCTCCATTTTTAGCACTGCCGTCTTGAGCATCGCTGCCTGTGCCGTTTCCGGATTTGCTCTCTTTCATATCATCGCTGTTGCCTTGCTCATTTCCATTTATATCGCCATTTCCGCTGTTGCCTTTAGCATTGCCGTCTTGAGCATCATCGCCGCTGCCTTGCCCGTTTCCACTCATATCATCATTTCCGCCGCTGCCTTTCATATCTCCGCTGCCATTTCCATTTTTAGCGTTGCTGTCTTGCTCGCCGCTGCCGGCTTGACCCTCGTCTGTTCCATTGTTATCTTTCATATTTCCGCTGTTTTTATCAAAGCCGTCTTTTCCATCTTCGCTGCCCTCTTTTTTGTGTCCATCCATATTATCTTTTGTGCCGTTACTGTCTTTCATACCGCCTTTTTCATCTTCATCGCCATCTTTTTTATGCCCGTCCATACCGTCTTTTGTGCCGTTATTGTCTTTCATATGGTCTTTGTCGTCAAAACCGCCTTTGTGCCCGTCCATTCCATCTTTTGTGCCGTTATTGTCTTTCATATGGTCTTTGTCGTCAAAGCCGCCTTTGTGCCCGTCGCCATTGTGGGTTTTATTATTGTCCATACCGCCTTTTGTGCCGTTATTATCTGCTTTTTCTCCGCCTTTATGTTCAT
>JALWKP010000029.1 GCA_027081355.1 Campylobacteraceae bacterium
AAAAAAGCTATTACACAGGGGTTAGAAATAGGAGGAAAAACAGGAACAGCAATGATTCCGGAGCACGGACATTATGTTAATAGATACCGCACAAGTTTTTACGGTTTTGCAAATGATTATGAGGGTCATAAATATACTATTGGAGTTATGGTAATAGAACCGGATTTCAAACACCATTTTGCCTCAAGCAGCGCTGTGCCGGTATTTAAAGCAATTGTAGATGCTATGATAGACAAAGGAATGTTAAAACCAAACCTTCCAAAAGCACAAGAGATTCAAGAAGAGCAGAAAAAAGAAGAAAGAGAAAATATTATTAAACAAAAACAGCAACAAAGAGCAAGAGAATTAAAAGAGCGTTTAAGAAAAGAGCGTGAGCAAATGATTAAAGAAGAAGAAAAGATAAAAAAACATAGAAAACAAAAACCTAAACCGATACCCAAACCAATACCTGCTTCAGCATCTGAACCAGATTTATTTTAAAAATTAAGGGATTAGTTATTGGTAATTATGTATTTGAAATAATAATTGTAGGAGCAGCCCCTTGCAGCTGCCATTTAAAACATTTCTTATGCTACATTTGGGAGCCGCAAGGGCTGCCCCTACGGGGAATTTTATAGCCAAATGTTATCTATAAGCCTTGTAGTTCCGACAAATGCAGCTGCTAAAATTATACTGTTGCCGATTTCCACTTTGTCTATTTCTTTAAATTCGCGGTTTACAATTGCTACATAATCCAGTTTATCAACGTTTTTTAAAAGCTCTTGGCGCATTTGCCCTTTTATTTTTTTGCAGTTTAACTCACCTTTTGCAACCATATCGGAAGCCAGTTTAAGCGAACGGCTAAGGCTAAGAGCTCTTTTGCGCTCATCTTCGCTTAAATATACATTGCGGCTGCTAAGTGCAAGACCGTCGCTGTCACGCACTATTTCGCAAGGGACAATTTCGGTATCTAAAAAGTAATCTTTTGCCATTTGGGTAATAAGGGCTAGCTGCTGGGCATCTTTTTTGCCAAAATATGCGCGTGTAGGGGTTGTGATATTTAAAAGTTTAAGCACCACTTGAAGCACCCCGTCAAAATGCCCCGGGCGTTTTGCCCCCTCTAAAATATATCCGCGCACTTTGGGGGCGGAGATTTTTAACTCATCTTGGTTATACATAGAATCGATTGTCGGCATAAAAAGAATATCTACTCCCGCTAGTTCGCAGATTTTTTTATCTGCTTCGTCGCGGCGGGGGTATTTGTCTAAATCTTCTCCCTCTAAAAATTGCGTGGGGTTTACAAAAATAGAAACAATTACAATATCATTCTCTTGGCGCGCTCTTTTAATCAGGCTTATATGCCCATCGTGCAGCGCGCCCATTGTGGGCACAAAACCGACAGTTCCGCTTAAATTTTTTTTGGCATTTTTTAACTCTTGGGCGCTTCTAACTACTTGCACATTGCAACCTTTTGGCAAAATTTTGATACAATCATATCAAAAAAATAATTTAGGATAAATTTATGGATGCTTATGAGTATGGCGAACTGCTTAAAACTTTAAAAAAGAAGATGGAAAATATTACAAATATAACCAAACCTGACGAAATTAAAAGCCGTCTTGAAGAGATTGAGCAGATGCAGCAAAACCCCAACTTTTGGAATGACGCAAAAAATGCGGCTAAAATTTCGCAAGAGAAAACCAAGCTTGAGCGTGTTTTAGGGGTTTACAACGAAGCAAAAGATGCGCTGGATGATGCTGCAGAGTATTTCGAGCTTGCCAAAGCCGAAAATGACGAAGAGACGCTGGAGATGCTTTATGAAGATGCTCAAAATTTAAAAGAGCATATCCAAAAACTGGAAATTCAGATAATGCTAAACGGCGAACACGACAGTGCAAATGCAATTGTATCCATACACCCAGGAGCCGGCGGAACAGAGAGCCAGGATTGGGCAAGCATGCTTTATAGAATGTATCTGCGCTGGGCGGAGCGGCACGGCTTTAAGGTGGAAGTGCTCGATTACCAGCCCGGTGAAGAGGCGGGAATTAAAGATGTAAGTTTTATTATTAAAGGCGAAAACGCTTACGGTTATTTGAAGGTAGAAAACGGAATCCACAGGCTTGTTAGAATTTCGCCGTTTGATGCAAATGCGAAGCGTCACACATCTTTTAGCTCGGTTATGGTTTCGCCTGAAATTGATGACGATATCGATATAGAGATTGAAGATAAAGATATAAGAATCGACACATACCGTGCAAGCGGCGCCGGCGGGCAGCATGTTAACAAAACCGAAAGCGCAATCAGAATTACCCATATTCCAACAGGCATTGTTGTGCAGTGCCAGAATGATAGAAGCCAGCACAAAAACAAAGCCGCCGCTATGAAAATGCTAAAATCGCGCTTGTATGAGTATGAAATGGCAAAAAAACAGGCAGAACTTGACGGCGTAGAAAAAAGCGAAATCGGCTGGGGACACCAAATTCGCTCGTATGTTCTGCAACCGTATCAACAGGTAAAAGATAACCGCTCAAACCAGGCTTTTACCAATGTAGAAGCAATACTGGACGGCGATATAGACAAGCTTTTAGAAGGAGTTCTGATAGCGCAGGCTAATAGTGATTAATAATTTAAAGTTAGATTTGAGGGTTGAGCACTGAGGTTTTTCTCTTGTCCCAAAGCTACGGCTTTGGGATGCATATTAGAATAATGGGTTACGAAGCTGGAGCTTCGTAACCAGTAAAAAGGACATAAATGATAATTATATTATATAAAATATTCATATTTTTAACTAAAAAGGTATAATTTTACTACTTTTCTTACAAACAACAGGGGTTTAAAATGTTCATTCAATTTGCAAATATCGGGTTATTTTTGTTATAATGCTTCTTGAATAAATAGTTATATACAATAGGGGGTTTAAAATGGCAAAGGTAAAAGTTCTAGCAGGTGATTTCTTAGAAGGAAATGGGGGAATATACTTGGGGTTCTCTTATGTTGAAAACAAAAGAGCATCCGTGGGCGGGAGAAACCATTCCATTAACACAATTAGAAACTGTTGAAATTGCTACTGAAGAAAGTGTTAAAAAAATTGGAGGCACTGTTGGTTGGGGTGCTGCGGGAGCAGTTATTTTAGGTCCGGTTGGTCTATTAGCTGGTTTGTTATTGGGTGGAAAGAAAAAAGAGATTACTTTTGTAGCAAAATTCAAGGATGGTCGTAAACTTCTAGCACAAACCGATAGTAAAACTTTTACTAAACTACAAGCGGCAGTCTTTTAATAGCTAAGTATATAACAAATTATTAAAGAGAAAAATTTGACAATGACAGTTTAAATATTTCTCACAATAATCATTAGGAATACTTGACAAGTCAATTTTCACTGGCTCCTAAATACAGAGACTGTGAAAAAACCTAGAAAACAACGGAAATGAGGCTTTAGCCTCATCCTTTTATTGCCATTTATTGGTAATATTTTTGTGAGTTTAAAGTCTCACGTCCAAGAAATCCTAAGTTTTTTCACAGCCTCACAATTTGGGAGCCAGTGAAAACAACCTAGTAAAATTTTAACAAAAATAGCCTCAGAAAATAAAAATTATGTTAAAATATATAAAACTCAAATTGAGGAAACATCATGACAGCAATAAAAGAAAAAGAGCTTTTTGAAAGAATCGAGGTTTTACCGCTTGATTTAAAAGTTAAGATTGTTGATAAAATTTTAACTAATTTGAACGGATTAGATAAATCTATTGATAATTTATGGTTTAAAAAAGCCTTGGAAAGAAAAAATGATATAGAAAATGGAGAAGTTCATTTGATAGATGGCAATGAAGTTTTTGAAAAAGTAAAACAGAGATTTTCTTAAATGAATTTTTCTTTTCATCCTGATGCTGAGAAAGAATTTTTTGAAGCTATTGATTATTATGAAGAGTGTAGAGCAAATTTAGGTCTTGAGTTTGCGAATGAAGTTTATAGTGCTATCCAAAGAATAATACAGTTTCCAAATGCTTGGCATTCAATGGGCGATAATATAAGAAGATGCTTAACGAACAGATTTCCTTTTGGAGTAATTTATTATAAAAAAGATAACGAGATTGCAATATTAGCAATAATGCAACTTAATAAAAAACCTGATTATTGGAAAGAAAGAAAAAGCACATTCGAAAACGACAATAAATCTTTGTATGATGAATAAGTTGCAAGTATCGCCCATTATTTCTCTCAACCATTCATTTCCGACTTAACTGGGAATCAATGGATAATTTAACCAATACATTTTGGACTTTTTGCGCACTCTCGCTTTCGCTGGAATAACGGCAATCCTAAAACCTAAAACCTCAATTCTCAGCGCTCAACCCTAACCCAGAATTATCTATTCTCCATTATCAATTATCAATTAATAAAAAGTTCTTTCTCCAAATACTCCCCCGTATAGCTTCCTGTTTTTTTGTGGTTTTTAGCCAGCTCTTTGGGCGAACCTGTGGCTATTATTTGGCCGCCTTTGCTGCCGCCTTCTGGACCCATATCTATTATGTAATCGGCGTTTTTTATCATATCGAGGTTGTGCTCTATTACTATTACGCTGTTTCCAAGCTCGACTAAATGGTGCAGCACGCCTGTTAATCTGTCCACATCGGCAAAATGCAAGCCTGTTGTCGGTTCATCTAAAATATAAAGCGTTTTTCCGGTATCTTTTCGGCTTAACTCTTTTGCAAGTTTTATTCTTTGCGCCTCGCCGCCGCTTAATGTTGTGGCGTTTTGCCCTAAAGTTATGTAATCTAGTCCCACATCTTTTAGCGTTTTTAGCTTAACCGCAATTGCCGGAATAGCTTTAAAAAACTCCAAAGCTTCATACACGCTCATATTAAGCACATCGGAAATATTTTTGCCTTTATACTCAACCTCCAGCGTCTGCTCGTTATATCTGGTTCCGTTACACGCATCGCAAGTTACCAGAACATCTGGCAAAAAGTGCATCTCTATTTTAATCTGCCCTTCTCCCTGGCACTTTTCGCAGCGCCCGCCTTTAACATTAAAGCTAAAACGCCCTACTTTATATCCGCGAAGCTGAGCCTCTTTTGTCTGGGCAAAAAGCTTTCGTATCTCATCCATAACGCCTGTGTATGTTGCAGGGTTAGAACGCGGGGTTCTGCCTATTGGGCTCTGGTCTAGGTAAATTACTTTATCTAAATGCTCAAGCCCCGTAATTTCGACCCCCTCTACCCTGTTTACTTTTCTTGCACGGTTTAAAATCTCTTTGGCTGTCGGCAGCAGGGTTTGCAAAATCAAAGAGCTCTTGCCGCTTCCGCTAACCCCCGTAACACAGACAAAATTTCCCAAAGGTATTTTGGCATCAAGATTTTTGATATTATTGATATTTACATTTTTAATCTCCAGCCATTTATCTTTTGGTCGCTTTTTATGCGGGTATTTTATCTCTTTTCTGCCATAGAGATAATCTGCCGTTAAAGTCTCTGCCCTCTCCAGTTCTTTAACGCTGCCTCCAAAAACCACTTCGCCGCCGAATTTCCCGGCACCGGGTCCTATATCTACAATATAATCAGCACTCATAATTGTCTCTTTGTCATGCTCTACCACAATTACGCTGTTTCCCTTATCGCGCAGCGATTTTAGGGTTCTTATAAGCTTCATTGTATCACGCTCATGCAAACCGATGCTCGGCTCATCAAGCACATACATTACTCCCGTTAAACCGCTTCCTATCTGGCTTGCGATTCTGATTCTTTGAGCCTCGCCGCCGCTTATGGTGCGCGCATCGCGGCTTAAAGTCAAATACCCAAGCCCAACATCGTAAAGGAAAAATAGCCGCTCTTTAATCTCTTTTAAAATCGGCTCTGCTATAAGCTGCTGCTGGGCGTTTAGGTGGGAAAAATTGTTATCATCGGCAAAATATTTATAACTGTCTTCTATCGGCATATCGATAATATCGGCAATATTTTTGCCCTCTATCTTAACCGCCAAAGAGCGCGGGCGCAAGCGGTGTCCGTTACACTCATCGCAAACCATTTCGGTCATATAGTCGTCGAAATCTTTGCTTTCATGGCTCATATCGTAAGCAATTTTTACAACACCAGGCCATTCGCGGCTCAGTTTATGGCGCTTCCATGTAAAATTAACCTTTTGCGGCACACCATATAACACCGCTTTTTTCTGATGCTCTTTAAGCTCAGCATAAGGAACAGATGTATCAATACCGTTTTGTTCGCAAAATGCGGTTAAAAATTTAAAATAGTAACTCTTGTTAAATCCGTAAAGAATCTTAATTGCCCCCTCGCTTATTGGCAGCTCCTGGTCTATAACCTTTTTTAAATCCAGCTTATAGCGAATTCCCAGCCCGTCGCATGCCGGGCACGCACCTTTTGGAGAGTTAAACGAAAAACTCACAGGCTCAAGCGGCTCAAAACTCTCTTTACAGTCAAAACACGCCAAATGTTCACTGTAATAAAAATTTTTTCTATCCAGCCCCGTATCTTCGTAATTTATCACTTCTATTTCAACTTCACCGTAACTTAAATTTAGCGCTTTTTCGACATCTTGGGCAATTCTCTCTTTGCTCTCCTCTTTTACCACCACTCTGTCGATTACCGCTTTTATGGTGTGTTTTTTATTTTTGCCAAGCTCTATCTCGTCATCAAGGCGCACCATTACGCCGTCTATCATTGCACGCACAAACCCTTTTGCGCGCAAAGATTCGATTAAATCGGCAAATGTTCCTTTTTTACCCTTAACCAGCGGCGCTAAAATAATAAGCTTTGCACCCTCAGGCAGGCGCATAACTTCAGTAATTATATCGCTGGCACTCATACTCGAAATCGGCTTGCCGCACTTGTGGCAGTGCTGCTTTCCAACCCGCGCAAAAAGCAGCCTTAAATAGTCGTAAATTTCGGTAATCGTCCCAACAGTCGAGCGCGGGTTTTTAGATGTGGTTTTTTGATCAATCGCAATAGCAGGGGTTAGCCCCTCTATCTTATCAACATCAGGCTTGCCCACACGCCCAAGAAATTGCCGCGCATAGCTGGAGAGCGACTCAATGTAGCGCCTTTGCCCCTCGGCATAAAGAGTATTAAAAGCCAAAGTCGATTTACCGCTCCCGCTTATTCCGGTAACTACCACAAGTTTGTTTTTAGGTATCTCTAATGATATATTTTTTAAATTATTCTCTTTAGCACCGTAAACTTTTATACTGTCTAACAAATTTATTCTCCTTATTTGGAAGCTAAAAGCTGAAAGCTCAGAGCTTAGAGCCCACAATGTTGCCTTACCATCATTCCCAACAAAAAAGGGAATCTACAGTTTTTGTGTATTGGTGTATTGGTTACTGGGAGAGGTGTTGAATTTTTCCCAATATACCAACAACCAGACAACCAATCTTCGGATTCCCGCTTTAGCTGGATGCTTTTCTTTATCGCCTTTACATATTACCATTCAAAACAAAAACCATTGCAAAGCAATGTTTTCATAACTAATCACTATTCACTAATTAAAGCTTCATCACCGGTTCTAAACTCTGAGCTCTCAGCTAATGAGCCAAAAGTTCATTTAAAAGCATCCCGATAATCACCAAATACATTGCTAGAAGCGATAGTTTGTGATGTTTTGTGTGAACTGTCTCTTTTAATTTAATTCCTAAAATTACGCCAAAAAGAGCGCCAAGTGCTACACTTAAAACTGTAAATGTATCAAGCGATAAATTATTAAAAACTCCTTTAGAGAGCTTGTAAACTACACCCGTAATTGAAGAAAAGACCACAAAAAAAAGGCTCGCAGTTGCTGCTTTTTTAGTGCTGTAATGCAAAAAACCGACCATTATAGGAGTAAGCAGCACCGCACCGCCGACACCCAACATAATAGAAATTGTCCCAACAAACACACCAATTAAAAAAAGCAGCCAAGAAGCTGCGCTTTTTTCTTGAATATCCAAATGATGCTTGCTTATAGCAACCCTGATAAAAGCTAAAGTTACAATACCCAAAAGTAAAAAAGCAAGCGCCCTCTGCGGCAGAATATCGGTTAAATGGGCGCCGAAAAATGCACCTACCGCTCCGCCGATACCCACAAAAATACCTTCGTTTACCTTTAGGTTTCCTTTTTTAAAATTCAAATAAGAGCCCATAATCGAGCTAAAAAACATTTGCACTACAGAAATTGCAATAGCCGCCTTTATATCAAATCCAAGCGCCATTAAAATCGGAACCAAAAGCATTCCGCCCCCGATTCCAAAAAAACCCGACAAAATACCTACAAAAACACCCGCAGCTATAAGCTCAAATATCAACATTTGCTACTCGCTTTGAAAAAATTAAGATAATATTATAGCGATATTTTATAAAGAGAAAAATAAAATGGATTTGCTGAAATACAAAGAAAAAAGTTTTAACTTTAAAAAATAATTTAAGGACACCATAATTATCATAATATATAAACCTAAAAATAGAACAATCTTTCTAAAATTAAATTTTTACATTAGCTTTGAGAGTATGAAATAGGTTGCCAATTAAAGGAACAGGGGCTTTAGCTTCGTAAAAATAATTTGATTTTACAGTACTGCAGCCAATGGGACTGAAGTCCCCACTCTTATTTTTCTAACTTATTCCACACTCCATTTGGCTAGTGCTGCAAATTATTAATGCAAAAAGTGTCTGATACCTGTAAAATACATCGCAATGCCGTGTTCATTTGCGGCTTCTATAACCTCTTGATCTCTTATGCTGCCACCCGGTTGAATAATTACTTTAACACCGGCGCCCGCTGCTGCATCTACAGAGTCTCTAAACGGGAAGAATGCTTCGCTTGCAAGGCTTGAGCCTTCTATATTAAGCCCCAGCTCTTTTGCTTTTTTAATTGCGCACTGTGCGGCATCTACGCGGCTTGTCATACCCATTCCAACCGCTACCATTGCGCCGTCTTTAACATACACTACGCAGTTGCTTTTGGTTAAGCCTGCAACTTTCCAAGCTATTTCTAAATCGCTTATCTGCTCTTTGGTCGCCTCTTTTTGGGTAACGCATTTTGCATTTGTAACTTCATTGTCGCAAACGCAGTCGCTGTTTTGGTAAACAAATCCGCCGTCAATATGTTTAAAGTCCGCTTTGTCGCCCGCTTTTTTAAGTCTTTTGCCCT
Organism: Campylobacteraceae bacterium; assembly: GCA_027081355.1. Lineage (GTDB taxonomy): Bacteria > Campylobacterota > Campylobacteria > Campylobacterales > Sulfurovaceae > JAADEQ01. The sequence continues at coordinate 9,116 of JALWKP010000029.1, forward strand.
CGTGGCTAAACAGTTTAAGCCTTTTTTTCTTGCTAAACTCTTCTAGCGCCTCTTCTGTAAATCCGCCTGCAACAATTACTTCTAAAAATATCTCATTCATCTTTTTAGCAAGCTCTAAATCCACTACGCCATTAACCGCAACAACCCCGCCAAAAGCTGAAATCGGGTCGCATTTTAGCGCTTCGGTGTAAGATTCAAGCAGGCTGTCTTTAATTGCAAATCCGCAAGGGTTTCCGTGCTTTACTATGCAAACCGCATCTCTGTCGCCAAAACTTGTGGCAATTTTTACCGCGCCGTTAATATCGGTTAAATTGTTAAAACTCGCCTCGCCCTTAAGTGTCTTAAAATTTTTGCTAAAGAAGTTGTCAAATTCATAAAGCGCCCCGCTTTGGTGCGGATTTTCACCGTATCTTGTATTGAATACTTTAGACCCCACAATAAACTGCTTCTGCCCAAAGCCTTCGTTAAATCTGCCATTCATATAGTTGGCAATCATCGAATCGTAAGCAGCGGTGTGCTCGAAAGCTTTTATCATTAAATCTCTTCTAAATTCAAAACTGTCCTGCCTGCTTTTAAGGGCTTCTAAAACTTTACCGTAATCGTTAACATCTGTTACAATTAAAACATCGTTAAAGTTTTTAGCCGCCGAGCGAACCATCGTAGGACCGCCTATATCGATATTTTCGATAATCTCTTCGAAATCATCAGTTCTCTCAATCGTCTCTTTAAACGGATAAAGATTAACGCAAACCAAATCTATACCCTCAATTCCAAGCTCTTTTGCCTGTGCAAGGTGGCTTTGATTGTCTCTTCTGTGCAAAATCCCGCCGTGAACATAAGGATTTAAAGTTTTAACACGCCCGTCAAAACACTCCGGAAATTTGGTAATTTTATCTATCTCTATAACATTAACCCCGGCATCTTGAAGCTTTTTAAAAGTCCCGCCTGTAGAGATAATCTCAACCCCAAGCTCCTCTAACCCCTTTGCAAACTCAACTATTCCGCTTTTATCGCTAACACTTAAGAGCGCTCTCATTAAAAACCTTTCTTAAAATAAAATAATCGCAATTATATCTAATCTCTCTTTAGTTGTAAGCAGGATATTTAAAAATGAAAGATATAAATATGTGATGCAATAAAAGATAATATTAGGAACTATACTTCTTGATTTTTAAGAAAAATACGGAACTATAGTTCCTAATATTATCTCTTTTTTGTATAATAACAAAACTACATTTAAAGGGTGCAAGATGATTATTATTCCGGCTCGTTTGGCTTCTAGCAGATTTCCTAATAAAGTTTTGGCAGATATCGGCGGGATGCCTATGGTTGTTAGAACCGCAAAGGCTGTTGAAGCGCTAGATAGCGTTGTTATTGCAACAGATTCTAACGAAGTTGTAAATGTTGCCAAAGAATACAACATAGAGGCGGTTTTAACAAGCAGCATCTGTAAATCTGGAACCGATAGAATTTATGAAGCGGCTCAAAAGTTAAATTTAGGCAAAGATGAAATTATTATAAATGTCCAGGCAGACGAGCCTTTTATCGAAGAAGATGTTATTGAAAAAATGCTGCAGCTAACAAAAGAGTATACTAGCAATCCCGAGGTTATTGCAACAACTTGCTACAAACTTGTCGATTCCGCCGCAGCAGACGACCCTAATTTAGTAAAAGTAGTAACCGATTTAAATGGCTTTGCCCTCTACTTTTCGCGCTCTAAAATCCCGTTTTCAAGAGAAGGCAGCTTAAAAAACTACAAAGCTCATCTGGGACTTTACGGTTTTACAATGGAAAAACTAGAAAAATTTTGCACAATGCAAAGCGGCATTTTAGAAGATATAGAAAAACTTGAACAGTTAAGAATACTCGATAACGGCTACAAAATAGCCCTTACAGAAGTTAAAAGCCATAGTTTCGGGATAGATACAAAAGAAGATTTAGAGAAAGCCCTTAAAATGCATATTTTATAGAACAAAAAAATCCATTGCAAAGCAATATTTCCAAAACTCACCACTATTAACTATTCACTCTTTCGCAGCGCGGTCGCACCTACATACGGAAAACGGATTATGGAATACAGATTACAGAAAAATAAATTTCTCTAATCTCTAATCTCTCTTCTCTAAAAGAGTACAACCGCACCTACATACGGAAAACAGAAAGCGGAAAACAGAAAACGGAATTATCAATTATCCATTATCAATTCCTAAACCCTCAATCCTATTTTATGCTTTTGCTGCTTTTCCTAAATCCCACATTGGCATAAATATACCAAGAGCCAACAGCAATACAAGTCCTGCAATTAATGCAATCATAATTGGCTCGATATAAGAAGATAAATTATCAATAATACTTTGAAACTTCATATCGTAATATCCGCTTACTTTCTCGAGCATTGCATCCAATTGCCCACTGCTTTCACCCGCTTTTATCATTTGTATAGACATATTTTCAAACAAACCGCTCTGCTCAAAAGCTTCCGCCAATCCTACACCTCGTCCGATATTAATATTTATACTCTCTAATTGTTTTTTAATATAAACATTTTCAACAACGCCAATAGCGGTATTCAAAGCCTCCGAAACAGGAATACCCGCTTTAATTAAGGCGCCAAAAACAAGCGTATAGTTAAACATATTCGACAAATAAACAACTTTGCCTATTAAATAAAATTTTGGGTGAGCTAAAATTTTATCTGCCGTAAATCTAAAATCATCATTATTTTTATATAAATATTTTATACCAAAAAATAGTGCTACCAAGAAAAATATAATAAAAGGTCCGTAATTTCTAAAAAAACTCTCTGCCCCCAAAAGAAATTTAGTAGCAAGAGGCAAATCTGACCCCAACTCTTTAAATATCGCCCTAAATTTAGGAACGACTGTCATAATTACAATAACAAATGCAATAATTAATGCTGTAATAACTGTAATAGGATAACGCATTGCCTTTTTAAATTTTGCTTTATTATCCCTAATATTTTCTAAAATATCTGCAAGTTTATGATAAGCTCCTGGAAAATTACCTGTAGTTTCTCCAAGTTTAGTCATTGCCATTACAATATGTCCCATCTCTTCTTTGTGAGGTTCCAATGCATTGGACATACTTTTTCCTGCATTAATATCGTTTGCAATAGAAGCAAAAATCTCTTTTGTAGCAGGATTTTTGCTGCTTGCAACTATATCTTCCAAAACATCATGAATTGGGATACCAGCATCTGTCATTACTGCAATTTGCCTAATATTTGATATTTTTTCATCTATAGGCATTTTGGTTTTAAACATTTTAGTCAGATTTCTGCTAAACTCTGCAAATGTTTCTTCAATAGGAGGCGATGTCTCTTTAGAAGCTATCACTACGACACCAGGTCTTTCTTTCTTTGCTACAGAAGATGCTTCAAATTTATTATTTGCTTTAACAATAATATTGTCTCTTTTTCCTCTAAAAATATATTCAACTCTATAATACACATTATCCTCACATAACTATAATTTAATTAAAGCTCGTTTTATGGAGATATTTGATATTATACAGTTTTAAAATAAGTTTTAGCTTACATTAAATAGACATTTTTAAAAAATGGGGTTTTCTTAGGATATACTACTATTATTTATTTTTAGAAGATTTAATAAACTGTATTCGACAAATATAATATTATGCCGAACTAAAACTATAATCTGGCAACCCTGAATATCTCTTCTACTGTAGTCTTGCCATCTAGCGCTTTGATTATGCCGTCTTCAAACATTGTCATAAAGCCTTCTTTTTTAGCTTGCTTAGTAATTACTTCTTTTGTTTCTTCAGCTGCAATCATTCGTGCTATTTCATTGCTTACGGTTAAAACTTCAGAAATCATTTCTCTTCCGATATATCCTGAATTATAACAGTGCTTGCAACCTTTGCCTTTATAAAAAGTAAGTTCTCTGTCTGGAGGAAGAAAATCTTTAATATCATTTAACATTCTGTTACTCAATTCGGTTCTGACTTTACAGTGCGGACATATTTTTCTAACAAGTCTTTGAGCCTGGATGGCAACTAAAGAACCGCTTACTAAATAACTCTCAATTCCCATATCTACCATTCTAAAAATTGCAGAAATCGCATCATTTGTATGCAGCGTAGAAAGCACTAAGTGACCTGTCATTGCTGCTTGAATTGCAATTCTTAAAGTTTCAGTATCCCGAATCTCCCCAATCATAATTTTATCAGGGTCTTGCCGCAAAATTGAACGCAAAGCAGAAGCAAAAGTAAGCCCTGCACTGTTATTTACCTGAACCTGCTGAATACCCGCCATCTGATACTCTACCGGGTCTTCTACGGTAATTATTTTATCTTTATCGCTTTTAATAGCATTTAAAGAGGCATAAAGCGTGGTAGTTTTACCGCTTCCTGTCGGTCCGGTAACTAAAACAATCCCATAGGGAGTGGTAATACCGTTTTTAAATTTTTCATAGCTTTTCTCATTCATACCCATATCTTCTAATGCTATTACAGTCTTGGATTTATCCAAAATCCTCATAACTATCGATTCGCCTATAAGAGTCGGCAAAGTAGAAATACGAAAATCATATTCACCGCCTGCAACTGTTGCAGAAAAACGCCCGTCTTGCGGTTTTCTTCTCTCTGCTATATCTAAATTAGAAAGCAGTTTAAGACGAGAAGCAAGCGGACCAAACACTACTTTATCGAAAATAAATCTCTGCTGAAGCATCCCGTCTATTCTATCACGCACAATACAGTTTTTTTCAGTAACTTCTATGTGAATATCACTTGCTTTTGCAACAATAGAGCTTCTTAAAATTAAATCTATAAGCTTTAAAACTGCAGGTGATTCGTCACTCTCTTCACTTCCTGCAGTATTGCGCAAATCTTCCCTGATATCATCTACATAAGTTTTTAAAGATTCATAAGTTTCAATCTGAATTAATTTTTCTTTAATAAGTTTATCTTGAGCCAATCCAATTTTTAACATTTTTTTAGGAAAGTATCTTGAAACAGCATCTTGAGCTGCTAAATCGAAAGGATCTGCAAAAACAACCAAAACATACAAGTCGTCTTCATCAACTACAATGGCTCTGATTTTTAATAACAAAGAAGTAGATACTTTATCAAACAGAGAACTGTCAATTTCAATACTGTTTAAATCTACATATTCAATCCCCAGTTTTTGAGCAATAAACTTATATACCTCTTCAATATTAATATCTTCTTGCTCTAATTTGTTTATAAAATCAAAAGTATAAACACCCGCTCTGATTTTTTTTAATATGTAATCATAAAACTGCTCTTTATTTAATAAACCGTCTCGAATTAAATCACCTAAATCTATTTTAGGATTATCAGATTTAGAAATATAAGAAATTAAAGTATTTTTATTTACTAATCCGTCTTTTATTAAGTTTTCTATCATTTCACCCATTTAAAATCCTAAAAACTCTTTCCTAAACGTAACTTTCTAAGCAACTCTTTTGCTTTTTCGGATTTTGTTTCATCATAATAAGACTGCAGAACTTTAATAGCATCTGTTCTAAATCCCTGTTTTGCTCTTGCTTTTGCAAAAATAAGCCAGCTTTCTTCTATATCACCGTCAATATTATTTGTCTGAACAGCCCAGCTTTCTGCTTTTTTATAATCTCCTTTTTTATAAAAATATCTTGCCAAATATAAAGAATCTTTTGTATCTTGTGTTTCTTTAAAATCTTCTTCCATTTGTGCAACTTTTTCTTTTTCGGCAATCTCTTCTTCACTTTGTTTAGGAATTAAAATATCTTCATATTTTTTCTTAATTTTCTTTTTATCCTTATTGTTAAAACCAATAACTCTAATGTCATCATCTGGAACATTTGGTTTAACAATTTCAGCTTTACTCAAATCTATACCGTTATTTTGATTAACAGCTTGATTTTGCGGATTGTTTTGTATCTGCTGATTGTTATTTTGAATTGGGGCTCCATTGCTATTAACTTTTTGAATAATCATAGCAGAACTGTTTTTGGCATTGCTATTTACCGCAGCTGAAACCGTCTGTGCCTGCGGCTTTATTGTTGCTGCCGATTTATTGGAACTGCTTTTATGAATATGAATATATCTCATAACCAAAGATGCACTGCCTAAACCAAGAACAGCAATTACCGAACCTATAATTATAGGCTTTTTGATTTTATTTCGTCTGTATTTACGCCATTTTTTTTCTAATTCCGGAATATCATACATTAATAGCTCCTATTGCAATTGCAGCCATTTCTAAAAATTTTTGAGAAAATTTATCTCTCGTAAACTGAGACGGGTCGTTTTTCTCATAATATTGATAAATTTCAAAAGTAGTATAAAGCAGCTTATTACAAGCCCTAAAGTTGCCGTTTGTCATCTTATAAATAAAATCAATATTTTTTTGCTTGATTAAATTGGCAATTTCAAATTGATTATGCTTAAGCAATCTTTGATGGACATAAGTTTTAAGTTCATCTTTTGTAGCATTTTTAAGTTCTATTGAACCCCAAATACGGGTTTGAAAGTGTGATTTTGCAATAACATCTTCATCTGTTGTTTTATGAACAACAATAACAAACCTTACCACACCGGTATCTGAAAGTATTCTAATTTGTTCTAATATTTTTTTAGGATATAGCTGTGCTTCATCAAGTAAAATAATAATTTCTCTTTGCCCTTTAATAACTTTGCAAAACTCTACAAAAGTATTAAAATCAACTTTTGTATTTTTTGGCATAGGCTTTTGAATTAAAATATTGAAAAATCTTCTAAAAAATTCCTCTTCTCCAAGCAGCGGAGAATCTATAAAATGTATCTCTTTTTGATACTTTTTCTTTTCATAAATTCTTTTTAAAAGCAGACTCTTCCCAGTTCCCGGTTCCCCATAAAGCAACATCATCTTAAACGGCTTTTCAAAAGCCAATTCAAGCTCTTCATAAGCCATCATAGGACCGGGCAGTTCAACATAACTATTCAAATTAATTTCATCGACAAAACACTCTTTAGCTATATCAAAATAACTCACTTAACTATACTCCTATATCCTAAACTTTTAAGGGACAAGCCTCTTTTTCTGCCTGTAATCTTAGGTGTAATTATAACAACAAGTTCTTCAGTTCTCTTTATTTTTCTTGTTCTTTTAAAAGCTTCCCCAATAAGAGGTATTTTGCTAATTAAAGGAACACCGCTGTCAACAGAACTTTCAGCTGTAGAAATCAATCCGCCTAAAATTGCATGCTGTCCGTCTCTTACTTTAATTACAGTCGAAATTTGTCTTCTGACCAAATCCGGCGGCATAGTTCTTGAACCTGCTTTACCGACAGGACCGTCCGTTTCTGTAATAGAAGGATTAATCTTTAATGTAATCATACCACGATTATCAATTTCTGGAGTAATATCTAACAAAATTCCAGCAAAAACTGAATCAATTGTTTCGCTTGTAGTCGATTGAGCATTAATTCCGCTGTTTGTTGTCTGGCTTGTAGTTTTATAAAATATCTCTTTACCTACGCTAATAAGAGCAGGCTGATTGTTAAGCGTCATTACTTTTGGATTAGATACAGTTTTAACTGTTCCTTGTGTTTTTAAATATCTTATCACATCACTCATATCAGCATGCCCTTTAGCTTCAAACACCCTGGCATTGCTAGGTTGTGTGCCTGGCGCAAATTTGGCATCTGTAATTTTATTATCTCCTGATTTCCACTCTTGCATATTTTTTTGAGTCATATCCAAAGTGTTAATGCTAAAGTTTGTTAATCCATACAGTTTACTCCAGTCAATTCCTGTTTGTTTATCTTTATTTAAAGTAACAGATAAAATTTTAACATCTATTAATACTTGTAATTTAACCTGTTTAGCCATAGCAGCTATATATTTAGAAACTCTTCTAATTTGCTCAGGTGTCCCTGTCACTGTAACCAGACCGGCTTCTGGATCAACAATAGGTTCTGTCGGATTATACTCCCAGACATTCCCAGCATCGTCCACCCAGCCGTCTTTTGTTTTTTTAAAATATAAACTGCCATCGCCTGAAGTAACCAAAATTCTATGAATCTGGTCTTTCATAGTGCTCCAAAATTGAAATTTATCATTACTGTTAATAGTCATACCGCTTGTAGCACTTGTTCCTTTTCCCTTGCTTCTTCCAGCATTTGCTATATTAATATTAGCACTGCTAGAACCTATTCTGTCACTTGCTATATAATGAATTTTAAAAGTTTTAGTGATTAAATAAGAAATAAATAATTTATTGCCTACTAATTTGTAATTTAAATCATTATCAGTAAGCACAGTATTTAAAAAATTTCTCAAAGTTGTTTTTGTCAGTTTGATATAATATAACTTTTTTTTCATCTTATTTTGAGCGGCAGGATCCTTCACAATGACACTTAATCCGCAAGTTTCAGCAATATTATCTATTGCATCGGCAATAGAAAGCTGCTTTTGAATTGTTACAGAAAACAGTTGCCCTTTGCAGCCGCTGGCATGTAAATTACTTAAACTTAATGTTGTTAAAAACAATCCTGTTGCTAAAATTAATCTTTTCATTTTTTACCTACCTAATGTAATTTTTATTTTATGATTACTGCTTTCAAAAAAAAGCATTTTACTTTTTTTACCATTTTTAAGATAAACAGCATTATCCATAATATCCACCAGTTTATAATCGCCAACCATATCTCCTTTTTTTACCCAAGCTCCATTTATATATGCCTTGTTATTCATTATTGCGCTTAAATGAAAGCTGTCTTCGGATGACTGGGCAATAGTAGTTATATTTCCTTCTTTAGAATTATTCTTCTCAATAACTACGACTTTTGGAATGGGAGAAGTAATATTTAAAAGTTTTTGCTTTGGAATATTGCTTACCCTCTTTGAATTAATTTTAGAAATCATATCATCTATCTCATCCGCATATAAAAATAAAACCGAAACTGCTGCTAAAAATAGTGCTGTCTTTTTCATGGCTGAATCCCCCAAACCGATAAATTTACATCCGCAATCGGAGCTTTGTTGGAAGCTTTTAATCTAACACCGCTAATATTAGCTACCAAATTTGTCTGCTCTAAATCGTTCATAAAAGACAAAATTTCACCATAATCTCCTTGACATTTTATATTAACATCAAGAACTTTTCCAAAAGTTGTAGCATTTTGGTCATACACCATATTATCAATACTATAAACCTTTAAATTATCATCTTTGGCTTTAATTGCAATATTATGTAAAAATTTAGACCAATTATCTTTTGTATATAATATATTACTTAATTTATGCATTGCTCCGCTAAGTTTAGACATTTTATTTCTATAACTGTTTAATTCTCTTGTTTTATTAACAATTTTTTTATCTAAAGCTTTTACCTTATAATTTTTATCCCCATTTACTGTTATGCTTCTTAAAAAATTTCTGCTATCATTAATCTTTTTTGTTAAATCTTTGTTAATAGAAACCTGAGCCTCTCTATAATCTGCTGCAATAGGAGAGAGAATAGAGTAAATAAGGTAACCAATCAAAACTGCTGCCAATACTACCATCATCCAAACTTCAGTAGGTTTCTTACTGTAAAAATAATTATCTATTTTATCTAAAAAATCCATTTATTCCCCCTCTGTAAAACTAACTTTTAATACACCCTTATAGAGTTTTTCTTTCTTATCATAAGTAATTTTTTTAATATCAATATTTTCAATAGATGAACCGAATCTTTTAACCAAATCTTCAATAAAAGCCGTTATTTCTTTGTCGCTTTTTGATTCAACCTCTATTTTATATTCATTGTCTGTAATTTCGATACTTCTGCTTTTAATATCATATTTTTTAATTACTTCAGTTATCAAAGCCAACTGCTCCGATTTCATTTTGTATTTAAATTTTTTATTATAAACATTTGTTAATTCGCCTTTTCTATGCTCATACTCTTTCCTCAATTTTCCTATTGCCTTATCTAACGCTTTCAATTTTTCCCTTCTTTCTTTTAATTTTTTCTTATACATATTTGCTTCGGCCGTAACTCTTCTTTCTGTTTTTCTTAATAATACATTTTTTCCCTGCAGTGTTAAACCTGTAACATAATCATAAATTACAGGCAGTAAGAAAAGCAAGGTAACAATAAAAATTGAAAATATAATTTTTCCGGCAGGTCTTTTTGCAAGTGATTCCGGCTTAGGATAAGGAGTTAAGTTAGGTAAATCCAATACACCTTTTTTCAAATCTTTAGCCGTCATAACCATTAATGCGTGTATAGGGTCAATTGTAGTTTTTGGGTCTTCATTAGAATATATCGAACTAATCGGTTTGCTCTCTAAAGATAAATAGTTTTGGGAATAACTCTCTATACCGTCAATATATCCCAAGCCCATACCTATATAAACATTTTTCATATTCTGCAAATCGTAGTTTCTTTTCGTAAAAATAAATACATCATTTATTTTTAAGAAGCAGTCGTTTATAACCTTTACTAAATACCCTCTATAACTTTCATCTGCTGTTTTTAAACCGTTATTTGCTAAAATTTCTCTAAATTGCTCTTTGGAAATTGGCACATCCTGGGCCAATTTGCAAAATTTATCATACATTTCATTTAAAGAGTAATCTATAGACTTAGAGTATAAATACTCTCCTTTGTGATAAAACGCAATAAAACTGTCAAATTCACCCAAATATACAAACATATCTGTTGAATTGCTGTTAAGTCTATTATTTTTATACAGTGTTTTAAATAAAAGCGGTTCAGGTATTACATAATCTATATATTTAACTTTTTTAGCAATAGGCGCTAAATTTTCTTTTAATTGATTTTTATCTGCAATTAAAACCTGATATTTTAAATTATCACCTCTAATAGCTGTTTTTACAGGATAAATACCATATAAAATAGTAGGGTCTAATCTTAATTCTTCATAAACTTTATCCGTAATATAATCCTGAATATGCTCATGCGGTAAATTAGGACTTACATCTACTGCTTCAATTATCAAATCTCTGTTTGAAACAAACGAGATGATATCGCTCTTTTTATCAGATGTTAATTTTTTTAAACGTTCAAATCTGTTGCCATAAAGTTTATAAAACTTTTGACTGTAACTATTAATTGTTATAATTGAAGTAATTTCTTTTCTACTCTTTTTCACATTGATACCCTACAATATAAAATCTTTAAATTGATTATATATTGTATAATATTAAATAAGGCTTAATATTTTCTATTTTTTAGTATAAAAATTAAATATATGAATTTTTATTAAAAAATATATCCTAAATCTTCTAAAAATTCTCTGTTTTTACTCCATCCTTTTTTGACAGAAACATTTAAATCTAAGTAAATTTTCTTAGCTGAAAAATCTTCCATCTGTTTTCTTGCATACTTGCCCACTCTTTTTATAGTTTGAGCCTTTTTGCCTATTATCATCCTTTTTTGTGTCTCTTTCTCTACAACAATTGTTGCCACAACCACATCTAATTTTTCTTGTTCATCAATTTTTTCTATAATTACATCGCTTTCGTAAGGTATCTCTTCGCTTAGTTTTTCAAAAATTGCTTCGCGGATTAACTCTTTGTAAATATCTCTTATGTTTTCTGTTGTAAGCAGTTCACTGTCATACAGCCAGGGGTGTTCGGGCAAATATTTGCTGATTTCATTTAAAAGCTGCTCTTTGCTTCCGCCCTTTTTTACGCTAAAAGGAATTATTGCTTCAAACTTATCTGCATATTTGCTATACTCTTGCAGTTTTTTTAAAACCTTCTCATTGCTGACCCTATCTACTTTAGTTAAAAGCACAATATGAGGAATGTTTTTATTTTTACGCAATTTCAAAAACTCTTCATAATACTCCATCGAATCATTTACAGGAGCTAAAAATAGATGCAAATCGCTATCCCCCAACGCTTTTAACGCTTCATCAAGCATAAACTGGTTTAAAAGCTTCTCTTTTTTATGAATCCCCGGCGTATCTACAAAAATAATTTGCGTATTTTTGTGCATAACTATAATATTCATCCTCTTTCTGGTAGCCTGCGCCTTTTTAGAAACCATAGCAAGCTTATACTCTGCCAAATAATTTAAAAGAGTGCTTTTACCCGCATTAGGCCGCCCGACAACTGCAACAAATCCCGCCTTTTGATTCTCTTCCATTTAACTCCTTATTAAACGTCATTCCCGCGAAAGCGGGAATCCAGGGAAATTGGTTGACTGGTTACTAGTTATTGGTATATTGGGAAAAAGTTTAACACCTCTCCCAATATACCAGTAACCAATACACCAATACACAAAAATCCGTGGATTCCTGATCAAGCCAGGAATGACGGGACGCACAACATTACCGGCTTTCGGCTTTAGGCTTTAAGCTTTCAGCCTACCGCCTCAACCCTCACCCCTAAATTATCAATTCTCCATTATCAATTATCAACTATAAAATGTATCTCGTAGAATCCTCGCTCTCCACAAGCGAACTTAACTTCTCATCTACCAATTTTTCATCTATCACAACGGTTTGCCCGCTTAATTCATCGGCTTCAAAGCTTATATCTTCTAGCAGTCTTTCCATTACTGTATGCAATCTTCTAGCGCCTATATCTTCGGTTTTTTCATTTGCTAAAGCGGAATATTTAGCCAAAGCTTTTAATGCCGTTTCTTCAAAATCCAGCTCAACGCCTTCAACTTTTAAAAGCGCCTTATACTGGTTTACAAGCGAATTTGCAGGTTCGGTTAAAATTCTAAAAAGCGCCTCTTCATCAAGCGAATCCAGCTCTACACGCAGTGGAAAGCGCCCTTGCAGTTCGGGTATCAAATCGCTTGGCTTGCTTAAATGGAACGCCCCTGCGGCGATAAAGAGAATATGGTCGGTATCAAGCGTTCCTATTTTGGTTTTTACGCTGCTTCCCTCCACTATTGGCAGCAAATCGCGCTGAACCCCCTCTTTGCTAGGGTCTTGGCGTGAACTGGACGCAGCGCTTACTGCAATTTTATCTATCTCGTCAATAAAAATAATTCCGCCGCTTCTTGCGCGCTCCAGCGCCTTTTGCTTTAGCTCCTCTTCGTTAAAAAGCTCTTTTGCCGCTTCGTTTGCTAAAATCTTTTTAGCATCTTTAACCAGCATCTTTTTCTTTTTCTTTTTATTCATACCGCCAATTACCCGAATTATCGACTCTTGCACCTCAGCCATTTCAGGCGGAACATTAGGATTAGAAGACACATCTATACTGATTTCTGCAACATCAATTTCTACTTCTGTATTATCAAGCTCGCCTTTTTCAAACTTCTCTTGCCATTTTGCAAACGCTTTGTCATAATCGCGCAGTTTCTCTTCGCTAGCCCCCTTTGGCAGCGGCGGCAATAGTTTTTCTATAATTTTATTCTCTACATACGCTTCTATTTTTTCTTTATTTTTCTCTGCCTCTTCTTTTTTAATCAAGCTGTAAGCCTCAAGTGCCAAATCGCGCACCATCGATTCAACATCTCGCCCCACAAAGCCAACTTCGGTATATTTGCTAGCCTCAACTTTAACAAAAGGCAGGCTCATCATTTTTGCCAGGCGTCTTGCTATTTCGGTTTTACCAACCCCAGTGCTTCCTATCATTAAAATATTCTTAGGCGTAACCTCCTGCGCCATCGCTTCATCCAGCTGCATTCTGCGCCAGCGGTTTCGCAAAGCAATAGAGATAACTCTTTTAGCATCGCCCTGCCCTATTACATATTTATCTAAATATTTTACAATCTGTTTTGGTGTCATATTTTCAACAACATTTGCCATTTTACTCACTATTTCAACTCCAGTGTCTTAATATTGGTATTTGTATATATACAAAGTTCGCCCGCAATTTGCAAACTCTCTTTTACAAGTTCTAACGGCTCTAAATTAGAGTGTTTTTTCAAAGCGCGCGCTGCGCTTATAGCAAAATTCCCGCCGCTTCCAATAGCTGCCAGCTCGCCGTCTTCAGGCTCAACAACATCACCGGTTCCGCTTAAAATAAAAATATGCTCTCTGTTTAGCACAAGCATCATAGCTTCTAACTGCCTTAAATGCTTATCGCTTCGCCACTGTTTAGAAAACTCTATAACCGACTTCAGCAAATCTCCGCGCTTTTCAGACAATATCGCTTCGAACATATCAAAAAGCCTAAAAGCATCCGCCGTGCTGCCCGCAAACCCGCCAAGCACTTTGCCCTCATAAAGCGTTCTGATTTTTGTGGCATTGCCTTTTAAAATCGTATTACCAAAAGTAACCTGCCCGTCACCTCCGATAACTGCGCTTTTATCGCTTTTGTAGGCAAGTATCGTTGTTGCTTCAAACATACCTTAAACCCCTACAACATTTACTTTTAAAACAGCGTGAATACCGTGGCCTAACTTAATATCTACTTCGGTAACACCCTCTGTTTTAATCGCTTTTTTCAAATTGATATCTTTTTTGCCAATCTCAATACCCATCTGCTCTTTAAGCTCTTGAGCAATAATATTGTTTGTAACAGAACCTTTAATACCAACCGGTGCCTTTTCTCGCTCGATTTTAAGCTCATTCGCCTCTAATTTTGCTTTATACTCTTCCAGCTTTGCAATCTCTGCCGCTAAAGCTGCCGCCTCTTTAGCTTTTTGCTCTTCCCACTGCGCAACAACTTCAGGCGTAGCAAGCTTTGCAAACCCTTTATTTATTAAAAAGTTTTGTCCGTAACCATCCTTAACCTCTTTAATCTCCCCCGCTTTACCTAAATTTTTAACATCTTTAATTAGTAATACTCTCATAGTTTATCCTTTCAATTTATAAGCTGAAAGCCAAAAGCCAATGGTGCAGCTTCGCCGCTTTTAAGCTTAAAGCCAAAAGCTTAAAGCTAAAAGCCATCGGGGCGGCTGCGCCGCGTTTTTATATTAAATGTCTGCATTATACCTCAAAACGCTTGAATCCGTCATTCCCGCGAAAGCGAGAGTGCGCAAAAACTTAGAAAACAACGGAAATGAGGCTTTAGCCTCATCTTGTTATTACCATTTATTGGTAATATTTTTGTGAGACTAAAGTCTCACTTCCAAGATTTTTTAACTTTTTGCGCACTCTCAAGCAGGAATCCAGGGTCACAATCACCAAAAGCCCCAAGCTACCTTATTAGCTTTAAGCTTTTGGCTTTATGCTTTTAGCCTTTTACTTTAAGCTTTCAGCTTTAAGCTATATAATTTTATCCAAAAAACAATATAAAGGCTAGTAATGTTCATAGATTTTAGCGTGCAAAATTTAGAAAATTTTCCAAACGAGTTAAAAAATCTGCTGCAAACCCATAAAAAAACAATCGATAATATAGCAAAAAATGCTAAAAATTATCAGGATTCTATCAAAATTTTAGACGATTTAAGCGAAGAGTTAGACCGTTTCTTTACGCCGCTTTCGCATTTAAACAGTGTAAATAACTCAAAAGAGACCCAAAAAGCTTACGAAGAATCCCTGCCGCTTTTATCAGATTTTTCAAGCTATATTTCACAGCACCAAGAGCTTTACGAAAAAATAAAATCTCTAAAAGCGCAAAATGAGCTGCAGCAAAGGGTTTTAGATTTAGAAATCCGCGATTTTAAACTATCTGGCGCCGAACTAAACCAAGAAGAGAAAGATAAATTAAAAGAGATAAACCTGCGCTTAAGCCAGCTAGCCAACCAATTTAGCCAAA
>JALWKP010000030.1 GCA_027081355.1 Campylobacteraceae bacterium
AGCAGCAAAACCGCTTTTAAAGAATTTGAACCTCGTTTTGCAACTCTATTCCAAATTTTTGCAATACCAGCTCTTTGGCTTTTGTTACCAATTCTATCGCTTCTTCAAAGGTTCCGTTTCCGTAATTTACTAAAAAATTTGCGTGGATTTCGCTAAATCCCATATTGCCGACTCTTTTGCCTTTTAATCCCACGGCTTCAATTAATCTGCCTGCATAATCGCCGGGCGGGTTTTTAAAAAAACTGCCGGCGCTTGGCTCTTTTGGCTGATTGTTTCTTAAAGCCAAAAGTTCATTTTTTAATTTTTCGTTATAACCGTATTCCAATTTAAATTTAACTTTTGTGGCAATGCCGTCAAGTTTTGCAAAGCGGTATCCATACTCAATTTCCTCTTTTTTAACCCATCTGTTGCCCAGTTTTACCTCTTGGATAATATTAAAAACTTCATACTCTTTTACACCCGCATTCATTGCAACCATTCCGCCGACTGTTCCCGGCAATTTGGCAATAAATTCAAAATTTGCAATATTATGCTTTTTGGCAAAACTAAGCAGGCGCCCGGTTTTAACAGCGCACCCTGCAATTAAACTGTCATCTTTTATTTCGATAAAATCAAAGCTTTTGCCAAGAATCATAAGCGGAGGAGGGTTATTTGATATAAGCAAATTATTCGCCCCGCCGATTAAAATTTTGCCGCTAGGAAATTCATCTTGCTCTTCAATTACAGCAACCTCAATTTTTGGACCTATTTTTATACTGCTATATTTAGCAAAATCTATTTGTCTCCAAACCATTTAAAACCTTTGACCCTTATGTAACTATTTCCAACCCTTTTAAAACATACTCTTTGATTACTGTTTATTGTAGCCAATTTTGCTTTATCCCAATAAACAGTTGTCGGACCGTTTGGCACTTGAATACGAGAAATTTTAATTCCCGCGCCTTTGCAATCGGTTAAAGCAATATTTGATTTCACAAGCTTATGCAAAGAGTATGTTTGCATTTCAACCCCTTCGGCTCTCTTTTTAAAATCTATTGAATTTATTTTCCAGCTATGTAAATTAGAAGGAAGACAATTGCTGTTTAATAGGTAATAAATACCTTTTAGGATTATGCCGTTCTCTTTTTTTAAGCAGACAGTCCCTTCGTTTATTAATATTTTGAATTCCGATTTTCTATATAATATTAGCGGATTTGCTTTTATATATCGAACAACTGTTAAGAAAAAGTGTAAAAATAACCAAATTAATAATTTTTTTCACGTAAAAACCTTTTTATTTGTATTATATCAATTTTTGTAACAAATTTAAGATACAATACATTAAGGCAACTCAAATTTTTTAGGGAAGCAATCCTTTATGCAAAGAGTTTACACTCCATTTTCTCCTCCTTTTTTGATTTGAGTTGCCTCTTGGTAAATTGTGATTGATAAATGGCTTATTTATATTTTATGAGGGTAAAGACGGGATAGCAGTAACATATGAGACAGCTGTAAAATAGCAAGTCCAAATTATAGCACTATAAAATACTATGAATCAAAAAAATTCTTTGGGCTTAGCTTCGGCTAGGCTTTATAGTAATTTTATTTAATTTCTGATACTTTCTAGCACCATACTTTAGAACCAACCATTGCGCAGCGGTTTTATAATTCTCTTTTCTTGGTTATGGAATTAAAGAAAAAAATCTGTCTTTAAATTTCTAAATGATTTAAAGACAGACTTAGAAAAGATAAATTAAATATAATGAAACTAATTAAAAGCGGTATATAAATCCTACACTTACAACAGGATAGAATTTATACTTTTTAACATCACTTTGTGTAGTTGCTTCCTGTTGTTTAATGTCGTTTACAGCTTGATTCCAAATATTTATGTATGAATTTGCATCAGCACCTTTATATGGAGTTAATTTAAATTCAGGTTTTCCATGATACATAACACCTATATCTAAATTCCAACTCCATCCGCTGCTATTTAATTTGCCTCCCCAGCCTAATCCTAAATATGGTGCAAATTTATTAAATTTTAAATCAGCATCTATTCTTTTTACAATATCTTCTTGATATGTATGACCGTTTACAGTATAAGCACCAGAGGCACGAACAGCATTGCCAGTTACTTTATTGTTGTCATAATAAGCACCTGTGCTAATATGGAAAGTGCTGCTTTCCCAAGGATAATAATCCAATAGTAAACCTGCAGTAAAGAGTTTTAAACTGGCATTATATTTAATACCGTCTTTTGATTTGGTTTTATTAACTTTTAAACCGTTAATGTTTAATCTGGCTTGTAAATTTTTATTTATCGGCATAGCAAAATTTGCTCCTACACCCAATGTGCCAATTTGCAGTCCAACTAATTTAAATGAATTTGCAACAGGCTGCTGAACCGGAACTGGCGGAGTTTCAACCGGGGCAACATTTTTACCGGCGTTAGCATTTGTAATAATTGCAGCAACTGCAATAGACGAAATAAAAAATTTTTTCATACATCCTCCTAAAAATTTATTTGAAGACTTATTTTACTATTTTTTTTTAAATTTAAGTTCAATTATTCATTATATATAGCATAAAAAGTGTTGAGAATTTACTTAAATCCCCTTATAAATATTTTATTTGATATAATGCCAATATATTTTAAACCCAAATTTTGCATTAGAAGGTGCATCAGATGTGTTGGTGCTTGGCTGCAGGGGGTGTTGAAGGAAAATGCAGGCGCTTCCGGAGGGTAAGAAGCGTTAAGCAAAGGCAAACTGCTTTGCCTTTATGGCTTCGAAACCGGAGCGTTGTGAGCAAAGCGAACCGTGAAAGCTAAAAAGGCTTTACTTCAATGCCCATGCTGCCAATGACCGACACAGATAATGTATCGGCTAATACAAATTTTGGGTTAAAGGCAGTTATATGTTTAAAAATAAAAAATTGATAATTTTTGATATGGACGGCACGCTTTTAGATTCTGCTCCGTCTTTGGCTTATGCAGTTAATTATATGCGAAAACAGGCTGGCAAAGAAGAGTTGAGTGTAGAAAGAATTCGGCAATTTATAGGTAACGGCTCTGCGATTTTGGCAAAGAAAGCTTATGCAAACAGTCACGAATTTGACGAAAGCGAAATAGATGAAGCAGAATTTGAAAGGGCACATAAAATTTTCTTGGATTTTTACGGGAAAAATTTAAATGCCAAAACCAAAATTTACCCAAATGTCACAGAAACTTTGCAAGAACTTAAAAAACGGGGTTATATAACTTCTTTAGTAACCAATAAACCGCACCAGTTTGTTTTGCCAATGTTAGAATATTTCAATTTAACCCAATTTTTTCAAAACTATTTAGGAGCAAGCGAAAAATTTAATAAAAAACCAGCCCCGGATATGCTTTTGCACACTTGTAAAATTTTTAATATAAGCCCAAAAGATACCGTTATGGTCGGCGATTCAAAAAATGATATTTTAGCAGCAAAAAATGCAAATATCGATTCTTTAGCTGTAAGCTACGGCTATTTCAACGGAAATATAAAAGATTTAAACCCAACCGCTGTCTGCAAAGACTTTAAGCAATTGTTGGAATTATTTTAAATCATTTATATCTTTTAACATGGTGAACGCCAAAAAGAACTGTCCAAAATTCGTTACCGGTTTGGGGATTGTAATAGTAAGCTACACCAACATCTTTAAAGCGCGGATTCATCATATTTGGGCAGTGCTCATCGTGCTGAACAAAAAGTTTCATTACAAGAGCAGGAGTAAAGTGATAATTTCCATATAAAATATTTTCGCCTATGTAATTATTATTTTTATAGCCGTTTGCCCTTGCCCGTAAAAAATGGTCGCTGGCTCCGTAAATTTTGCCTGTTAAATCATATTTTGTGCCTGAACCATAGTGTTCTAACATATTATTCATTGCCATATCCCGGCTATGTTCATAAGCAGCTTTATATAAATTGTAATTCCATTTTACCGGAGGTGCAGGAGGTTTTATACCGAATTTTCCGCAATCTTGGCTGACACTTCTTATATTATTGATTAGGTGTAAATACTCATTTATTCTAGTTTTAGAAATTGCAGGCGGTTTTATTTTAACTAATGAATGAGACATTCCAAGAGTTATAACTATTGCAATTGTTAATATAAATTTCATAATACTCCTTTGCAATCAAAGCAAATTTTTACAATATTATAACTTTTAAATATTAAAAAATTAATTTTTTAAATCCGCCTAGCGGCGTTAAAATAATTATTTTGCAATAACTATAACATCGCCGCCATATTGCATATTAACTTTTATATTAACATTTCCGCTTAAATTTTCACCTGCTTTGTAATATAGATTACCGTTTTCATTTACTGTCTCACTGTCATTATCAATTAACTCAGAAGCGTTTTCGTAATTAAAGAAATTTATAGAGCCTAATTTGTATGTAATTCCATTATATGATGTTTCTATAAAATCTCCAAAGTTGTATCTAGGTTTAGAACTGTCTAAATCGTCTTGGTCAGACAATATAACACCTTCTGCCCACTCGTTTATTAAATCTTTTAAATCACTTTTGCCAGTTGCTTCTAAAAGTGCGTTTTCATCTTTTTTTGAGCTGTCCATAAGTTTATGCAAAAGTTCTGCACCGCCGTAATTTCTAAGTAAAAATGCACCAAAAGAGCTGACTTTACAATAATCGTAAATATCGTTATCGTGCCAAGTGGTTAAAGCATAGTAACTGTGGCTGTTAAATCCTGGGAAATATCCTTTAGTATTATTTGGCAAACCGGCACTTCCATCTAAATAACTAACTCCTCTTGGACCGTCGCTTTTCATCTTTGTTGCTAAAAGGTCTTCTGTTGCCATAGACATTAATTCGTTATACCAAGTTTCGTCGTTAATATCTTTTTTGACACTTCTTTGATAAAAATGAATCATATGCTGAAATTCATGAGCTAAAGTAGAAAATGTTTCTTTTTCATTATTATCGTATAAAGTTGAATTTATATAAAACATAATTTTTTCATTTGATGCTGCTATTGCACTCTGTTTAAAATTATCTTTTGACCAAAAATAACCTGCTATATGAGAATTGCTCATTTTATAGACCAATATATCAATAATATCGCTTTCTCCTATTAAATCTTTATCTATATTTTGAGCATCGCTTCCCCACTCCTCACCATATATATTACTATCCCAATCATAAATATCGTCATCATAACTGTTATTATCGCTATTTTGTAAAAAGTTATCGGCTAATTTATCTATTTTGCTTTGACTTAAAGAAATATTATCAGCTACCCAGATTACTAAACTTTTATTTCCGTATTTTGTGCTTATATTTTTAACAATTTTTTTTGCTGTTGCTTGAGTGTATTCTGTGCAATTATAATTGCTTCCCATTTCTGTGCAAAAATTGTATTCATCCCCTTCATTAACATCTGTAATTACTCTATTGTGTTTTCTTAAAAAAGAATTGTTTTTAGAAAGTTTTGTATGCAACAGCTTAGCAACATTTTTTCTAAAATCTATAACTTTTTGAGGTATTTTATTAAATTCATAGTTATTATCTGTTTTTTGTGTTGAAATTTTATTATCACTGTCAGTATTGGAATTTGTATTAGATGAATCAACAGATATATCTTGTCCGTTAAAATGACTGGATACCAAAATATAGATATCTTTTGTAGAATCTATATTTAAATTTAAACTAGTATTGCTAGTTTTTTTTATTTCTGCAATTTGGTTTTCACTATTTATTGTGATATTTTGTTTTTTAGAGGGATAAACCTGAGTATTTCCAGAAGTTCCATTACTAGAAGAAGTTCCATTGCTAGAAGAAGTTCCATTGCTAGCATAATTTTCACTTCCGCCTCCGCCGCATCCTGCAAGTATTAAAGCAGCTGTTAAAATTAAAATAGTTTTTTTCATCATTACTCCTATATATAATAACTATATTTTATCATAAAAACATAAAAAACACATTTTATATCTATTTTATTTGGAATTTTTGAAGTAAAATTATAAAAATTATATAGGAGAAGAGTGCAGATTAAGAGGTTTAATCTGCATTATATAAATTCAACGCCTTTTTCGCCTTTTGCGGTTTGTCCTATTATGTAGCCGTCGGTGTTTTCTAAAACTGTTTGAACTCTGTCTTCATCAACAATCCAAACCATTCCTACACCCATATTAAAGGTTCTAAACATCTCTTCTTCATCAACATATTGGCTCATAAATTTAAAAATCGGCAATGTTTTAATTGCATCTTTTTGAACAACTGCTTTTATATTGTCTGGCAAAACCCGCGGCAGGTTTTCTACAATTCCGCCCCCTGTAATGTGCGCTAAAGCAGTTATATTTTCTCTGTTTGCTTTAAATTCTTTAACATAAATTCTTGTAGGAGTTAAAAGAGTTTCGTAAAGCGGTTTGCCTTCAAATTCATCTGTATAACTTAAACCCAATTTATCGAAGAATAATTTTCTTACAAGCGAGTAGCCGTTAGAGTGGATGCCGCTGCTTGGCAAAGCTATTAAAACTTGCCCGTCTTTAACAAGTGAAACTCTATCCATTTGAGATTTTTCTGCAACTCCGACTGCAAAACCTGCTAAATCGAAATCATCTTCGCTATACATTCCCGGCATTTCAGCAGTTTCACCCCCAATAAGCGCGCACTCTGCCTGCTTGCACCCATTGGCGATGCCTTTTACTACTTGCGCGGCATCTTCTCGCACCAATTTGCCTGTTGCGTAATAATCTAAAAAGAACATAGGCATGCCGAAGTTGCAAATTAAATCATTTACACACATTGCAACCAAATCGATACCGACACTGTCTAGTTTTTTACTCTCTATTGCAATTTTCAGCTTCGTTCCAACCCCGTCTGTCGCGCTTAAAAGCAC
>JALWKP010000031.1 GCA_027081355.1 Campylobacteraceae bacterium
CAGGCAGCGGGCTAATCATATGCCCGCCGGTTTCCGTTTGCCACCAGGTATCTACAATAGCGCACTTTCCGCCGCCTACCGTATTGTAATACCACTTCCAAGCAGGCGGGTCAATCGGCTCGCCGACAGTTCCTAAAACCCTTAAAGAGCTCAAATCATACTTTTTAGGCTCATCTTCGCCCATTTTATGCAGCACTCTAATAGCAGTAGGCGCAGTATAAAATTGCGTAATTTTATGCTCTTGCACCATTTTCCAAGCGCGCCCGGCATCTGGATATGTGGGCACCCCTTCAAACATCACGGTTGTGGTTCCTGCCGCCAAAGGACCGTAAACTATGTATGTGTGCCCGGTAATCCAGCCGATATCGGCAGTGCACCAAAACACATCGCCCTCTCTTAAATCAAACACCCACTCCATAGTCATTTGCGCCCATAAAATGTAGCCTGCTTGCGAATGCTGAACCCCTTTTGGCTTGCCTGTGCTTCCGCTTGTGTAAAGCAAAAAGAGCGGATCTTCGCTATCCATCACTTCAAATTCACACTCGTCGCTCTGCGCGCCGATTAATTCATTATAATCAAAATCGCGCCCTTGGACCCACTCTATCGGCTCTTGGTTTCTCTTGACAACCAAAACCGCCTCTACAGTGCCGCCGCCCTGCTTTAGCGCCTCATCAACCACAGGTTTAAGCATATAGGGCTTGCCTTTTCTAAATGCCCCGTCAGCCGTAATTACAAGCTTTGCGCCCGCATCTTCGATTCTATCTTTCAAAGCCTCTGCGCTAAAACCGCCAAACACAACGCTGTGAATCGCCCCGATTCTCGCACACGCAAGCATCGCATAAGCCGCCTGCGGAATCATCGGCATATAAAGCACAACCCTGTCGCCCTTTTTAATACCAAATTTATTTTTTAACAAATTGGCAAAACGGTTTACCTCTTTGCTCAAATGATTATAAGTAATCTTCTCTACATCGCCCCTGTCGCCTTCAAACAAAATAGCAACCTGCTCGCCGCGGCTTTCTAAATGTCTGTCCACACACTGGTTGCACACATTTAGCTTGCCGCCGGTAAACCACTTATAAAACGGCGCATTGCTTTCATCCAGCACTTTATCGTAAGGGGCAAGCCAATTTATCTTTTCTTTGGCGTAACCGTCCCAAAACCCCTCGTAATCCTCTTTTGCCCTGTTTTGCAGCGCCTGGTATTCATCCATACTCTTAATTCTTGCACTCTTTGAAATCTCCGGATTTGGCGGATAAATCTCTTTGCTCATTAAACACTCCTTATTCTGTTTATCAATTATAAATTATCTAGCTTTTGATTAATTTTCTCTTAAGTATGTCAAATAAAAATGCTTGAGCCAAGAATGGTAAGAATGGTAACACTTTTTAAAAAGCTTGGAGCTGAGAGTAGAGAGCTAAGAGCCCATTTTGTTAGTATAGCAGTTTGCCGATATAATATATTTAATATTTTTACACATTTTAATAAATTTTTTTAAGTTTCATTTTATATAATAAATATTAAGAGTATTGAACTCTTTTATGAATAATAGACTGGAAAAGGAAAACTAAATGAAAAAACTACTTTTAATTCCGGCATTGGCTATTTTACTTGGCTGTGGCGGCGGCAGTGGCGGAGGTGCTACAAAAGTTTCTATTGATGATGATTTATTAGGTTCTTGGTCAAAGGATTGTGAAGAGACAATATTTGATGATCCGGGTGACGACAAATATGAGATACAAACTATTATATTCAAAAAAGGCGGTAAAGTAACTTATAAAGAAGTTTACTATAAAGATTCTTCTTGCACTGAAAAATCAGGTGACGGCACTACAACAGACGGCACATACAGTGCAGGTAAAGAAACCAAGGCAGCCGACGGCGAAAAAGCTAAAAAACTAGATGTGCATATTAAAGATCGTAATGAATATACTATGTATAGATTTGACGACAACAAAACTACTTTATTAGTAGCAAATTGGGGCGATGAAAATCATGACGGCTCTTCCGATAAAAATAGAGCTAACGATTTTGAAGATCCTGATATATGGCATAAAGATAAATAGAGTTATTCATATAGCAGATTGATATAGAGACGAGTCGATTCGTCTCTTTTGCATTTACTCTTTCTGCCCTAAATCTAAAGTTATATAAGAAGTTGTATTATCGCTGTTTTTAGATTCATACATTCCAAAATCTGTAATATCCGGGTCCATCATATTTGAACAGTGTCCGTCTGTGCTCTCTATCCAAGATTCGATTGCGTGAATCCAAGTATCTCTGCCGTTTCCTAGCGAATCGTGCTTATAATAGATATTTTCGGCATACTTTAAACCTTTAAAGCCGTGTTTTCTCATTCTGTCGTAGCTGTGGCTATTGTCGCTTCCAACGTGACTAAAATTACCGCTTTTTAACATATCATCACTATGCTCTTTTGCCGCTTCTACAAGTTTATCATTGCTGTTTATTTCAGGTGAAGGACCGCTTTTCATTTCATCATCTACACATTGGATATTTAAGCTTCTGACATAATTTAAAACCATTTCATATTGAACATTTATAGGGTCGCTTCTGTCAAATCCACCTACTTTACCTTCGTCAATTGCTTTAACTAAATCAACTTTTGGGGTCTTTTTACCTTTTAATTCATTTAAAAGTTCATCAACGGTGCATCCTGTAATAAATATTATCAAAATGTTAATTCCTAAAATTTTCAAATATCTCATTTAAATACTCCCATTATTTGGTAATGCAAGTTTATTAAAATAAATATTAACAATTTCTTAAACAAAACATATTTTTTACATTTTTTTGCTAAAAAAGAGCCCATTCTATGGAAATATACATAAAATAGATTAAAAAATGCCATATTTATAACATTTTTTGATACAACAATGTTTAATCTTTTTTATGTGATAATTTATTATCAAAATAGAAAGAGAAAATATGAAAAAAATATTTTACAGTTACGAAGAATTTGCAAAAGACAGTAAACTTTTAGCAGATAAAATTAAAGTTTATAATCCAGATGCATTAATTGCAATTGCCAGAGGCGGTTTAACATTAGGGCATTTTTTGGCGCAGGCGTTAAATATAAGAGAAATTTATACTTTAAACTCTATCCATTACGAAAATAGTAAAAAATTGGATATTTTAAATATTTTTAATATTCCAAATTTAAACGGCTTAAACAGAGCTGTTTTGGTAGATGATATTATAGACAGCGGCGAAACAATGGCAGAGATATTAAAACTTTTAAATTCGCAATATCCAAATTGCGAATTTAAAGTCGCGACACTGTTTTACAAAAGCTCAGCCATTTTAAAACCAGACTGGTTAATTAATGAAGCCAATTGCTGGATAGATTTTTTTTGGGAAAAAATTTAAAATTTATACGAAATCGAGCCAATCCAAATATCTATTCCATCATTTGGAGCTTTTATACTTGCATTTGAATAGTGCATATATCTAAAGCTAAAATCAAATTTGCCAACTCTGACCCCTGCGCCCAATCTGTCTTCAAATAAAAAATTTGTTGACATATTTCTATTGTCAATCCAAGTGTGATTAAATAAAGAAACCCCTATTCCTGCCTCTAAATAGGGCTTTACATTATCGCTTAAATTAAAGTAGTAATTAAATACAGGAGACAGCGCAATTCCATAATTCTCTTTGTGATTACTGCTTTTACCTTTCCAGTAGTTAAAAGTTAATTCATAATATCCCGAAAGATACCCTGCTTTGCTCTCTAGCCAGCGGCTTTTAAAATCTTTGCGCACGCCTATTCTGTAAATATCAATTTTATCGCGGCTTCGCCCAATACTTAAAGTTACGCCATCAATATAACTATTGTTTACCTTTAGCGGTTCTTTTGCGCTTAATGTGCCACAAAGCGTAACTGCTGCTGCCGATGCCAGTAGAAACTTTTTCATCTGAATCCTTTTTTTGTTTTAATTTTATAGTATAATACAAAAAAGGGGGCTTAAAATGAATGAGAACAATTTAGATATTTTAAATTTGCTAGGCATTAATGCAAAGGATGGAAAAATTGATATAGATTTAAATAAAACTAAAAGTTTTTTTACAACTTTGCAAGAAACACTACAAGAAAAGGCGCAAAAAATCGATGAAAATATTAAAAATGACAAAGTTGATTTAGAAGATGTCGGATTAAAAATCGATAAAGAACATATTTCCTTGGATTTAAATAAAACCAAAAACTTTTTTGACGGTTTAACACAAAAATTGGAAAAATTTGTTGAAGAGATAGATAAAACAGCAAAAGAGTTAAAGAGACCGCTGGATAATAGTTAGTTTCAAAGCATAGTGCTAGAAAGTGCCAGAAATTAAACAAAAAGACTCTATGACCTAGCTAAAGCTAAGCAGAGAGGAGTTTTTGATTTATGATGTTTTATAATGCCTTAATTTAGGCTTGCTGATGTGTAAAAGTTATCGATAAAATCAATAGATTTATCGGGATATTTTCATTAAGATAAAACTACTTTCTATGCTCGATTAAATTGCCTTTATTGTAAGAGAGGATTTTGGTTATCTCTTTTTTTACTGCCGGGTCGCTTTTTTCACTGCTGATTATTTCTAGCATTTTACCGATATTTTCGTGTTTTAATTCGGTCTCTTTTATGTGTGCTTTAAAATTATACTCTTGTTCTTTTAAAGCGGCTTCGTGTTTTTGTTTGGCTAAATGTCTTAAGTATAAAATAATCAGCCAGGCAAATGCTACAAAAAGCGCTGCAACTGTTAACAGCTTATAAAGTCCTATCTCTTTTTCTTTAACTTCCACCATTTTTTGGCTGTTTATTTTTGCAAGTTCAATAGAATTGTTTGCTTCTATCTGTTTTTGTTTAGTCTCTTGCTCTTTGATTTCTTTAGTTTTTTCCAGCTCTAACTCTTTTAATTTCTGCTCGTTTTTTGCTTTTATTTGGGCTAAATTTTGCTCTTTTTGCGCTTGCAGTTTTGCCATTTGCAGCTTGCTCTCTTTGTTTAATTTTTCTAAGCGCTCTTTTTGGCTTATCTGCACAGGTTTTATGGGGTTTTTTACTTTTTTATTATCGGTTTTTGGAACTTTTTTAATCATTGGATTATTATTGTTTAATGCTTTTGTCTGCTCTACGCTTTTATCTGCGCTGCCTCCGCACCCGGTAATTATAACTGCACTTAATATTAATAGAAAACTTTTCATTAAAATATCCTAATTTTTTTATTCAATGCCGAATTATACAATAAAACATAACTTTTTTTTGCTATAATCGGCTTTAAATCTACAAATTTGGAGCAGTTTTATGAAAATTAGCGGAGCACAGATGGTTTGCGAAGCCATTAACGCCGAGGGTGTTAAGTATGTATTCGGCTACCCGGGCGGTGCAATTATGAATGTTTACGACGAAATTTACAAGCAAAACGGTTTTAAACACATTTTAACGCGCCACGAGCAAGCGGCGGTTCACGCAGCCGATGCTTATGCAAGAGTAAGCGGCGAAGTGGGCGTTGCTATGGTAACAAGCGGTCCGGGTTTTACAAATGCGGTTACGGGGCTTGCTACGGCTTATACCGATTCTACGCCGCTTGTGGTTATCAGCGGGCAGGTGCCTGTTAGCCTTATCGGGACAGACGGCTTTCAAGAAGTCGATGCAGTGGGGATTAGCCGCTCGTGCACAAAGCACAACTATTTAGTAAAAGATATTAACGATTTGCCGCGCATTTTAAAAGAGGCGTTTTATATCGCAAGAAGCGGGCGCCCGGGACCTGTGCTTATTGATATTCCAAAAGATATTACAAGTGAAATTGCAGAATTTAATTACCCCGAAAGTGTGGATATTCCGACATATAAACCAAGTTACAAGGGCAATAACCGCCAGATAAAAAAAGCGGCAGAAGCGATTTTAGAAGCTAAAAAACCGCTTCTTTATATCGGCGGGGGTGCGGTTTTAAGCAACGCAAGCGATGTTATCCGCGAATTTGCTGAAGTTACGGGTATTCCTGCGGTAGAAACGCTGATGGCGCGCGGCGTTATGGGCGATAGCAACCCTTTGCAGATAGGAATGCCCGGAATGCACGGAAGCTACGCTTCTAATATGGCAATGAGTGAGAGTGATTTGATTATCTCTTTGGGTGCGAGATTTGACGACAGAGTTACGGGCAAACTTAGCGAATTTGCCAAATATGCCGATATTATCCATATAGATATAGACCCTGCAAATATCGGAAAAATTGTAGATGTTGACTACCCGATTGTGGGAGATGTTAAAATTGTTACGCAAAAACTTTTGGATAAATTAAGAGATACCGTTAAGCCGAAACGCTACGAAGTTTGGAGAGATTTGCTAAAAAGATACGACGAAATCCATCCGCTGGGCTTTGAAGACAGCGATGAAGTTATTAAACCGCAATGGGTTATAAAGCGCCTGGGCGAGCTGGTTGGCGAAAATGCTACCGTAACTTCGGATGTAGGGCAGCACCAAATGTGGGCGGCGCAATTCTTTCCGTTTTCAAGACCGCGCCAGTGGGTAAATTCGGGCGGACTTGGAACAATGGGATTTGGTTTGCCGGCAGCTTTGGGAGCTAAAATGGCAAACCCCGAAAAAACGGTAATAAATGTTACGGGAGACGGCTCGATTTTAATGAATATTCAAGAGCTTGTAACCGCGGCAGAAAACGGCATTGCGGTAATTAATGTAATGCTAAACAACCACTTTTTGGGAATGGTTAGACAGTGGCAGACATTCTTTTACGAAAAACGCTACGCCGAAACCGATTTGAGTTACCAGCCAAACTGGAAAATGCTTGTAGAAGCGTGCGGCGGAGTGGGTTACGATGTAACAACAAAAGAGGAGTTTGATGTTGCGCTAAAAGATGCAATTGCCCAAAATAAGGTAGCATTTATAAATGTTGCAGTTGATAGATTTGAAAATGTTCTGCCGATGGTTCCAGCAGGCGGCGCGCTGTTTAATATGATGCTAGAGTATAAGGAGAGATAATGCAAACAGTAAAAAGAGTAATTTCGATAATTGTTCAAAACGAAGCCCAGGTTTTAGCCAGGGTTTCGGGGCTGTTTGCAGGGCGCGGATATAATATCGAGTCGCTGACAGTTGCTGCAATTCCAGGCAGCAATATGTCGCATATGACAATTGTAACCCAAGGGAGCAAACGCGTTATCGAGCAGATTATTAAGCAGCTGCATAAACTGATTCCGGTATATAAAGTAATAGAGCACGATTCTATGGTAGAAAAAGAGATGGTGCTTGTAAAACTGCCTATTGACAAAGATACAAATATTGCCAATATCCAATCGCTTTTTGAGGCATATAACGGAGGTATTGTTAATGCTTCTAAAAATGTGATAATTGCAATGGCAGCCGATGAATCTATGCGGATTAACCACTGTATAGAAGCGGCTAAAAATTTTAAACCGATAGAAATTGTCCGCAGCGGCGTTGTGGCGATGGAGAGATAATGTCAAAAAGTTTAAAAGAGATTGCTAAGTTTTTAGAGCTTGAATGCAACGAAGATTTGGAGATAAAAAAGCTTTTAACGCTTAAAGAGGCAGACAAAAACAGTTTAAGCTTTTTTCACGACGAGAAGTATTTAAACGATTTAAAAAGCACTAAAGCCGGCGCAGTTATTTTAAAAGAGGAGTATCTTCAGTATCTGCCAAACGGGACAGTTGCGCTTGTGACTAATGAGCCTTATAAAAAGATGGCGCTTGCAACTTCTCTTTTTGCTTATATACCGAGCGTGCAGACTTTTGAGCCTGTTTTAAAAGAGGGGGCAGAAATTGCACAAAGTGTAAATTGCGGTAAAAATGTTACAATAGGAGCCGGCAGCAAAGTAATGGCGGGCTGCTTTTTGGGCGACGGTGCAGAGATTGGCGAAAACTGTATAATTTACCCAAATGTTACGATATATCACGGCTGCAAAATCGGAAATAATACAATAATCCACAGCGGCACGGTAATAGGCAGCGACGGCTTTGGTTTTGTAAGCAAAGACAGCTCTAATACCAAATTTTACCAAATCGGCAATGTTGTTATAGAAGACAATGTGGAAATCGGCGCAAACTGCACGATAGACAGGGCGACTCTTGGCTCTACAATTATAAAATCCAATGCCAAGCTTGACAACTTAATTCAAGTGGGGCACAATTGCCAAATTGGCGAATACAGCATAATAGTTTCGCAAGTTGGATTGTCGGGTTCTACAATAGTGGGGCAAGGCGTGGTTATTGGCGGACAGTGCGGAACTGCGGGGCATTTAAAAATCGGCGACAGAGCAATGCTTGCAGCAAGAACAGGCGTAACCAAAAGCTTAGAAGGCGGCAAAATCTACGGCGGCTTCCCTGCGGTAGAGATAAAACTATGGCGCAAAATGCAAGCTGCGCTTATGCGGCTGGTTAAGAAGAGATAGGATTGAACAGTGAAGATTTAGGATTTTAGGATTTCTTTCACCCTAAAGCCGCACAGCTTTTGGATGTAAATATTTTCTGCTTATGGATTTGAAATTCTAAATCCAATAGCATTGGAGATGTTTCGTTAATCTATAATTCTTAAAAAGTTATGAAGCCCCGCTCCTATCAAAATGGAGCCAAGCACAAAAGATTCATTTCCCGCTTGTATAGTATCGGTAACTGGAGAAAATTGTTCGGCAGTAAGATTCACTCCAGCATAAAGAAGAGAAGATGATATTAAAAAAATAACTATTCTATACATATCTTTTCCCCATAACTGACATTTTTATGACAGCATTATAACCTATTTAAGCTTAAACATTCCATTTAATACACCATCTAATCCGTTGTAAATATTTAAAGTTCCGACAGTTCGTGTAATTTTTTCTAATGCTTCAAGCTCTTTCAAACGCGCTAAAGTCGGATTATCTTTCATTAATTTTGCTGTATTAAGCAAAGAGCGTGTTGCTGCAGTTTCTTCACGGCGTTTAATAATATTAGCTTCTGCACGCTTTTTTGCTTCAATAACTTTATTAAAAATTTCACGCATTTCACCAGGTAAAATTATGTCTTTAATATGTATATTTTTTAATTCAACACCGATACCATCTAAACTTTTTTTGAAATTTTGAACAATTTCTCCAGAAATTCTGTGCTGTTTTTGCAGCACTTCGTCAATTTCTAAATTGCCAATATGCTCTCGCACTGCAAATTGCAGCTGTTTATAGATGTATTCGTCTGCATCTTCTGCTTCGGTTATAAATTTTAAGCCGTCTGCAATTTTATAGTGCAGCACTGCATTTAGGCGGATTGTAACTTTATCCTTTGTTAGCAGTTCCTGCTGATTTAACGAAAGCTCTTTTAAGCGCTTATCAATTTGAGAAACTGTAATGGTGTTTAACTCATTAAAAAAGTAATATACTCCCGAATTTAGAGTCTTTTCATATTTTCCATTCCTAAACAGATATGCTTCTTCGCCTTCTCTTACATAAACTTTTAAAACAGAACTTGGCAAAATTTTCATTGTTTCAATATAATCGGCTTGCTCTTTGTTTAATTGATAATTGCTTCGGATATCAACCTTTTGCACTTGCAAATCAAGCTCTTTAAAATAGAGTTTTACAGCACCCAAAGGTAAAAAATCAGTAAATTTGCCGTCAATTTTTACAAAAGCCCTTTCATAGTCGTTTAACTCGATAATTTTAAACTCTTGATTGACAATTTCTATAAAGTTTTTGTAAAGCAGTTTTGCTTTTTCTCCGCTTATGCCGTTTTCTTTTTTATCGATAATTTCTACTCTATATCTGCCAAAAGGGTTAAAAAGTTTATGCACGCCGGTATCTAACACCTTTATTAACTTTTCATCTTTGTAAACTAATGCTTTTTCACTCTCTTTTATTCTTATCTTAAACATTTTATCTCCTTTTGTTAAAGCTAAAAGCATAAAGCTCTAAGCTAAAAGCAGTTTGAATCTTATTGCTCTAAACTTGAAGCTTTTATTTAGGGCTTTGTTTTAAAGCATTGCTTTTAAACAAAGCCCAAGTTTTAAACGGAAAGCTGCGGGGTTAAAGTATTTGCGCGTCCTTAAGCGTAAAAACGCGCTTTTTGCTTTAACCTCAAGGCAATTTTTCTGGTTTAAAGCTTTTAAGAAAATTTAAAATAAAAATTACATCCAAAATGTAATGCCTTACCACTTGGCTGCCAATACCAAACTGCGGTATCGGGCGGGACTCGAACCCGCGAACTTATAGAACGCCTTGTTTCTTTCAAGGGGCAGGAGTCGAACCTGCAAATTCCTACAGAGTAACTTCACTCAAGTTACAGAGGTGTATTCTAATACACAAACCGCATAGCGGAAGTGCAAGGCAGAAGCCAGGCAAAAGCTTGAAACTTCCTTTACACGCTGTAATTATATTTTAAAAAACGGACATATAGTGTCTTTTGGGAAAAATGGAGTTTAGTCAATTTCAAGATATACAAGTTTTGTAAGAGCAAAGATGCTATCGTTATCATCGCTTATCATTAAGTAGCGGTTTTTGCCGATTTTGGCTAAACCTTCAAAATTTTCCATATTAAAAAAACGGTTTATTTTAAGTTTCAATAAAAGTTCTTGCCTGCCGGTTTCTAAATTTAACTCTGCCAAGTTTACCTCAAATTTGCCTATAAACCAGTTGAATGCCCGCTCTAATACTAAAATATGTTTATCATCCATCACTTCTATTTCGGATATTCCATTTCTTTTTATCTTTTCCATTTTAAATTTCCACTCTCTGCCTTTAGTGGAATATATAGTTTGGTTTTCTCTTTTAGTCCCTTTTTTTGGATACTCTAAAGCAGTTAAAAAACCGTATTTTTTATGCCATGCTAAAGACTCCAAAGATTTATTAGGCGAGCTTACTTCAATATTCTGCAAAGATTTTGGCAATTTGACTTCATTTAACCTTATACCTGTTTTGCTAAAGTGATAAATTTTAGTAATTCTTTCAAAACTGATATAGAGTTCTCCTTTGTTATCTAGCGCCATTCCTTCACTGTCTCGTTGATTGTCTTTTAATATTTTACCGTTTTTGTCCCGCAGCCGGTAAGAGTGCAAAGGTTTTAATTTAAAGCCGCTGTTGCTAAATTTTGCTTTAAAGGTAAATAGAAACCCTTTATCGCTTAGCATATATAAAATCGAACTCTTTTTATCATAAGCCAAATCTGAAATTTCAGATAATTTATTGCCGTCAATAGTATATTTTAAATTTTTCTGGCTGATTATTTTAACTTTTTTACTTGCATTTACAGGTATTATTTCAAATGCATTTAAACTTATGAATAAAAATAAAAAAATAGATATTTTCATATATTGTCCTATATTAGACTTGTTGCAATATAAGTGCGGATAATGAAACCGCTGCACAATAGCAAGCCCAAATTACAGCGTTATAAAATATCGTAAATCAAAAAAAATTATTTTTAGGCTTAGCTTTGACCAGGCTTTTAAGTAATTTTATTTAATTTTTGATACTTTCTGGCACCATACTTTGAAACTAGATATTGCGCAGCGGTCTCATAATTTGTTTATGGCATTTCATCGAACATAGCTTAAAGAGCAGATGCGCAGCCTGCTCTTTGTAAACAAATCTGTCAATTAATCTGTCAAAGCCTTAACAGTAGCAAACGGCGAAACTATATTGGAAATCAGCTGTAATGGATAAACCATATTTGTTGTATTAAGTTTAAACTCTTTTGAACTGTCTGGCTGAACATAAATTATATCGTTTGGCTTAATTATAATATTTGAAGCTTGCAATTTGTTAAAGTTTGTCAAGTCAAGTCTTCTCATATGCATTTTTCCATTTGCATCTGTGCTGATTACTATTATGTTATTTCTGACTGCATGGTCGGTTAAATCTCCTGCTGATGCAATAGCCTGCAATATTGTCATATACTCTTTATCTACTTTAATCGGTCCGGGTTTTTTAACTTCGCCTAATACATAAATTCTTTTGTTTAAAACTTCTAAATTCAAAGCAGGGTTTCTTAAATATTTAGAGTATCTTCTCTCTAACATTTTAGCAGCCTCAGTCTGGGTCAAACCTGCTACATGGACTCTATGAATTAAAGGCAAAGAGATATCGCCGTTGCTATCGACTAAAATACCGTTGCTGTTAGGAGGAATTAAATCCGGATGCTGGTAAATAGTAATTGCCAATCTGTCATTTTTTAATATTCTGTAATCTATTTTAGCAGGAATATTTCCGTCATAACTTTGAGAAACCGAAGCTGCGCCGTCGGAATTTGAACTATCTATACTTTTATCTTGAAGCAGCTTATAATTCTTTGGAGCACAGCCTGTTATCAACAAAAGCATCACTAGCAGTATTATTTTCTTTAGCATTTTTTATCCTTTTAAATTATTAAGAACTCTGTTTTTCTTAAAAATAGAGTTGTAAATGTCTAACCTGCGAACCTCTTTTAAGCCTTCTATGTGCCTTAAACCATGGGCATCGCTTCCTACAAAATCCACCAGTCCGTTATTAACCAAATACTCGGCTTTATGCTTAGATTCTTTTCCGTATGCACCTGCTAAGGAGTTTAAATTCATTTGAAATAATACTCCAATATTTTTTAATGTTGCATACTCTTTAGCCGGATTGCTGATATATCTATAGCGCTCAGGATGGGCAAAAACCGGAGTATAACCATTGGCTTGTATTTCAAATATCATATCTTCCAAATAGTAAGGTTTATGCGAAAAAGAGCTTTCAAAAAGCAAATAATTTTCGCCAAAAGTTAAAATATCCCCGCTTTCTAAATGCTCTAAAAAGCCGTCGTCTAAATAATATTCAGCCGCTGCTTCTATTTTAATTTTTAATCCTCTCAATTTTGCTTCTTTTTGCAGCAGTGCCAGGCTTTTTTTTATTTTAGCAGGTGTATTTTTATAAACATCAGCCATAATATGGGGCGTTGCCACAATCTTTTCATATCCTAGCTCTTGCATTGCTTTAAGCATGGCGATAGATTCGCCCAAACTCTTTGCGCCATCATCAAGCGACGGAAGAATGTGAGAATGAATATCGGTTGTCAATCGATATTTTGCCTCATTTTTTTTACTCTTTTTAAAAAACCAAAATGTCATTTTTACCACCTTTACTTATAATATCCATATCCATAACCGTAACCGTAACCGCCTTTAGTCAATTTAATATCGTTATAAACAATTCCCAAACCTTTAATTTGCTCTTCTTTTAAACTGTCTAAATTTTCTAAAAATACCTTTTTAGAGTAATTTTCCCTGACTACATAAAGGTTAATATCGCATAAATCCATAACAACCCTTGCATCCGAAACCAAACCTATTGGAGGCGTATCTAAAATAATAACTTCATAAACATCTTGTAATCTTGTCATTAACTCTTTAAATGCTTTGCTGTTTACCAATTCGCTTGGATTTGGAGGAATCGGTCCAGAGGTAATTACATCCAGATTTTCATATTCTGTCTGTTGTATTACTTCATAAAGCAGACTCTTGCCCGAAAGATAGGTGCTCATTCCCTTGCTGTTTTTTAAACCAAATTTTTTATACAGTGTAGGCTTGCGCATATCTACATTAATTATAATTGTATTTTGCCCCGTCATACTGATAATCGTTGCTAAATTAACAGCTGTAAATGTTTTGCCTTCGCCCGATATTGTTGAGCTTATGCTTATTGTTTTTTTATCCTCCCGAACCATAAATTGTAAATTTGTCCTAAGCGAGCGGAAACTTTCTGCGATTGCCGATTTTGGCGAATTTGCCACAGCCACAGTATCAGATTTATATTCTGTATGTGTAATGGTTCCGACAATAGGCACAGAAGTCAGCTTTTCTATATCTTCTTTAGACTCTATTTTATCATTTGTCAAACTCTTAAAAAATGCCAAAACAATACCTAAAATCAATCCGACTGTTGCTCCGCCTATAACAATTAGTTTTTTCTTAGGTTTTACCGG
Organism: Campylobacteraceae bacterium; assembly: GCA_027081355.1. Classification (GTDB taxonomy): domain Bacteria; phylum Campylobacterota; class Campylobacteria; order Campylobacterales; family Sulfurovaceae; genus JAADEQ01. Next base: position 13,940 of record JALWKP010000031.1, read on the forward strand.
CTTATCCGGAACCTCGGCTCTGTCAATAATTCTATTGCTGCTAATTGTCGAAGCCTTAATTATAGAACTCTCCGAGCGTTTTTCAAGCAAATATGAGTATATTTTCTCATTAACCAAAAAGCGTCTTTTTAAATTGGTCAAAACCTTTTCGCTTTTTGGCAGCTTTGAAATTTGCATATTTTGTTTTCTAAGCTCTTCTTTTGCATAAGCTTCTCTCTCTTTAAGAAGTTTTAACGTATTTTTTATACTTCTAAGAATAGAACGCTTAAGTTCTATAATCTGACTTGTAACTTTTATGACATCTGGATGCGCATTTGTATATTCTTGCAAAAGCATTCTTTTTTTTACAATTGCATTTTGCAGCTGCTGCACCATTGAAATTAAAGAGTTTCCGTCCTGTCCCATGCCGACAATCGAAATGCTTTCTAATCCTTTGCCGCTTTTTACCTGATTATAAAGCGTTTGCACAACTTCCCGCTCTAATGATATTTTTGTAAGCTGGGTTTCAAGTTTTGCCGATTGCTCAATTGCAGATTTGGCTTTTGTGCTTAAATTTATAATATTGCTTCTTTTTTTATAATCTTCTAATTTGTCTTCAGACTCTTTTAAATTTTTAGTAATAATTTTTAACTGTTTGTCTATAAAACTGATTCTTTTTGTCGCTTCTTTTGTTTTACGCTCAATACTTTGTTTAATATACGCTTCTGCCAATGCATTAACATATTCCTGCGCCCGCTTTGCTATATTGTCTTCAAAAGAAATAACAATAACCGAAGCTTTAGGAGAAGCCTGTTTTACCTTTAAATTTTTATTTAATTCATTTAAAACAGTTTTTAATTTTTCCTCTTCGTAAATATATTTTTTAAACTTAAATTTGCCTGTTTTGTCTATTTTTATTTCAAAATAAGGACCCTTTATCCATTTACCGAATTCTGCCTCTTCTTTAAACTCTTTTTTGCCTTTTTTCTTAGCCTCTAAGATAAATTTATTTCCTTCTTTTGGATATACATAAAAAAGAACACCATACCCCTTTTTTAATTCGGCTTTAAAAGGCGCATTTTTATATATTTCTGTTTTTTTATAATTTTTTTCATAATAATAATGGTGCAAAAAATCAACTTTCTTTAAAGCCATTTTAGATACAAAATGTGATTTAAGTATCTGTATTTCAGTATCAACATTAGAAGATTGAGACAGCGCCGAAGCCAATATGTCGTTTACTGAAGGTCCTGATTTTCTGGCGCTTATTTCTAATGTTGCAACAGCTTTGTAAATATTTGGCTGAAAATAAACATACGCCGCTGCAAGCGCTGCTGTTAAAATAGTTAAAAAAGTTATTAAAATTTTATGCTGAAGCGGTATTTCGATAAGTTTTGAAAAACTTATCTCATCCACATTATACTCTTTGTTTTTCACTATTATGCCTTTTTTTTAAAATTTATATTAAAATTCTACCATTAAATGGGCAACTCCTTTAAAAAAATTCAATTTTGCCATTTTATCTGTTGATTATTGCTCTTTTTATAAAGTTTTTTCCTTTTCTTAATGCATAAGTTTTATACCACTCAATATCATTTGCCGCCCAGTGCTCAGGATGAATGTTAAACATTATTACATTTGGCAGCAAATCGCTTTTTAAAGCGTCAATAATATCTTCGGTATGAGTAAAATAAAAATTATAACCGCTATTGACTCTGTCTCTTAAATTTACTTCGATATTATCCCAGGTTCTGCTGGCATCAGTTATGTAAAGAACTTCTGAAAAATCAATATCAAAATACGGTTCGCTTAATAATCCGTAATCTTTATAATCATATTTTCCCCAAAGCAGACGGCTGTCCCATTTAGAAATTGGTCTTCCATGCATTGCAATATTTTTTACCGGATATATCTGCCTTAACATTTTTAAATTTTTTTCAAAATCTTTTATTGCAGCTTCATAATCTCCGTTAGTTTGAGCCAAAGATTCGTAATGATAAGCAATTTCATGCCCCAAAGAAGCGATTTTAGAAATTATCTCGGGCTTAAAAGTCTGTTTGACTGTTCTAAAATAATAAGTAGCTTTAACCCCTAAAGCATTTTCTAAAATTGCTGCTTTTAAAGAATTTTCCGGTTTTCTATCAACATCGTGCCTCATTAAAACATATTTTTTGGCAGAACTAATATATTGAGTAAAGTAATCTTCTACGGTAATAAACTCATATTTAAAATTTATAAACTCCTGCAAGAGCATTTTGTATGTATCAAATGTAAAATCTTTCATTATTTTCCCTTTGTAAATATTGCAATTTAATTTGCATTATATCTAAAATACAAAGGAGCAGTAAAAATATATTTCAATTCTAAAATTATATTCATTGAATATATCAATATGCCATATAATGGGAGAGCTTTGGCTTTTGCCAATGGAATAGCCGCTATATTTGCAAAGATGGCAGTGTTAATCGAAGCAGATACTCTAAGCTTTGCGCTGCTTGTTCTTAGCTTTTTCAGCCGGGATGGTTTATCCCGCTAATTCGTTGTATATTTTCTCCATCAGCGGTGTTTTAATCCCATATTTTTTGCTTAAATTTATAACTGAACCCAAAAGAGAATCTATTTCGCTTTTTTTGCCTTTTTCCAAATCTAGCTGCATAGAGGTTTTTGCGCCCTCAGTAACTTTAGAAGCTTGGGCAAGAGCGGAGTTTACATCATCTTGTGTCAGGGGGATAGAGAGTTTTTGCGCCAGCGCCGTTATTTCATTAAAGAGTTCTTTTAACTCATTGCTGTGCTCTTTGGCAATAACATCCATACTCTTTTTATAATAGCTTGTAAGCGCTGCCATTGCCGATATAAAGAGGAACTTTTTCCAAATTTCATAATCGATATCTTCTGTCTGTTTATGGCGGAGCTTTGCGCGGTTGAAAAGATTTGCAATATTTTTAAACTCCTTTGAACCGCCCCAGCATAGTTTAAATACTTTGCCTTTTTTTACAATCACTCCCGGACTTTTAATATTTGAAATAATATAAACACACCCTTTTAAAATATTCGCCTGCGGATAAAGCTTTTTAACCGTTTTATCGTATTCAATTCCGTTTAATAGAGGTAAAATTACAGTTTCTTTGCCGATATTGGAAGATAAGCCTTTTAAAACATTTTCTAAATCATAAGATTTTACCCCAATTATGATTAAATCAAAAATACCTTCGCTTTGGGCATTTTCTACTGCTTTAGCGGGCTTTACGATAAATTCCTCTTTGTTATCTATAACCTTTAGCCCCTCTTTTTGAATAGCTTTTAAATGTTCTTTGCGCGCTAAAAAAACAACCTCTGCATCTGTATGCAAAATCAGCTGCGACCCAATATAACCCCCAACGCCTCCGGCACCTGCAATCAAAATGCGCATTTAAAATCCTTTTAAAACCAAAAATTGTGAATATGTTATTCCATTGAATTTAGATTAATATTTTACTCTTTTCTTCTTCAAAACCTCTTTTAAAAGAAGATGTTTTTAAAATGCCGCTGTAAGTTATTGCAGCATAGCTTTTAAGAAAAAGAGACAAGAAAACCACAGTATAATAGCCGGTTCTAAAGTATGGTTTTTGAAAGTATTATTTTATTTATATGGTGTAAGTATCGTAAATAGGGGAGGGTCATCGCCATTAAATTAAGAATTTTATATCCATAAAATGCAGAAAGAGACCACTGCACAATAGTTAGTTCCAAAGTATGGTGCTAGAAAGTATCAGAAATTAAATAAAATTACTCGAAAGCCTAGCCAAAGCTAAGCAGAGAGGAATTTTTTTGATTTATGATATTTTATAGTGCCGTAATTTGGGCTAACTATTGTGCAGTGGTCTCACAAAGCTTAAAGCTGACAGAGAAAAGCATCTTGACATTCGTATTACAGAATCAAAAACAAATTTCTCTAATCTCCAATTTCTAATCTCTAATCTCTCTTCTCTAAATGGGTATTTTACTATTAAGTTAATGATAATGCAGGAAAGTAATAAAATAAGTGGTGCGGATGAGAGGAGTCGAACCTCCACGCCTTGCGGCACTAGATCCTAAGTCTAGCGTGTCTGCCAGTTCCACCACATCCGCAAAAAGGTTTAGCAATAAGCTAAAAGGTGGTACACCCGTTAGGATTCGAACCTAAGACCGCCCGCTTAGAAGGCGGGTGCTCTATCCAGCTGAGCTACGAGTGCATTTAAAATGGTTGCATATAGCACAAAAGGCTAATTAATCGCCTCTAGCCTACCAAACAGGTTGGTACGCCAGAGAGGATTTGAACCCCTAACCCTCTGATCCGAAGTCAGATGCTCTATCCAATTGAGCCACTGGCGCATTTTAGAGGGAAGTGACTATAATGGGGTGGATAATGGGATTCGAACCCACGGCCCCCAGAGCCACAATCTGGTGCTCTAACCAACTGAGCTATATCCACCGCATAAGATGGTCGGAGTGAAAGGACTCGAACCTTCGACCCCCTGGTCCCAAACCAGGTGCGCTACCAGACTGCGCTACACTCCGTTAAATTATGGAGTGCAATTATAAGTAAAAAAACTTTAAATGTCAATAGTTTTTGCAAAAAAAATAATTTTTTTGTTAAATTATTTATTATCAAAGATGGATTCAAGCCTTTTTACCATTTCTAAAGCCTCTTCTTTGCTCAAAATTTCACCCTCTATTTGGGCTTGATAAATTTTATTTAATATTTCACTGAATTTCGGCGACGGTTCTAATCCTAAATTTATCAAATCCCGCCCCTCTAATACTCTTTTTGGGGGCGCTTTTAGGCAATTTAAATCTTTTGCTTTTTTTAAAAGCCACTCTCCGGCTTCAAATTTCTCTTCATCTGCTCCGCCCCTGCCGTAAAAATCGGCTTGCGCCAATTTTACCAAACGGCTTATATTTACTTTTAAAGAGAGCCTTCTAATAGCGCTGCTTTTTGCCCCGCCTCTAAATAACTGCATAGGACGCAAGTGAAATTCTACCAATTTTGCAACTTCGCGCTTTAACTCTTTATTATTTGTTAATCTTTTTAAAAAGTTCAGTGTCGGCTCAATTCCCTCTTTTTCGTGGTTAAATGCCCTAATCCGCCCATTGATAACTTTAGTAGTTGCCGGTTTTCCAAAATCGTGGCACAGTGCGCTAAACATTAAAATTAAATCTTCTTTCTCACTGCCGGTTCTTAATTTTGCCGCTTCATCAACCACCATTAATGTGTGAATCCAAACATCCCCCTCGGGATGATATGCCGGTTCTTGTTTTGTGCCTATTAGAGCCTCAAGCTCAGGAAAATATTTTAATATTCCAAATTCACGCATTAATTTTAATCCGACAGACGGTTTTGGAGCTTTTAAAAGCAGCTTTTTTATCTCTTCGTAAATTCTCTCTTTTGGCAACTCTTCTAAATTGCCATTATCAACCAATTGACAACACAGTTTACGGGTTTCATTGCTAACTTTAAACCCAAATCTTGCCGCAAACTGCACGGCTCTGTAAACTCTTAGCGGGTCTTGCGTAAAACTCTCTTTGTCAATTATTTGTAAAGTTTTGCTTTTAATATCTTCAGCGCCCCCAAATGGGTCAAGCAATTTCTGCTCTAAAATATCCCACCCCAAAGCATTGATTGTAAAATCCCGTCTTCTGGCAGCTTCTTTAAAATTTAGTTTCGCATCAACTTTAATTTCAAATCCCCTGTGCCCTTTGCCAACTTTGCTCTCTTGGCGCGGCATAGAAAAATCAAACTCGGTTTTGTCAATTCTAAGTTTTACAACTCCAAAACTTTTGCCAACTAAATTTACAGCACCAAACTCCGATAAAATGGATGCTAAATCATTGTAAGAATTGATATTGTAAACCTCTATGTCAAAATCTTTTACATCTTTTTGTAAAACAAAATCACGAACCGCCCCGCCAACTAAAATAGCTTTTGCCCCCGCTTTATCTAGCCGGTTTGCTATATCTATTAAAATTTTTGGCAATTTCATAACTCTTTCCATTCTCCTATCAGGGTAAAAAACAATGAGATTATGCAAAAGCTTGAAAAAAAGGAGCGGGGACTTTCGCACAGTCTCAATGTGAGCAGGGGTAATTCCCTCAATCCTCAATCCTAAAACCTAAAACTTCTCTTTCCCACTTTTTCGCATTAGGTTCTTTAAAGTAGCGGTTTACTTTAAATTCACTCTCTTTTAACTCAAGCAAAACACACTCGGTTAAGTTTTTATTTCGCGCGCAAACCTCACCCGGGTTTAAAAATAACGATTTGCCGCGAAGTTCGGCGCTAAATTGATGCAAATGCCCAAAGAGCACCAAATCGCAATCGGCGCTCATATAGTATGGAAGGTGCATCATTTTTACTGTATAATCTTTGATTTTTAAATAGTAAGGTTCTCTTTTAATCCGGTAATTTGCCTCTGCATGCATTAGTGCAATATCGTTATTTCCAAAAACAGCAGCATAAGGCACGCCCGCTTCGCTTAAAGCTTTTAAATTCTCTTCATTCTCTAAGTCACCTAGGTGCAAAAGATACTGAGCACCCTCCAAGAGCAGTTTTTCAATCGCCTTTTTTTGCAAATCTCCGCGTCTGTGGGTATCTGAAAGAACGCCTATTTTTACACTGCTCACTTTTTCTCTTCTACCTTATAATCGCATTTTAAACACTGTGTTACGCTTTTGGTTTTCAACTCTTTATGAACTAACATATATCCGCACTCTGGGCATTTCTCTTTTAGCGGAGTTGCATTTGTGATAAATTTGCATTTTGGGTAATTCTCGCATCCGTAAAATTTGCCCCTTCTTCCGCTGCGCTCAAGCAGTTTGCCGCCGCATTCTGGACAAGGGGCGTCTGCCTCTTTGGGCGGAGTTAAAGGTTTTGCATTTTTACATTTTGGATACGCCGAACAAGCCAAAAATTTGCCTCTGCGCGATTTTTTAATAACCATCGGGCTGCCGCACTTTTCGCATAGCTCATCTGTTGTCTCAGGCTCATCTTTTTTGCCGTCTTCTTTCATATTTCGGCTGTATTTGCATTTTGGAAAATTGGAGCACGAAATAAATTCGCCGTAGCGCCCTTTTCTTATAACCAGCTCCCCGTCTTCGCAGCTGGGGCACTTTTCGCCAATTGGAGTAACAGTTTTTAGCGATTTAATCTCTTTTTTGCCCCTCTCTATTTTGGCAATAAAAGGTTCGTAAAATTTGCGCAAAACCTCTTGCCAATTCTCTTTGCCCATTGCGATTTCATCAAGTGTCTCTTCCATTTTAGATGTAAAGTTAGAATCAACAATTTCGGCAAAGTGTTTCTCCAGCATCTCAATAACCGTAAAAGCTATTTCGGTAGGATGGATGCGTTTTTTCTCTATTTCTATATATTTTCTAGCTTGCAAAATAGAAATTGTCGGCGCATAAGTGCTTGGGCGTCCGATTCCTCTTTTTTCCAGCTCTTTAATCAAGCTCGCTTCGCTATATCTTGCAGGAGGTTCGGTCTGATGCTCTTTTGCTTCGATTTTATCGAGTTTAATGCTTTGTTTCTCTTCCAGCTTTGGCAAAATTGTATCTTTTTCGCTGTAACCTGCAACTTTGTAAAACCCATCAAAAAGCATCTTTTTACCCTGCGCTTTAAATACCGCGCGGCTGCCTTTGATAAATAGATTTTGCAATTCATATTTAGCATCTGCCATCTGGCAGGCTAAAAAGCGGTTGTAAATTAGGGTATATAATCTTAATTCCGAACTTTCTAAGTATTTTGCCGCAATTTCGGGTGTAAATTCGATATTTGTAGGGCGGATTGCTTCGTGCGCTTCTTGGGCTGCTTTTGATTTTGTGGCGTAAACTTTTGCTTTGCCTGGCAGATATTTGTCGCCGAATTTCTCTTTAATAAAATCTCTGGCACTCTCTACCGCCTCTTTTGCAAGGTTTAAACTGTCTGTTCTCATATAAGTTATAACCCCGCTGATGCCTTTGTCGGTTTTCACCCCCTCATACAGCTTTTGGGCAATTTGCATTGTGCGTTTTGGTGCAAAGCCAAGCTGCGAAGAAGCCGCCTGCTGAAGCGTAGAAGTCATAAAAGGCGGCTGAGGTTTTGCGGTTTTCTTAACAGTTTCAATTGAATCAACCGTAAAGAGGTCTGCTTTGCAAGATTTTACAATTTCATCGGCAAACTCTTTAGAGTTAATATCAAGCTTTGCCAGCTTTTTCCCATCAAAACTGTAAATATTAGATTCAATTTTTTTGTCAAAAAGCGCTTGGATTGTAAAGTAAGTAACTGGTTTAAACGCTTTAATTTCGCGCTCTTTATCGACTACAATTTTAAGCGCAGCGCTCTGAACGCGCCCGGCACTCAAACCCCTTTGAATTTTGCTCGCAAGCAGCGGCGAAAGGCGGTAACCTACAATTCTGTCTAAAAGCCGTCTTGTCTGCTGCGCATCAACGCTGTTCATATCTACTTTTCGCGGGTTTTCCAGCGCTTTTTTAATAGCGCTTTTTGTAATTTCGTGAAATACGATTCTTGGCAGCTCGCCAGGCTCTTTGCCAATAGCCTTGGCAATATGGTATCCAATCGCTTCCCCCTCGCGGTCTTCGTCGGTTGCGATATATATATTTTCTGCCTCTTTTGCGAGTTTTTTTAACTCTTTTACGGTTTCTCTGGCATCTTTTGGCACAACATATTTTGGCGTAAATGTGCCATTGTCGATAGTTATGCCAAATGCGCTTTTAGGCAAATCCCTAATATGCCCTTTAGAAGCGACAACTTTATAGTTTTTTCCTAAAAAATGCCCAATAGTCCGCGCTTTTGCCGGTGATTCTACAATTATTAAATTTTTCATTCTATTCCTAATATAAATATAAAATTTCTGCAATTTTAACACAAGTTTTTGAATTTATACAATATTATGTGAATTTATTTAAAGAAGAAAAGAAGTAATTATCCAAATTCGGCAGCTAAATGCCGCCGAAAACCTCACTGCAAAATAAATGCAACCGCTGCATTTACAATTTATTAGAAAGTCTCTTTTTTATGCACTAAGAAGGATAAAAGAGAGAACTAAACCGTTAGTTTTTTTAACCATATAAGTTATTTTTTCTTTTAACTTTTTCATCAGTCTCTCCTTCCTAACTGATTAGCAGATAGCAAATATAACAATCTGCCTAGTTGTATATTATCAAGATATAACTTAATTAACAATTTCTATTAAATGTGATTTATATGTTTGATATGTATAATTTAATAAGTTGTAGTTTTGTTATATTCGAGATATCGATATAAAATAAACTATATAAGAAACTTTTGAAAAAATCAGCACTTTTTTAATATTTTAAGAAATTTTTTTTTTGTAACCATAAGTAACTAAAAAAACAATTTACAAAAGCAATTTAAAAAGTTTTTAATATTATAAGTTTGAAAAAGTATAAAAAAGTAATAAAGAATATAAACTATGGTGACTACTCTTCTTTAGTTTTTTTATTTTATATCTTTATCGACACTTCCAGTAAGCTTATTTTTAGTTACTTGTTTTGTGTAAATATATAACTGATAAAAACTAAATTTTTCTAAAATATGCGAAGCAAAAACTTCGCAATTTAATTTTAAAATTTAAAACTATAAGATATAGCTGCATATAATCCTTTTGTTTTTATATCGGCATTATAGCTTCCGCTTGTCTCAAAACGGTTATATCTGTATCCGCTTTCAATACTTATGTTTTTAGAGACTTTAACTTTTATAGCTGTTCTTAAATCTGCATAAAAATCATCTGTCGGAGAAATAATTGCCTGATTTACCCATTTAACCGATTTTTCCCACTTAGGAATAGGAATCTCCGCTCGTAAATATCCAACTCCTATAAGTTTATGAAACGAAGCTTTAGTCTCTCGAGAACAGGTCTGACTTAAAAAACTGCCGTCAAAGTATCTTAATCCTAAACCATATTGAAAATCTGCTAAGTTTTTTTGCGGTTTGTCTATGTAATAAATCGCATCATAAATTTTCAAGTCTAATTTACTTTTTTGCAATTCTCCCTTGTCAAAATTTAAGCCATTTAACTGCATATCTGAAGATAATACCTTTTTACCTTCGTTTTTAATTTTTGTATATCCAAATTTAAAATTCAAATAATCGCTAGCGCCTTTTAAATCCAATACAATAGATGGTGCAAATTTTCTTTTTAAGCCTCTTTCATCTAAATCTATTACACTTCCTTGTCTTTGGAAAGTTCCGCTACTGTCTGCATTCCACCCCTCTATTTGAAACTCAACACTGTCAAATGTTTTTGCCTGCGTTAGCGAAGCTAAGGCAAGGCATATAATTAATGCTTTTTTCATCTATTTTCCTTTTTATGGTCTTTTAACTTGTTTATATACTTGTGCAGAGAAATTACTTACATTTCCTGCTCCGTCAATAGCTTTTACTCTAAAGAAAGTTCTTGACCAATTTCCTGTTGGCGGGTTGTTTGTTTGACCTGGAGCATATGCACAAGTAGGGCTTGAAGTATCACATCCAGGAATCAGTTCATAATCCTCTAATTTATTTGACTTAGTATTTTTATAGAATTCATATTTGACAATTCCTACATCATCTGTGCTTCTTGATGCATCCAATATAACTTTTTTGCCGATATTATCCCCTTGTATATTAACAGGTGCTGTAGTTCCATCTTCAAATTTATTTGCTATTAATCTTGCAACAGGTGCTTTTGTATCTGTTACAGGTTTTGCAACATCTGTATAAGCTTG
>JALWKP010000032.1 GCA_027081355.1 Campylobacteraceae bacterium
AACCGGATGTTTCTCTCTGGAGTGAATTGGTAAGCAAAATTATGCATCCGGCAAATAAAGTAAAAATAGCATTTGTCGGAAAATATTTGGATTTAAAAGAGTCATATAAATCTTTAACCGAAGCTTTGATTCATGCAGGTGCAAATATAGATGCAAAAATTGATATTAAATGGGTTGATAGCGAAAATATAGAAGAAGATGGAGCAGAAAAATTTTTGGAATCTGTTGATGGTATTTTAGTTGCAGGCGGTTTTGGCAACAGAGGAATCGAAGGAAAAATGAAAGCAATTAAATATGCCAGAGAAAATAAAATTCCATATCTTGGAATTTGCCTTGGAATGCAGCTTTCTATTATAGAATTTGCAAGAAATGTTTTAGGTTTAAAAGATGCCAATTCTATAGAATTTGACAAAAATACAAAAAATCCGCTAATTTATTTAATAGATGAATTTATAGATGCAAGCGGTCAAAAGCAGTTTAGAACCACAACTTCGCCGCTTGGCGGAACAATGAGGCTTGGGGAATATAAGTGCGAAGTTAAAGAGGGCAGCAACTTGCATAAAGCTTATGACAGCGACATAATTTACGAACGCCACCGTCATAGATATGAAGCAAACCCAAAATACCGGGAAGCTTTAGAAAATGCCGGATTGGAAGTAACCGGCGAATCCAACGGGCTGATTGAAGCAGTAGAGGTAAAAGAACACCCTTGGTTTGTAGGCGTGCAGTTTCATCCGGAATTTACCTCCAGACTGCAAAAACCAAACCCGGTAATTTTAGGTTTTGTAAAAGCAGCTTTTGAGATGAGAGATTAGGGTTAAGGATTGAGGGTTGAGAATATGGAGTCTGTTATTCTTACTGTTTACCGTTTTCTGCTTTCTGTTTTCCGAATGTAGGGGGCGACCTGCGTGTCGCTGCGCTCAGAATGACAAAAACCGTTTCTTATTCCAAAGACGGAGCTTCATAACCGGTAAAATTTATACTCGGTTTGCAGACAGACACACAGGTCTGCCCCTATAAATAAAAAAGGAAATAATGTCTTTAACAGTTTTAAATAAGGAAAAAATATACTCTATACTTTACAAGCGCCATAACGGGGAGTTTTTGTCTTTAAAACATTTGCCTTTGCCAAACAGTTTTAAAGATATGCAGCGCTCTGTAAAACGCATTGTTGAAGCTATTAAATTTAATCAAAAAATTGTGCTTATTGGCGATTATGATGTTGATGGAGTTGTTGCAACTACAATAATCAGAGAGTTTTTTAGAGAAATAAATTACCCTCTTGAGTGGATTATACCAAACCGCTTTAGAGACGGTTACGGCATTAGCGAATCTATTGTAAACAGAGTAGAAGCAGACTTAATTTTAACCGTAGATAACGGCATAGCAGCAGTAAAAGCGGCGCAAATATGCAAAGAGCGGGGCATAGATTTAATTATTACAGACCACCATACAATTCCGCCAAAAATTCCCGAAGCTTACGCAATAATCAACCAAAAGCAAAGCAGCTGTAAATTTAAATACAAAGAGATATGCGGAGCCCAAATTGCGTGGTATCTTGTTGCGGCGCTTGCAAGAGAGCTTGGGGTTAAAATTGATACAAAAGAGCTTTTAACTTTGGTATCTTTAGCAATTGTTGCAGATATTATGCCGCTTAATGGAATTAACAGAGTTATGCTGATTGCAGGCTTAGAATATTTAAAAAGAAGCAGCAGGGCATTTGTAAAAGCATTAAGAGATAAACAGATGTTAAAACGCTTAAACAGCGAAACAATAGGCTTTTATTTGGCGCCTTTAATTAACAGTGCAGGGCGGCTAAAAGATGCATCTATCGCAAGCGATTTTTTATTTACCAAAAATGAAGACGAAGCAAAAGCGATTTTAGATGAATTAATCTCTTTTAACAACGAGAGAAAAAACATAGAACGCCAAATCACAAAAGAAGCGTTAAAACAGGTAAAACAAACCGATAAAATTGCAATAGTTTGGGGCAGAGAGTGGAATGAAGGGGTTGTTGGAATTGTTGCAGCAAGGGTTAGCTCTTATAAAAAAATACCGGCAATTGCACTAAATTGCAAAAATGGAATTTGCAAAGGCAGCGGCAGAAGCTGGGGAGAGTGCAATTTATATGAACTTGTCAGCTCGGCAAGGGAATATTTAGATAAATTTGGCGGACATAAAGCAGCAATCGGTTTAAGTTTTAAAGAAGAAAAACTTCCAATAATAAAAAGTTTGCTAAATATAAAAGCATCCCAAATGTGCAGCAGTGAATTTATAGACAATTCAATTTTAGGAGTATTGCCATTTAGCTGCATAGATTACGAATTGCTTGAAATTTTGGAAAAATTTGAACCCTACGGCGAAGCCAATCCAAAACCCAAATTTATTACAGAAAATGTTGAAGTTTTAGAAGCAAAAGAAATCGGAGCAAACCAAGAGCATAAACGCTACCGCTTAAAAGATGGAAACAAAATATTGACCGCTTTAGAATTTAAAAGTCAAAATAATCCAAAAATCGGTGATAAAATCAGTATTATTTACACAATTTCCAAAAATATTTATAATGATAATATTTATATTAATTTATACATAGAAGAGATTAATCAATAACTTCAATTTTAACTCTAGGGCACCTCCATTGCCATTAAGTTAAGGTTTTATATACCCATTAATTGGCACAAAGCTTAAAGCCAAAAGCGGAAAGCAGTTTAGAGAAGAGAGATTAGAATATTTGTAATCCGCTTGTTCCACATCTTTTGATGTGAAACAAATCTGCAAGGGTTTTATCTGCTTTTTACCAATCAATTTTTCTGCTTCTTCTGCCGCTTGTATTGACATCAATTGTATGTCCGGTTTTTCCTGCTCCAGACCAAGCACCCGATGTTGAAACAAAGCGGACCTTATATATATATGCCGGCGGGATATTTAACCCTTTGTTAAATAGAAGCCAAGGAACCATACCATCAGGCTGAATTTGAACTGTAAACGGTCTTTTTTTATTAGCTGCTGCTTGAACTTCAACATTTTTATCTATTCCGTTTACAAAGTTGTTAATTACACTGCTTGGATATATAGAAGCGTAATTATTCGGATTGACTTTTAAAATAGGTAATCCTTCAGAATTTGTATGTTGTTTAGAAATCCACCAATTATACTCGTCTGTTGCATTTATTGCGCTTGTATCTATTCCAAAATAGTTACAATAATCAAGTGATTTATCGCAATAAATTGTAACAGTAATAGGTGTTTCAACTTTACTGTCATAAATATCGTCATAAAAATCTTTTTTCGATTTTACTCTTGCGTAATAAACATTTTTTGTGCTGTTTAAATCTTTTGTAACCTCTGGTATATAACTTTTATTCAAATCTACAATCGAAGCATCTTTAATTCCTTTAACCTTTATATTCCCAAAATAAACTTTAAATGGATTTACCGGATTATTATATGCTCTAGGGAAATTAAAATATGTGCTAAATTCAGCTGCTCCCAAGCTTGATGTATTACTGTCGTCAAAATATTTTTTATCGTAATTCATACTTATTTTTTTACCTGTTGCGCTATTGACAGTTGCAGAGCTGTCAATTCCTTTAACATATGTGCTATAATCAATATCACTGCTGTTTAATGAGCCGTTTATATCTGTTATAATGCCATAGTCCAAAGAGATATTTAAATTTTTAGCAGCACAGCTTTTTGTGTAATTGCTTAAAATTTGACCGTCTTTGCCGACTGCTTCTATTAAACCTCCGATTTTCATTGCCATTACATCTCCAGACGGTATAAGCTGGGCAGTCTGATTTAAATCATTAATATAAATATAATCAGATGCGCTGTTTGGATTTGGCAAGGCTTTTAATCCATTTAAATTGAATCTATAAGGATGAGATTCTAAATTTAAATTATAATATTTGCTGCCAAGTTCACTTGTAATATCGCATCCTTTAAGATTTTTTGATGAAATATCTATATCAAATGTATTACTGTTTTTTCGACAGTCAGCGCGGTTTCTAAACGGTTTGTAAATATATCCTTTTTGATCAACCTGAGTCCACTCTGAATCGATAATATTTAATTTATAATCGCCTACATTATCCAATTTTAATCCGTTAGTCGGAGATGTATTATTATATTCACTTGTCGTTTTACGTCCGATTACAGAGCCGTTGAACATTTTTATATGCATAAGTTTATCTGTTTTATCATTACAAGCAACAGGATTAGAAGCGTCAAATTTTGCGATTGCGCTTTTTTTCTCTTCTTTTCCAAGCACATCTAAATAGTATCCGTATGCTGTTATATCACTTGCAGAAGTGCTAAATCTTGTTGCATTTATATCTAAACCGTAAAGGTATCCTGCCGCTACATTAAATGGCGTATTTACACTGTTTTTGCCAATATTTAATCTGTTCTTTGCTTTAGTTTGATTGTCATCATAAATTGCAACTCTGTAACTCTCTGGTCTTATAGCAAAATTGTCTCTTGCGCATATCGGTTTTCCGTAATGTTTTCTTAAACAGTTATAACACTGGCTGCCGGTTCCTTTTTTACATTTTGCAGAGCAATAAATATCTGTATTTTTATAATAATCATTATACACTTTTCTAAAACAGATATAGTCTGTTTTTTTAGCACAGTTATATGGAATTACAACATCTTTATTATCCTGTTTTTTAGTTAAAAGCCATAATCTGAAAGTTGCATTTTTTAAAGCTAAATTTACTGGGTATGTGCTAATTCCATTAACTTTAGGAAAATCTTCAGGAATTTTTACATATTTTCTGGATTCATTATTAAATTCAATCAATTTTCCGCCGCCGTATGTGTCTGGGTCGTTACAGACCGAGTCAAATCCGGCTGAACTGTTATTTTCAAATGTGCTTGCATCTATCAGCTCCAATTCTGCAGTTGTTTTAACATCATTTGGCACATCATAAACACCGTCACTTCCTTTTTTGTAACTGGCAACTGCAACTTTATAAGGAACCCCTGTAACCTGCGTATTTAAAGAGTATCTATCTGCTGCGCTTCCGCTTGTCGGAGCATCTGCTCTTTCTACATTAAATGCTCCGTAAATCGGACTGTAAACCGGATTGCTTGGACATTTTCTTATATTAAAAATTGAGCCCTCCGGCACTTTTGTGCTCAATTTATATTCTACTTTATGAATGCCGTCAAATGAAACTTTTGCATCTACATTAATATCAAATTTACCTTCAAAATCCGCTTTTGTAAAATTATAATAAAGTTTAGAGTAAGTAAACTCTTTAGCCCCTATTGTTCCGCCGTCTGTTGAAGGGTTGTCTCCTATTGCGATTGTTCCGTTAGAATCTGTATCTATTGCATTATCATACACATAATTGTTTGGTTTAGTGGTTTTAGAACTGCCGGCAATATAACTAAATACATCGCTAGGGGTGAAACTGACATTTAATTTTGTATCTAATAAATCAAAATCCGCCTCTTGCGATTTAATAAATACTTTCATCTGAAGCGGTTTATTAAAGGTATTTGGCGCGGTAAAGTTTCTGTCATCATCTGTTTGTATATCTAAATATTTGCCCAATTTAATATCGGCATCATAACAGATTTTAGGTGCATAAAGTTCAGTAGAAAATGCAATCATACTAGGTGTAATGTAATCTTTATTTGATTTTATAGATAAATAAACACCATTAATATTTGGATTTATATTTCGGTAATTTGTAATAATGTTAGATACATCATAAGTATCTATATCTATACCGTTAGTATTTGCAATATTATTATTTTTAACATTTTCTCTTTGAATATTTGCCAATTTTGAGTCAAATATGTTGTCAGCATTATCCGCTCCTGGCATTGTATTTCCATCACTGCTTTTAGTTCTTTTTATTCTCATTGTATCATACCAGGCAGTGCCGTCATCATCTTTAAAAGGAGCGCCGTAAACATATTCGCCTTCTCCCACAAAAGCAGAGAATTTAGAGTGGACAGTTCCTGTTTTTGGCAGTTTAAAGCCAGAAATATGTATTTGCTGAGAACCGTGAGTTGTGCCGTCAACTGCTGTAAATCCATTGTAAATAGATATATTTCTAGCTCTGCCCTCAAAGAAATTCTCTTTATATATAACAACTAATGACCATCCGCCGTAATTGCCGTTATTTTGCTCTAAACCTTCATTTGTTAAAATATTTGCAACAGTTAATTTGTGTTTACCTTTGCCTAAATTTTTACTTTGCAATAAGTTGGTAATATCGGCATAAGCAGCATATGTAGCTCCGCTGTCACCATAATCTACGCTGTCATAATAGAATCGGCTCGCTTCTATTTCGTGATAATTTGTTTCATCATCAACTTTTACCAGAATTTTATTTGCTCTTGTTTTTCTTATATCCAATGAGCCGCTGGTAAACCCTGGAGCTATAATATTTGCAATAACATTACCGCTTGAATCCCAGTCTTTTCTTCTTTGTATATTGACATAGGGCATTCCATTAACTGTAAAACTGTAAGTGTTATTTACATTCCCCTGCCAGAAAATACCAGCCCACACAATACCTTTGCCGTTAGGCTTTTTTAAGAATGAGTCTGGAATTGTAAAATAAGAAGAAGATGAATCCCAAGTCTTATCATCATTATCTATATCTATATATTTGACAACATAATCATTATTAAAATAAGTTCTGTTATTTTGGCATTTGCCGTTAGGAAAATGAACAGTAAAATCGGACATATTTATGTCTTTACCCAAATCTGTTACACACTCTACCGTATTCCCTGCAATTACATAATTGCCAATAATATTTCTTGTCTCCAATGGGTTTACAATTTCAAAATCTTTAAATCTCGAATTATATTGGGTTTCTACTTTTATAGTTACATTTGCAGTATCGCTTGTGCCTGCTCCGTCTTCGGCAGTATATGTAAATGTTACTGTTCCTTTAAAATCCTGGTCTGGTTTAAAACTGAATTCGCCGTCTTTTTTCATAGTTAAAGTGCCATGAGACGGCGTAGTGTAACTTTTTATTTTTAAATCATACCCCCGGTCTTTTCCATCTCCTGTATCATCTGTTATAACATTTCCGTTTAATGTCTCATTTACACCCATAGAGTAACTGTTGTCTGTTACCAATAAGCTTGGATAGCTCACTATAATATTAAAAGATTTTGTGGTTGTTTTAGGTGTCTCTCCGCGAGCGCTTGGGTCATCGGTTGCTGTTACTGTTACAGTATAAGTTCCAGGAGCAACCTTAACAGGAGTAGCTTTTATCTTCCCTTTTCTGTAAGTAAATCCTTGCGGCAAATTATCTACACTTATTTTTACAGGGTCGCCATCTTTGTCGCTCACTTTATTATCAATCTTATATGTAAATTTACTTCCAACATATGCATTTTGGTCTTTTACATCAATTGTAGGGGCAAAGTTTCCTTTGACACTTAAACAAACTTTAGATTTATTCATTTTAACATTATTATTTATATATACATAAGCTGTATTACAAAGCTTTCCGCTTCTTAACACTTTTGCCTTAATTACAACTTGATAACTCTCACCAGGTTTAAGTAAATTTTTATTTTTTAAGAAACCTGTTCCCTTATTTTTGCATTTTGTATAAGGACCATATCTACCCTTTATTTGTTTGCAAGTTATTAAATCATCTGGAATATCATTAGAAGATGCTGTATAAGAGATATATTTAAATGCATTTTTACTTGTTTTTTTAGATTTTTCTCCTTTACTATTGGTAGGAAACCAGTCTCTAATTGTAAGCTGTCTATCTTCGGGAGTATTATTAGTTACCTTAATAGTAAAATTTACATTATCTCCAACTTTTGCGGTGCTCTTATCAACAGTTTTAGAAATATCCACTCCATTTCCATAATTGGTAATTTTAAAATTTACACGATCACCATTTTGGTGTTCTCCGTTTTGGTCTGTAATATAAACATAATTATCAAAAGAACCCTCTTTTTTAGCTTTGGCTTTAAAAATTATATCCGCTTCGGTATTAGGTGCAAACACATGGCTGCCGCTGCAAGTAATTTTTTTGCTTGCATTATGATATTGGCAATTGTAATTATCAACATTATTTGTTATTTTAATAGAATTTGGAATAAATTCAATACCATCTGTTAATGTATCTCTAAGTTTAATTTGTGTGCTGTTAGGTCCTTGATTTTGCGCTATTAACCTAAAAGTTATTATGTCATTTATTTTATATGTATAACTATCATGATAATTACCCTTGCTATCGACTAAATATTTTCCGGCATCTAAAACATAGCCGTCATCATTTATAATTTTTAAAGAAGTCTTATGACCATTATGCCAATGGTAATTTTGAAAAATTGTTCCATTATCACTATAATTTACATAAAACTTTTCATCATCTTCTTGTTTTGTATCACCATTAATTTTTACAGATATAGTCTGATTTTTGTTACAGCTCTCTCCCTTGCTAAAAGTTATTGTTCCGCTGGCAGCTTGGTAATCATTATCAGAAACTTTTGCAGAGCCATCTTTTGTATAATATCTTAACCTAATATCATTTTTATTTGGACACTCATTTATGCTTACAGTCAAATTAACTGTTTTGCTGCCGCTATTGCCTTCTACTATATCTTTTGAATGAACAATTGTTATTTCAGGATTATTGCTATCTACTTTACCCAATTCACTTGCAAACAGTGCTGTTGTCTGCAGTAAAATAAAAAATAATAGAAATATTTTTCTCATTTTTTAGCCCTTTTTTATTTTTAAAATATTTTTGTGATAATAACATAAAATCTATATTATATTAGCATAATATTCTAAAAAAATGTAAAAAATATTTCAAATTATTATTCATATTAACAGTATATTTCCCACAAATCAGCAATACTTAACAATATCTTTTAACTCTTGTCTTGTTTTAATCGGCTGCTCTTTTAATCTATAACCAAAGCCAATCATTACGCTCAATCCAAAAATTTTGGTATTTACCCCAAACTCTTTTTCTAAAACAGCTTCTATTTTATTGGCTTCAAACCCCTCGACTGCACAAGAGTCAATACCCAGCATTGCAGCAACGCTCATCATATTTCCCAAAGCGATATATGTCTGTTTGCAAGCCCAGTCAAAAATCGCCCTGTCGCTCTTTAACAATTTAAAATCTTCTTCTTGAAATTTTTTATATTTTTCCCGTCTGGCTTCGGCTTTCTCTTTTGGGATTTTATGCACTTTGTAAAGCATATCGCTAATGTAATCGCTATTTGCCAAAAGAGTCGGTTTTTTGCGCGCTAAAATCATTACATAGTGGCTGGCTGTGGGCAAAATATTTTGCGCGCCCCAAGTTACAGGCAGCAGTTTTTCTCTTAAATCCATACTCTGGACCACTATAAATTTCCACGGTTCAAAGCCAAAAGAGCTTGGGCTCAAACGGGCTGCTTCTAAAATTGTGTTAAAATCTTCTTGGCTTATCTTTTTATTTTTATCAAAAATTTTACAGGCGTGTCTAAAATTAAAAGCTTCTATTATATTTTTATTATCAATTTTTTGCATCTTATTAACCTTTTGTTTATTTTTCATATTTTTTAATAATTCTACTAAAAATTTCTTAATAATTTAATTTTTTTATGTTACTATTAGAGATAATAAAGTGTGTAAAAAAGGTAAAAATTGTGTTAGTTAGAATTATTGGAACTACTTTGATTGCTGCTTCTTTTTCTCAAGCAGCGGGTTTTATTGAATTTCATGATATGTGTGATAATACAAAAACCCAAAAATGTCCAAATATTGGGGAAGAAGTTATTATTCTTCAAAAATTTTTAAATATTGTGAGTGATAAAAAAATTCCTGTTACCGGAAAGTGGAACAGCGCAACTAAAAATGCTGTTATTGCTTTTCAAAAAGCAAACAGCGTGCCTGCAAGCGGTTATGTAGGAAATTTGACAAAAAAGGCTTTAGATATCCGTTTAAAAGAACAAATAGCCAAGATAAGCCCAAAAAATGCTACTAAAGTTACACAAAAAAAATCAAAAAAAGACTTTGTAAAAGCAGATAAAAAAAAGAAAAAAATTGCTCCAAATAAAAAAATTGATATAAAAAATAAAGCTAAAAAATCAGCTAAAATTGATATTGATAAATTAACAACTTACGAAGCTTTCAGAAGAAATATCGATTTAAGGAAAAGTTTCGCTGTTTATAAAAACCCGAAACTTTTAAGCAAAGCAGGGAAGGTAAAAACAATACTAAAAGTTGATGTCAGCGAGCAGAGAGTCAAATTAATAGTCGATGGCAAAATTGCACTCTCTGCACCCTGCACAACCGGCGCAAAACATAAATTAGAACCAAATACCAGAACATACCGCGATAAACACACACCGTTTGGAACTTTTAAAATTATTGAAAAAATCGCAGCTAAACGCTCTACTATTTTTGGCAACTATTACAGACACGGAAAATTGATTTACCACGGCGACAGAAGAAAATACCGAGGTTCCCGAAAAGGACTTAAATTCGTAGGCGCCCCTCTATATAACTGGATGCGCTTAACAAGCAGCGGAATAGGATTACACGCCAGCAGCCATGTAAAAAGATACCCAGGCTCAAACGGATGCATAAGATTGCCAAAAGATGTATCTAAAATGCTATTTTCAAAATTAAAAAAAGGGACTATTGTAAAAGTAGTTAATTAAAATAGCTTAAGAGACCACTGCACAATAGTTAGTTCCAAAGTATGATACTTTATAGTGCCGTAATTTGGGCTTACTATTGTGCAGTGGTCTCCTTAAGTGTTTAGAAAGATTATCCATTTTAACTTTCCTTGCTGCTTTTATAATTTTATGAGATTTTTTTAAAAAGAGTGCAAGCGCAAAATAAGCAATAACAAATATACTATTGTATTTTTTTAAACAGCGCTCTGCCTCCGTCTATTATTATCATTGCGGCTCCGCCAATTAACAGCGGGAGGATTAATTCTGCTGCCAATGTCGGGATTGGGTGCATTATTTCGTGCAGTAAGTGAATATTGTGCAGAAAAATTCCGCCAGCAACCATAAGCATTGCAAAAATACCGACTACGCTTAGTATTTTGACAATTATCGGTAAAACAGCTGCCATTTTTAAGCCGAATTTTCGTTTAAAAGAGCCGGTTTTGGCATTTTTTGCAAGGGCAAAGCCCATATCGTCAAAGCGCACTAAAAAAGCGACCAAACCGTAAACTCCGATTGTTGCTAAAAAAGATACAAAAGTAACCACTATCACCTTTGTTTCAAAGGGCTCTTTTTGCACGCTGGCAAGCGCAACTAAAACAATTTCGATAGAGAGAACAAAATCGGTAATAATTGCATCTTTAATTTTGCTTTTTTCACTCTCTTCTTGACTGTTTTTCCCTTTTTGCTCACTTGGGTGCTCTTTTTCGTGCGGAAATATAAACCCCCAAACCCCGTGCGCGCCTTCATAAGAAAGATACAACCCTCCAAGAAGCAAAACGGGGGTAATTACTGCCGGAAAATAGTAACTCAGCGCCAGCATTATAGGAATAATTATTATCTTATTTAAAAAAGAGCCTTTTGTTATTGCCCAAAGCACCGGCAATTCTCTTGATGCGCTAAAATCGGAAGCTTTTGCTGCGCTTACTGCCAAATCGTCGCCCAAAACGCCGACAGTATTTTTAGCAGCAGTTTTAGCCGCCGTTGAAGTGCTGTCCATTAAAACCGAAATATCGTCTAAAAGTGCAAAAAAACCGCCTGACATTTTTTCTCCCTTTGGTTAAAAAAGCTTAGAGCTAAGAGTATAGAGCTTAGAGCTGACGGTGCAGCTTGCGCCTCGTTTATTGTTTTTGCGGCACTGTTGCAAATAAAAAGCGGTGCAAGCTGCATTGCCGGCTCTATGCTCTCAGCAACTTTTAGTATAATCATACCCAAAAAAGGCATAATTTATGGATTTTTCTTCTATTGAGACATGGGGTTACCTTGCGATTGCGTTTTTTTCATTCGGCGGCTCTATGCTGATTGTTGCAACTGCGGGAGTATTTGCGTATCTTGGGCATATAAATTTAACTTATGCGCTTTTGGTTGCGGCAATTTTTAATTTTTTGGGTGATAATTTTTTGTTTTATCTTGGCAGATATAATAAAAAAGAGATTAACAAATATTTACAAAAACATAAGCGCAAACTTGCATTCACACGGCTTTTAATGCGAAAATACGGGATATTGGCTATTTTTATACAAAAATTTATTTACGGCGTAAAAACACTTATTCCAATTGTTATGGCGCTTGGAAAATATGATTTTAAAAAGTTTGTATTTTATAACTTTTTTGCTTCTATTCTTTTTGTGTTAAGTATCGGATTGGCGGCATACTACTCAAGCGATGCAATAATTTCTATTTTTAACTACTTAAAAACAAAACCTTATTTAGCACCCCTGTTTTTAATAATAATAGGAGCATTAATTTGGAAATATTTAAAAAAAGTAGAAAATAAATAAAACTTTTTGTAACATTAAATCGAATTAAAATGAATTTAACTTTGCATATTGAAAATTTTTAATATTCAGTAAAAGTTTTTGCTGTATAATTCTTCTTATGAATATAATAATAGCAGGAGCGGGGCGGGTTGGTTATAATCTAGCTAAAACGCTCTCAAGAAATCACGATGTGGTAGTCATTGACAATAATAGGTCTGCTCTAAATTCGATAAGCGAGAGCATTGATGTTCTTCCCGTTTACGGCGACATAAAAGACCCTTCTATTTATAGCAAACTTTTAGACGGTGAAGTTGATTTTTTTGTTGCAGTGACTAATAGCGACGAAGCAAATCTTATATCTTTAGTAATTGCTAAAGATATATTAAATGTAAAAAATAGCCTTATCAGATTGAAAAACAAACTTTTGGCAACAGATTCTTTAAAAGAAAAATTTGGTATAGATGAACCGATTTTTCCGCTTGAATTAACTTCTCAAACTATAAAAAACCTTTTGAAATATCCAAAAGCAAATAATGTAAAACGGTTTAAATTTACCGATAAAGAGTTAATAAGCATTAAAGTTGCAAAAATCAGCGGACCTGTAGAAATTTTTCCAAAAGGCTATGAGGTTGTGGGTGTTGAAAGGGATAAAAAGTTCTTTATTCCTGCCGAAGATAAAACCATTTATCCTGGAGATTTGATATATCTTTTTGGTGACAAAATTGCAATCCACCACTTTTGCAAGGAGTATGCGCAGGATTATCCAAGCGATAATGAAAATATTGCAGTTTTCGGAGCCGATGATATGGGAATAGAGATTGCAAAAATGCTTTTAGAGCAAGATAAATCGGTAAAAATAATAGAAAAAGATATTCAAAAATGTAAAATTGCCGAAGAGCTTTTAGGCGGCAGGGCAACAATACTAAACAGCAAATACAGCACTTCGCATCTTTACGAAGAAGAGGGGTTAAAACACGCGGATATTGTAATTGCGGCAAGCAAGAACGACGAATACAATATTATAGAGTGTTTAGAAGCCAAAGATAACGGTGTTAAAAAGGTAATTTCGATTAACAGCGATTTGGAGCACTACTCATTGATGCACTCTTTGGGGCTTGTAGTTGTCAGAGGTCCTAAAATAGGCGTTGTTAATGCAATTTTAGAGCGCATTAACTCCAGTGATGTTGCAATAAAAAGAATTTTTTGCGGCGGCCGCGGTATAGTTTATATGCGCAAAATTTATCCAGAATCTAAACTGATAGGTTTGCATATAAAAGTTTTAAAATTTAGAGACAATTTGCTTACTTATCTTATAAGAAACGGAGAGATAATTCATTGCGAAGATTCTATAGTTTGCGAAGAGGGCGATGTAATAGCTCTTTTTTGCGACGAAGAATCCGAAGATGAAGCTAAAAGATGGTTAGAGAGTGTATAATAAATTATGAATGCTAAAAATATATTAAAACTTTTTAGTTTTATCGGCACGACAGTTGGCGCTTTTTTCTTTTTAGACTTTATAGTTGCTCTGATTTATAATGAAAATCTGTTGCAGTTTTCTATATTTTTGGCAGTTTTTTTTGCTATCAATTTTATAATATGGTATTTTTTAAAAGACCATAAAATGAAACTGAATATAAAAGAAAGTATTCTTTCGGTAAACCTGCTTTGGCTTATGCTGGGTGTTGTTGGGGCAATGCCTCTTTGGCTTTATACCGATGTCAGTTTTGCATCCGCATTTTTTGAGGCAATCAGCGGCTTTACAACAACAGGGGCTACGGTTTATTCAAATATCGAAGCTCTTCCTCATTTTATACTTTTTCATCGTTCTTTGATGCATTGGCTTGGCGGAATGGGAATAATTGTATTGGGCGTGGGACTGCTTTCTATTATTAACCCGACAGGGAGTTTAAGCCTTTTTAAAGCAGAATCTACGGGTATAACACTTGAAAAACTGACTCCTAAAATTAAAGATACTGCCTTGGTTTTATGGGGTGTTTATGTTGCATTAACTGCTGCCGATGCAATTTGCCTGAAAATTTTCGGAATGAATTGGTTTGATGCTATAAATCACGCATTTGCTACAATATCTACAGGCGGATTTTCTACCAAAAACCACTCTTTGGGGTATTTTAACAGTTATCCTATTTATTGGATTACAACCATTTTTATGGTTCTTTCGGGTGTAAACTTTTTAGCCCATGTAAAACTGTTTTATAAAGATACAAGCGGATATAAAACAGAAGAGTTTAAATGGTATATTATTGTGTTTTTTGTTTTGTCTTCGGCTTTAACGCTTGTTCACTCTTTTCATAATGCCGATATAGACAGTGCAGCTACCCACTCTTTTTTTACCGTAGCTTCGGTAATGTCCACAACGGGTTTTGCTACAACTGATTACGGGGTCTGGAGCCATGCGGCTATTGGGATAATTTTTATTGCAATGTTAGTTGGCGGAAATACCGGTTCGACTGCCGGAGGGATTAAAATTATCAGATATTTGATAATGTTTAAAACCCTTACTGCCGAATTAAAAAGAATTGTCCACCCAAATGCCCATATTTCGGTTTTTGTCGATAATAAGAAATTGAGCTCTACGGTTTTAACCTCTACCTTTGCATTCTTTTTTATATATGTTGTAACAGTTGCAGTTTTAGCAGTTTATATTTATGCAATGGGGTATGATGCAATGACTTCTATTTCGGGTTCTTTGGCGCTGGTTGGGAATATCGGTCCGGGATTTGGAGGCGTGGGACCTGCAGAAAATTTTGCCCAATTTAGCGATATAGATAAAATTGTATTTTCTATCGGTATGATTATAGGGCGTTTAGAATTTTATACCGTATTTGTTCTGCTAAGCCGCGAATTTTGGAAAAAATTTTAAAATTTGCTTTAGGTTTTAGAAATGAGTTTTGCAAAGAGTTTCTGTTTTGCCCGCACCCGCACTCTAAAGCCTCTTATCTTTTTTCTGCTTTTTGCCTCTTTTCTTAATGCAAAGCCTATTTCCGAATTTAAAATTACACCTCCAAATTATAAGGGTAAAGTGCGTTTTATTAAACAGGTAGAATTAAATTACAATTTTGAAGGTTTTAATTTTAGTGAAATTTCCGATTTGCTTTACGATAAAAAGAGTTCAACTCTTTATATGCTCAGTGACAAAGGAATTTTATTTTCTTTTAAAGCTAAATTTAGCGATAAAAATTTTAAATTAACCCCTCTTAGCGCACACTATTTAAAAAATAAAAAAGGTAAAAGATTAAAACCTTGGAAAAGAGACAGCGAAGGCTTGGCAATGAATAATAAGGGGCAGCTGTTTATAAGTTTTGAAGGAAAACCTAAAATATCTTTATTTAGAAAAGATGGGATTAAAATAAAAAATGTTAAACTTCCAAAGAGTTTAAAAAAAGCAAAGCTGCGCTCTAGAAACAAGAGTTTGGAATCATTATCCTGGCATCCAAAATACGGCTTGCTTACGGCTTTGGAGTATCCCAAAAAAAGCGATTCTAAATTAAAACAGACAATTTATGCCTTAAATGGTAAAAAATGGCGCTTGAATATGGAGCCGATAAGCAATAATGCAATTTCTGAAATCGAAGTGACAGATGACGGAAATTTGCTTGTTTTAGAAAGAGCATATAATGGAATTTTTGGTAAATTTGAGATAAATTTAATAAAAATGTATTTAAATGGCTGTCTGCCAAACAGTTTTTGTCCAAAAAAACTGATTCTAAAAATAGACAGTGCAAAAGGGTGGACTGTCGAAAATTTTGAAGGTTTATGCAGAGTTGCCAAAAACAGATATTTAATGATTAGCGATGACAATGATAGTTTTTTAGCATCGACCGTATTGGTTTATTTTGAAATTTTATAAAATTTTGCAATATTCAAAGATATTGTGATACTTTTTAAGTATAATATAAGCTATGTTTTAAAAAGAGACTTTAAAATGCCTAAAATTGGAGGAATTATGAAAGATAAAATTGCTATTATAGGTTTAGGATATGTAGGTTTGCCGCTGGCTCATGCTTTTAGTTTTAAATATGATGTTGTGGGTGTCGATATTAACTCGGAGCGTATAAAAGAGTTGCAAGAGGGGTTTGACAGAACTTTGGAGCTTAGCGATAAACAAGTTAAAGAGTGTCTTGATAACGGTATGGTTTTTACTACCGATATTAACGATGCGAAAGATTACAATTTTTATATTGTTACGGTTCCTACACCGATTACCGAGGATAACGAGCCGGATTTAACGCCTATTAGAAAATCTACCGAAGCGGTAGGGGGCGTGCTTAAAAAGGGAGATATTGTAATTTATGAATCTACCGTGTATCCCGGTGTTACCGAAGAGGTTTGCGTTCCTATTTTAGAAGAAAAGAGCGGTTTGAAATTTAACAAAGATTTCTTCTGCGGTTACAGTCCTGAGAGAATTAATCCGGGCGATAAAGAGCACACCGTTACTAAAATTTTAAAAATCACTTCGGGTTCAACACCTGAAATTGCAAAAAGAGTTGATGATTTATACAGAAGCATAATCACCGCAGGAACCCATTTGGCTCCTACTATTAAGGTTGCCGAAGCTGCAAAAGTTATCGAAAATACCCAAAGAGATGTCAATATAGCATTAATGAATGAATTGGCTCTAATTTTCGATACAATGGGCATAGATACAAATGCCGTAATAGAAGCCGCAGCAACGAAGTGGAATTTTATTAAATTAACTCCTGGGCTCGTAGGCGGGCACTGTATCGGCGTGGACCCTTATTATCTTATATACAAGGCAAAATCTTTGGGTTATACTCCAAATATTATTTTGGGCGCAAGGCACATTAATAACGGTATGAGCAAACTTATTGCCGATAAAACTATTAAATTTATGATTCAAAAAGATAAAAAAATTAAAAACGCTAATGTGCTGATTTTGGGTGTAACATTTAAAGAGAATTGCCCCGATATGAGAAATACTAAGGTTATTGACATAATTAAAGAGTTGCAAGAGTATGAGTGCAATATTGAAGTTTACGATTACTGGGTGGATAAGAGCGATAAAGAGAGCAAAGATTTGCCGTTTATCGATGAATTGCCTCTAAATTCTAAAAAATACGATGCAATAGTTGTTGCAGTAGCGCACGATAAATTTAAAGAGATTACAAAAGAGCAGTATGAGGGAATGAGCAGAGGCGAACCTGTAATTATGGATGTTAAAGGCATTGTGGACGAGCCTACCTGGAGATTGTAGGTAAATTGGAAGTTTTGTAGGTGCGGTCGTGCCGCACAATTAAAAAGAAAGGAAAATTATGAGCGGTGATATAAAAAAGTTTGTTTTAACGGGAGCGGCGGGATATATTGCTCCTAGACATATGAAAGCTATCAAAGATACGGGCAATGAATTAGTAGCTGCGCTAGACCCGTATGACGGGATAGGAATTATGGATTCACATTTTCCAGAAGCCAGCTTTTTTACGGAGTTTGAGCGTTTTGACAGGCATATAGACAGACTAAAAAGAGAAGGGGAAAAAATAGATTATGTTTCTATCGCAACCCCAAATTATCTGCACGATTCTCATATTCGCTGGGCTTTGCGAAGCGGGGCGGATGCAATTTGCGAAAAGCCTCTTGTGCTAAATCCTTGGAATGTAGAAGCTCTTAAAGTAATAGAAAAAGAGACCGGGCAAAAAGTTAATAATATACTTCAGCTTAGACTTCACGACTCTATTAAAGCGCTTAAAGCAAGAGTAGAAAAAGAGTTGCAAGAGAATCCAAACAGGGTTTACGATATAGATTTAACATATCTTACAAGCCGCGGAAAGTGGTATTTTATAAGCTGGAAAGGCGACGAAACCAAAAGCGGCGGGCTGGCAACAAATATCGGTGTTCACTTTTACGATATGCTAACATGGATTTTTGGAAATGTAAAAGAGAATATTGTTCACCTTAAAACCCCTTATGCCAATGCCGGATATTTGGAACTTGAACACGCAAGAGTGCGATGGTTCCTAAGCGTAAAATACGACTATATCCCCGAAGAAATTAAAGCAACAGGGCAAAGAACATTCAGAAGCATCACGGTTGACGGCGAAGAGATAGAATTCAGCGGCGGCTTTACCGAACTGCACACAAGAAGTTACGAAGAGATACTAAAAGGAAACGGCTTCGGCTTGAGTGAAGCCGAAAAATCGATTAATATCGTATCGACAATTAGAAACTTAGAGCCGGTTGGACTTAAGGGAGAGTATCATCCTTTCTGTAAACTAGTTAATTAGTATATTGGTTATTGGTTGACTGGTTGCTTGTTTTGGGGATATAAATGGATTTGGGTAAATTGGATATTTACAAACTATCGTTACAGTTAAGCAATATGATATGGAAAACTTATACTAAATTACCCAATGATTTAAAATATAATATAGGAAATCAGGCAATTCGCTCTATCGATTCAATAGGTGCAAATATAGCCGAAGGATATGGAAGGTTCCACTATAAAGACAGCATTAAATTTTATTATAATGCAAGAGGTTCTTTATGGGAGAGTAAGCACTGGGTTTATCTCTTATACAAAAGAGGCTTAATTGATAATGAACAATACAAAGATATAATAATTAATTTAGAAATCTTAGGAAAGAAGTTAAATAATTTTATAAAAAGCATAAAGGATAAAAATGTCAAAAAATAATACACCAATAACCAATAACAAGTCAACTAATATACAAATTCACCCTTCTTCCTTTTTAGACGATAATGTCCAAATCGGCAAAGGCACCAAAATCTGGCATTTTAGCCATATTCTGCCTTATACCAAAATTGGTGAAAACTGCTCTTTTGGGCAAAATTGCGTAGTGGGTCCTAAAGTGACAATCGGAAACGGTGTGAAGGTGCAGAATAATGTCTCTATTTATGAAGGGGTAGAGATAGAAGACGATGTATTTTTAGGTCCTTCTATGGTTTTTACCAATGTAATTAATCCAAGAGCTTTTATTCAAAGAAAAGATGAATTTAAAAAGACTCTGCTTAAAAAAGGGTGTTCAATCGGGGCAAATGCAACGATAGTCTGCGGTGTTACAATCGGCGAATATGCTTTAATTGGAAGCGGAGCAGTGGTAAACAAAGATGTTAAACCGTTTGCCCTGATGGTGGGTGTGCCGGCGCGTCAGATAGGCTGGGTCGGAATTTCGGGCAATACATTAGAGTTTGGTGAAAATGGAGTTGCAATAGACAGTGATGGCAGAAAATATGCTATAATAGAAAATGAGATAAAGGTTATTGGTTATTAGTTATTGGTTATTTGTGTATTAGTCAAATAACCATACACCAATATACGAATACACAAATCTTAGGAGATAAAATGCAGTTGATAGTAAATATAAAAAACAACATCCTTGCTGAAAAGATTTTAAAGATTTTAGAGATTTTCAAAAGCGATGGAGTGGAAGTAAAAACCATAAATAAAACAAAAGAGATTTCAAATGAAAAAGAGTATGATGTGGATTATGAAAGAAGTTTCCAATACAAACTCGATAGAGCAGATTTTATTGAAATGAAAGAGAGATTATGAATTATTTACTTGACAATAATGTTATCATTGACATCTTATCAGAAAGAAGAAGAGTAAAATACCCTGAGTCGTTAGAAGTATATAATCTCATACAAAAAAGTGATGATAATGTTTTTATAAGTTCGTCATCTATAGACAATATAGAGTTTATACTATTTAAAGAGATAAAAGCTCAATTTGACTATGACAACAAAGAAGCTCTCGATGAGGTACATAAGAGATTGAAGCTATTTATAAAAGATATCAAGATAGCAAAAACACCAACTTATATAGAGTTAAACTACGAAGACATAGAAGATTCGCAGATAATATCAAGTGCAAAAGCAGTAGATGCAAGAGTAATAACTCGTGATGAAAATATGATTGAAAAGCATTCTGATATTACAATTTCTCCATCCAATTTTCTAAAAACCAAAAGCCAAAAACTAGAAACCAACATTGATTTTGCCAACCTTAAAAAACAACATTTTCTATATCAGGCAGAGCTTGAGGAAGAGATGGATAGAGTTTTAAACAGCGCCGCTTACATAATGGGCAGTGCAGTAAAAGAGTTAGAAGAGAATTTATGCCGCTTTACAGGTGCTAAAAATGCCGTAACCTGCTCTAGCGGAACCGATGCCCTGCTTCTTGCTATGATGGCAATTGGCATTAAGCCCGGCGATGAAGTAATTACAACCCCTTTTACATTTATAGCAACCGCCGAAACAATAGCCCTGCTTGGCGCAAAACCCGTATTTGTAGATATAGATGAGCAAACTTACAATATCGATGCAAGTAAGATAGAAGAGAAAATTACAGACAAAACCAAAGCAATAATGCCCGTAAGCCTTTACGGACAACCCGCTGATTTGGATGCTCTCCAATCACTAATCACTAATCACAAATCACTATACACGATAATCGACGGCGCCCAAAGTTTCGGTGCAACATACAAAGACAAAGCCGAAGTTCACTATGCCGATATATACACAACCAGCTTTTTCCCTGCAAAACCTCTTGGATGCTACGGAGACGGCGGCGCGATATTGACAAATAACGATGAATTAGCCCAAAAAATGAAAATGCTAAGAGTCCACGGACAAAACAGACGCTACCACCATAAATATATCGGCTTAGGCGGAAGAATGGATACTTTGCAATGCGCCGTAGTGAATGTAAAACTTAAACACTATAAAAAAGATTTGGCTAAAAGGCAAGAAGTAGCTAAAAAATATAGTGAAGAGTTAAGAGTGAAGAGTGAAGAGTTGGTTTTACCATTTATTGATAATAAAGCCACATCCGCTTGGGCTCAATACTCTATAAGAGTGAAGGGCAAAGACAGAAGGGAGAAGGTGCAAGCCAAATTAAAAGAAGTTGGAGTACCAACAGCTGTGCACTATCCTATGCCTTTACATTTGCAAGAGTGTTTTGAGTATTTAGGCTATAAAGAGGGCGATTTCCCTATTTCTGAAAAAATTAGCAAAGAAATTTTATCATTACCAATGAATCCATATATCAAAGAACAAGAATTGAATTATATAACCAAGAAGGTTTTAGAATGTTTAAATTAAAAACTAACAACTATAAACCAAAAACTAATACTTCTATGAACCCATATTTATCTGATGAAGAAATTAATTATATAATAAAGGAGGTTAGTATTGCAATTAATAACCAATAGCCAATATACAAATATACCAATTTACCTAAATTGTTTGTCTATAAATCCCTATTTAAAGGATAATGAGATACATTTTAGAGCAAAGAGTTTATAAATGAATATTTTAAATCTTATAGGAAGAGAAAAAGAACTATTTATTGATGATATAAATAGTTATGGCGAAGAGTTAAAAAGAGTTGTTTCTAATTCATCTTTTTTGGTGATAGGAGGAGCAGGTTCTATTGGACAGGCAGTAACAAAAGAGATATTTAAAAGAAATCCTAAAAAGCTTCATGTTGTAGATATATCAGAAAACAATATGGTAGAGCTTGTAAGAGATATAAGAAGTTCTTTAGGATATATTGATGGAGAGTTTAAAACTTTTGCACTTGATGTTGGCAGTGATATATATGATGCTTTTATTAAAAGTGATGGAAAATATGATTATGTTCTTAATCTCTCAGCACTTAAACATGTGCGAAGCGAAAAAGATCCTTTTACACTTATGAGAATGTGTGAAGTAAATATTTTTAATACAGATAAAACATTGGAGCAATCTATAAAAAATGGAGTAAATAAATACTTTTGTGTCTCGACTGACAAAGCGGCAAATCCTGTCAATATGATGGGAGCAAGCAAGAGAATAATGGAAATGTTCGTGCATAGAAGATCACAAGATATAAATGTTTCTATGGCAAGATTTGCTAATGTTGCTTTTAGTGACGGTAGTTTACTTCATGGATTTAACCAGCGAATTCAAAAACTCCAACCTATAGTTGCTCCAAATGATATAAAAAGATATTTTGTCACACCTAAAGAGAGTGGAGAGCTTTGTTTGATGTCTTGCATTTTTGGAGAAAATAGAGATATATTTTTTCCAAAATTGAGTGAAGAGTTAAACCTTATAACTTTTTCGGATATTGCTATAAAGTATCTTGAACAGTTAGGATATGAGCCGTATCTATGCGAAAGTGAAGATGAAGCAAGAGCTTTGGCAAAAACTTTACCGAAAGAGGGTAAATATCCTTGTCTTTTTACCAAAAGTGATACAACCGGAGAAAAAGATTTTGAAGAGTTTTTTACAGAAAATGAAACATTAGATATGGACAAATTTATCAATCTTGGAATTATCAAAAACGAGTTGGATTTTGATGAAGAGAAGTTAAACAGTTTTGAAAATAGAATTAAAGAATTAAAAAACAGTATGTCTTGGACAAAAAAGGATATTTTAGAGGAGTTTTTAAAACTGCTTCCCAATTTTGGTCACAAAGAGACAGGTAAATATTTAGATGAAAAGATGTAAAGATGTATAAAAAAACTGTTGATTTTATTAAAAGATTGTATCAAACTGATAAATTTTTACCTCTTCATGAGCCTAGATTTGTTGGTAATGAAAAAGAGTATGTGTGCGAGACGATAGAGTCCACTTTTGTTTCTAGTGTCGGTAAATATGTAACAAAATTTGAAGAGATGGTAGCGGATTTTGCGGGCGCAAAATATGCGATTGCAACTTCAAACGGTACTTCAGCTTTGCATATTGCTTTAAAACTTGTCGGAGTAGATGAGAGTTGTGAAGTTATCACTCAGCCTTTAACCTTTATCGCAACAGTTAATGCTATAAAATATTGTTATGCTGAGCCGATTTTTGTAGATGTTGATATGGATACTTTGGGCTTAAGTCCCGATAGCTTAAAAAACTTTCTTGCTAAAAATTGCTATATAGATGATAAAGGTAACTGTATAAATAAAAATAGTTCCAAAATCATCAAAGCCTGTGTTCCTATGCATACATTTGGACATCCTTGTAAGATAGATGAAATAGTAAAAGTATGCAAATCCTACAATATAGAAGTAGTAGAAGACTCTGCTGAAAGTTTGGGCAGTTACTATAAAGAAAAGCATACAGGCACTTTTGGTAAATTGGGGGTATTTTCATTTAACGGCAATAAAATTATCACCACAGGCGGTGGAGGTATGATAGTAACTGATGATGAAAAGTTAGCTAAAAGAGCAAAACATATTACCACTACCGCAAAAGTTCCTCATCCATATGAATATATTCATGATGAGGTAGGATACAATTACCGATTGACAAATTTAGCTGCAGCTCTTGGAGTAGCACAGATGGAGAAGTTGGACTTTTTTGTTGAAAAACAAAGAGAGTTAGCAAAAATATATAAAGAGTTTTTTCAAGATAGTGATATAAAGTTTATAACTGAGCCTAAAAATTCAAGATCAAATTACTGGCTAAATGGTATAATCTTGGAAGATAAAAAACAAAGAGATGAGTTTTTGAAATATACAAATGAAAACGGGATAATGACAAGACCTATTTGGAGGCTAATGAATAAGTTAGAAATGTTTAAAGATGCACAGCATGCAGATCTGCATAATGCCTTGTGGCTTGAAGATAGAGTTGTAAATATATCTAGTAGTGTGATACTATAAGATGAAAAGAGATATACTTTTAGTAGGTGGCGGTGGGCATTGCAAAAGTGGTATTGATGTAATTGAACTTGAAGGAAAATTTAAAATAGCGGGGATTATTGAAAAAGATAAGAATTTAATAGGTCAGAAAGTTTTGGATTATGAAGTAATTGGATGTGATGAAGATTTAGGAAAATTAAGAGAAAAATATGAATATGCTTTTGTAACGGTAGGACAGATTAAAACTCCTGATTTAAGAACAAAAATTTATGAAAAATTAAAAAAACTAAATTTTAAATTACCGGTTATTATTTCACCTCTTGCGTATGTTTCTAAATATTCAAAAATAGAAGAAGGAACAATTATAATGCACCATGCATTAGTAAATGCAAATGCAAAAATTGGGAAAAATTGTATAATAAATTCAAAAGCTCTTATTGAGCATGATGCTCTAATAGAAGATGTTTGCCATATCTCAACCGCTGCTGTTATAAACGGAGGAGTGATTGTAAAAAGAGGAAGTTTTATCGGAAGTAATGTCGTTACAAAAGAGTATATTGAAATAAAAGAGAATAGTTTTATAAAAGCAGGGAGA